>NZ_JBHXMU010000010.1:0-66520 GCF_042720685.1 Kitasatospora sp. NPDC058492
CGCAGGCGCAGATCTACCGCCGGGAGTCCGGGGTGGGCCCCCGGGGGGGCGGGCGGGGGGCCCACCCGGGGGTGGGGGGTGGCGCCGGGGCCCCACCCCCCCGGGGGGCCCCAACCCCCGGTCCGCCCCCGCCCGGTGTGCCGGGATTCAGGTCAGCGGCCGATCGGCGTCACGACTGCGATGAGCTGTGGAGCATAGGAGACTCGAACTCCTGACATCTGCCTTGCAAAGGCAGCGCTCTACCAACTGAGCTAATGCCCCTCGACGGCACCGCAGGTGCCGACGGGCACTAGCGTACCGGGTTCCGGCGCCGTTCCCGGCGCCCTACCCCCGGGCCGACCGGACCTGCCGCCGAGGCGGCGTCCGGGCGGTGCCTGGGATCCGGCCGATCCGGTCGGGTGACCGGGCCGGCCGGCCCTGGAGGCGCGGTGAAGCGCCTCCGAAGATCGTTGATCGTCGGATCGTCCGGGCTCAGCGACCGGCCGGAACCGGGTCGGTGGCCTCGGTCCACAGGTCCTGCTCGGCGCGGTCCGCCTGGACCTGACGGTAGACAAAGAAGCCGCCGAGGGCGACCAGGGCGACCAGGAGAAGCTTCTTCACCGCGGGACCTCGTCCTTCTTGCGTTGGCGGACTCAAGAGCCGGTGCTCCGGCCGGACTGACCGGGCCGACGAGTCCAGATGTGTTTCGATCGCGAACGGGCTGCCGGGTGCCAGACTGCCCTTGCGGCCGATGATACACACCGGTGTCCCAATCGTGACCAGCCACCGCTGCGGCCAACCCGGCGGTCCGGGCGGAGGATTGACGCCGCACCTCCTGCCGTACGGCCGGCCCTCCCCGGCCGGGCCCTACGGCGTGCCCGGCGGGGCGCCGGACGGATGGTCCGACGAGCGGTCGGGCTGCCGGTTCGACGGCGTCACCACCACGGCCTTCCCGCCCGCCAGGTCCACCCTGGTCCGGGGCGGCGCCCCCTCGCCCTCCTCGTCGCGCAGCATCAGGGTCGTGCCGCGTTCGTCCAGCTCGTGCTGCTTGCCGGCGGCGAACTGCGCGTGCAGCTGCTCGAAACCGGTGGCCGAGATCTGCCCCTCCCGGCCGGTCCCCCGCCACGGCACCCAGCGTGAGCGGCGCGCCCGCAGCGCGAGCTGGTCGACCGCCGCGAGCACCACCAGGGCGCAGATCAGTCCGGGGATGCTCATCGCCCAGAAGATCGCCATGTCGTCACCATCCCTCCACACGTTCCCTCCCGGGAGAACAGCCCGGCGGGGCACGCGGTTCCCGGAACGGCGGGGAAAACGCCGAAGGGCCCGGAGTGCATCACTCCGGGCCCTTCGCGGTGGTGGGCCTAACAGGACTTGAACCTGTGGCCTCTTCCTTATCAGGGAAGCGCTCTAACCGTCTGAGCTATAGGCCCTTGCCGCACTGAAAGATTAGCGGACCGATGGCCGATCTCCCAAATCCGGGCCGGCGGGGTTCCCGGCGGGCACCCCGCCGACCAGCGGCGGCGCTCCGGCGGCCGGGCGCAGCAGCCATTCCTCGCGGGTCGCCGGGAGGCCGGCCGCGCCCTCCTCGGTGCTGCGGACGGCGAGGATCTGGTTGATCCCGATCCGGTTCTCCTCGAAGGCGAGCGCGCTGGCGGCCATGTACAGCCGCCAGACCCGGGCCCGGCCGCGGCCGACCAGCCGGACCGCCTCGCTCCAGTGCGCCTCCAGGTTGGCCACCCATTCGCGCAGGGTCAGCCCGTAGTGCTCGCGCAGCGACTCGACGTCCCGGACCTCGAAGCCGGCCTCCTCCAGCCGGGCCACGGTGGAACCGACGGGGGAGAGCTCGCCGTCGGGGAAGACGTAGCGGTCGATGAAGGGGCTGGTGCGGTGCGGCTCACCGGGGTGGTCGGGGCGGCGGGCGATCTGGTGGTTGAGCAGCCGGCCACCGGGCACCAGCAGCCGGTGCAGGCCCTCGGCGTAGACCCGGTACTGCTCGGAGCCGACGTGCTCGGCCATCCCGACGCTGGAGATCGCGTCGAACGGGCCGTCGACGATCTCCCGGTAGTCCTGGAGCCGGACCTCCACCCGCCCGGCCAGGCCGGCCTCCTCGACCCGCCGGCGGGCCAGCGCGACCTGCTCCCGCGAGATGGAGACGCCGACCGCGGTGACGCCGTAGCGCTCGGCCGCGTGCAGCAGCAGCGAGCCCCAGCCGCAGCCGACGTCCAGCAGGCGCATCCCGGGCCGTAGGCCGAGCTTGCGGCAGATCAGGTCGAGCTTGGCCTCCTGGGCGGCCTCCAGGCTCTTGGCCTCCGGGGTCCAGTAGGCGCACGAGTAGACCATGGAGGAGCCCAGGACGAGCCCGTAGAAGTCGTTTCCGACGTCGTAGTGGTGGCTGATGGCCGCGCGGTCCCGGCTGCGGCTGTGCAGCCGCCCGCGGGCCTTGCGGACCTCCTCCGGGGGCGGCGTGGGCTCGGGGCCGAGCGCCCCGGCCCGCAGCGCGGCCGCGAGGACGCGGCGCCCGTTGGCGCCGAGCACGTCCCGCGGGCCGAGGTCGAGGCGGCGGATCTCCGGCCGCTCCACGAACCGGGCGACGGCCGAGAGCACCTCGTAGAGGTCGGTGCCGGGGGCGATCTCCAGGTCCCCCGCGACGTACGCCCGGGCCAGGCCCAGCTCGCCCGGCTGCCAGAGCAGCCGGCGCAGCGCCCGGCGGTTGCGCAGGACGACCGTGGGGGCTCCCGGCGGCCCGGCGACGCTGCCGTCCCAGGCCTGGACCCGCAGCGGTACCGGAACCCCCAACAGCCCGTCCAGGGCCTCGACCAGTTGACCTGCGAGCTTCGCCACCGCGCGCCTCCGTCCAGCCGTCCTGCGGAACGTCTCCTGACCCGGCCGGGCGGACCGGGGGCGGCCTGCGGCACTCCCAGGCGTGGACCGGGCGCCACCCAGCTAATCCCACCGCGGCCGGCCCGCTCCCGGGCGGCACGCCGCGGGCGGCCGGCTGTCACCCGAAATGCCGACGGGCCCCGCAGGCTGCAACAGCCTGCGGGGCCCGTCCATTCCGTCCGTGGACGGCGAACTGACCAGGGGTCAGGATCCGACCGGGGTCAGTCCTCCTCGGCCAGGGTCAGCTCGACGCCGCCGGTGAAGCCGGCCGCCGCGTTGTAGATGAACGCCGAGAGCGTGGACAGCGCCGTCAGCAGGACGACGTCGACCACGGCGATCAGCGAGGTGAAGGTCATCACCTTGCCGAAGCCCACGTAGTCCATCAGGTTGAGGCCGCCGGCGCTGTCCGAGCCGGTGACGTCCTTGAGGGTCTTGGTCAGCGAGTCGAAGACGCCGAGCGAGTCCAGCGTCATCCACAGCACCGCCGCGGCCACGATGATGATGATCCCGACCGCCAGCGACAGCAGGAAGCTGACCTTCATCACCGACCACGGGTCGACCTTGGTCACCCGCAGCCGGGCCTTGCGGGTCCGGCCGAGGCCGACACCGGCGGCCGCCGCGGGGGCGGCCGGGGCGGCCGGCCGGCGCGCCGCGCCCGGGACGGGCGTGCCGCCGGGCGGGGTGTTGCCGCTGGTCCGGGTGCCCCGGGCCGGGGTCGGCTGCCCCTTGGCATAGGTGGTCGGCTGCGAGAATCCGCTCGCGCCCGGCGCCGGAGCGCCCGGCGGCGGGGGCGTCTGCCCGCCGTAGGTCGCGCCGCCCTGCCCCGCCCCGCCGACCGGTGGCATCAGCGAGGTGGACGCGGCCGAGTGCTCGGCCGGCGGCTGCTGCGCGCCGTACCCACCCCCGCCCTGCGCGCCCGGACGGCCGCCGGAGGGCCCTCCCGCAGCACCCGTGGCTCCACTCACCTGGTCCTCCCGCACTTCCCACCAGGACGGCGGCACCGTCCTGCTTCGTCACTCGTCATCCAGCGCCCGGCGGGATTGCCCGGAACTGGTGGGCGGCCGGTGCCGCCACGCCCCTCTATCAGGACGCGACGGCACCGGCCCGTGGTTCGGTTCAGACCTCGGCGTCGCCGCCGGCCGTCGTCTCCGCACCCTCAGCCGTTTCGGTGGACGCGGTGTCCGCGACCTCGTCCTCCACCGTCTCCTCGTCCTCGGCTTCCGCGTTGCGGGCCATGCCCACGACCGCGTCGCGCTTACCGAGGTTGATCAGTTGGACGCCCATGGTGTCACGTCCGGTTTCACGAACTTCGGAAACCCTTGTGCGGATCACCCCACCCGAAAGGGTGATCGCCATGATCTCGTCGGTGTCGTCGACCACGAGCGCGCCGACCAGGGAGCCCCGGCCCTCGACGATCTTCGCCGCCTTGGTGCCGTAGCCGCCACGCCCCTGGACACGGTACTCGTCCACGGCCGTGCGCTTGGCGTACCCGCCGTCGGTCGCGGTGAACACGTACGTTCCCGGGCGGACGACGTTCATCGAGAGCATTTCGTCGTCCTCGCGGAAGGCCATGCCCTTGACGCCGGAGGTGGCGCGGCCGGTGGGCCGCAGCGCGTCGTCGGTCGCGGTGAAGCGGATCGACTGGGCCTTCTTGGAGACCAGCAGCAGGTCGTCCTCGGCGGAGACCAGCTCGGCGCCGATCAGCTCGTCGTCCCGGCCCTCCTCGTCCTGGCGCAGGTTGATCGCGATCAGGCCGCCGGAGCGCGGGGAGTCGTAGTCCTTCAGCGCGGACTTCTTCACCAGGCCGGCCCGGGTGGCGAGGACCAGGTAGGGCTTGTCCTCGTAGGTGCGCACGGCCATCACCTGGGCGATGTGCTCATCCGGCTGGAAGGCCAGCAGGTTGGCCACGTGCTGGCCGCGGGCGTCGCGCCCGGCGTCCGGGAGCTCGTAGCCCTTGGCGCGGTAGACCCGGCCCTTGTTGGTGAAGAACAGGATCCAGTTGTGCGTCGTCGTCACGAAGAAGTGGTCGACGATGTCGTCCTGCTTGAGCTGCGCTCCGCGCACGCCCTTGCCGCCGCGCTTCTGCGAGCGGTAGAGGTCGGAGCGGGTCCGCTTGACGTAGCCGCCACGGGTGATCGTGACGACGATGTCCTCCTCGGCGATGAGGTCCTCGATCGAGAGGTCGCCGTCGGACGGGATGAGGGTGGAGCGCCGCTCGTCGCCGTACTTCTCGACGATCGCGGTGAGCTCCTCGGAGATGATCTCCCGCTGGCGGGTCGGCGAGGCCAGGATCGCGTTGTACTCGTCGATCTTGCGCTGCAGCTCGTCGTGCTCGTCCATGATCCGCTGGCGCTCCAGGGCGGCCAGGCGGCGCAGCTGCATCTCCAGGATGGCGTTGGCCTGGAGCTCGTCGATGGAGAGCAGCCCCATCAGGCCGGTGCGGGCCGCGTCGGCGCTCGCCGAGGCCCGGATCAGCGCGATGACCTCGTCGATCATGTCCAGGGCGCGCAGCAGGGCGCGCAGGATGTGGGCGCGCTCCTCGGCCTTGCGCAGCCGGAAGGTGGTGCGCCGGACGATGACCTCGACCTGGTGGTTGACCCAGTGCCGGATGAAGGCGTCCAGCGACAGCGTGCGCGGCACGCCGTCGACCAGGGCCAGCATGTTGGCGCCGAAGTTGGTCTGCAGCTCGGTGTGCTTGTAGAGGTTGTTCAGCACGACCTTGGCGACGGCGTCGCGCTTGAGCACGACCACCAGGCGGGTGCCGGTGCGCGACGAGGACTCGTCGCGGACGTCGGCGATGCCGGCGACCCTGCCGTCCTTGACCAGGTCGGCGATCTTCAGCGCGAGGTTGTCCGGGTTGACCTGGTACGGCAGCTCGGTGATCACCAGGCACTGGCGGCCCTGGATCTCCTCGACCTCGACCACGGCGCGCATGGTGATCGAGCCGCGGCCGGTGCGGTAGGCGTCGTCGATCCCGCGGTGGCCGACGATCAGCGCGCCGGTGGGGAAGTCGGGGCCCTTGATCCGCTCGATCAGGGCTTCGAGCAGCTCCTCGTTGGAGGCGTCCGGGTGCTCCAGCGCCCAGAGCGCGCCGGAGGCGACCTCGCGCAGGTTGTGCGGCGGGATGTTGGTGGCCATGCCGACCGCGATGCCGGTGGCACCGTTGACCAGCAGGTTGGGGATGCGCGCGGGCAGGACGGTCGGCTCCTGCGAGCGGCCGTCGTAGTTGGACGCGAAGTCGACGGTGCCCTCGTCGATGTCGCGCATCATCTCCATGGCGAGCGGCATCATCTTGCACTCGGTGTAGCGCATGGCCGCGGCCGGGTCGTTGCCCGGGGAGCCGAAGTTGCCGTTGCCGTCCACCAGCGGCATCCGCAGCGACCACGGCTGGGCCAGGCGCACGACGGTGTCGTAGATGGAGGTGTCGCCGTGCGGGTGGTAGTTGCCCATGACGTCGCCGACGACGCGGGCGCACTTGTAGTAGCCCTTCTCGGGGCGGTACCCGCCGTCGTACATCGCGTAGAGCACGCGTCGGTGCACCGGCTTGAGGCCGTCGCGGACCTCGGGGAGCGCCCGGCTGACGATCACGCTCATCGCGTAGTCGAGGTACGAGCGCTGCATCTCGGTCTCGAGCTCGACCGGCTCGATCCGCATGGTCACCTGGGCGGTGGCCTCGGCGGCTGTGGGGGTCTCGGGCTGTTCGCCTTCGGGACGGTTGTCGTCGACCACTGGTGGTCAGTTTCCTTTCACGCGGACTGGTACGTGGTTTCGCTGCCGGTCGGGCGGCGTCACACGTCCAGGAAGCGGACGTCCTTGGCGTTGCGCTGGATGAAGGAGCGGCGTGCCTCGACGTCCTCGCCCATCAGCACGGAGAACAGCTCGTCGGCGCGAGCGGCGTCCTCCAGGGTGACCTGGAGCAGCAGCCGGTGCTCGGCGTCCATGGTGGTGACCCGGAGCTCCTCGGCGTTCATCTCGCCGAGGCCCTTGAAGCGCTGGATCGCGTCGTCCTTGGGCAGCCGGCGCCCGGCCTCGACCCCGGCCGCGATGACCGCGTCGCGCTCGCGGTCCGAGTAGGCGTACTCGAAGTCGTCCTTGCCCCACTTGATCTTGTACAGCGGCGGCATGGCGAGGTAGACGTACCCGGACTCGACCAGCGGCCGCATGAAGCGGAACAGCAGGGTGAGCAGCAGGGTGCGGATGTGCTGCCCGTCGACGTCGGCGTCCGCCATCAGGACGATCTTGTGATAGCGGAGCTTGGAGTCGTCGTAGTCCTCCTGGATGCCGCAGCCGAAGGCCGAGATCAGCGCCTGGACCTCGGTGTTCTGCAGCACCTTGTCGATCCGGGCCTTCTCGACGTTCAGGATCTTGCCGCGGATCGGCAGGATGGCCTGGGTGCGCGGGTCGCGGCCCTGCTTGGCCGAGCCGCCGGCGGAGTCACCCTCGACGATGAAGATCTCGCACTCGGCCGGGTCCTTGGACTGGCAGTCGGAGAGCTTGCCCGGCAGCGAGGCGGACTCCAGCAGGCCCTTGCGGCGGGTGAGGTCGCGGGCCTTGCGGGCGGCGACGCGCGCGGTGGCGGCCTGGATGGACTTGCGGATGATGTCCGAGGCCTCGTTGGGGTTGCGGTCCAACCAGTCGTTGAGGTGCTCGTGGACGACCTTCTGGACGAAGGTCTTCGCCTCGGTGTTGCCGAGCTTGTCCTTGGTCTGGCCCTCGAACTGCGGCTCGCCGAGCTTGACCGAGATGATCGCGGTCAGGCCCTCGCGGATGTCCTCGCCGGAGAGGTTGTCGTCCTTCTCCCGGAGCAGCTTCTTGTCCCGCGCGTAGCGGTTGACCAGGCCGGTCAGCGCCGCGCGGAAGCCCTCCTCGTGGGTACCGCCGCCGTGCGTGTGGATGGTGTTGGCGAAGCTGTAGACCCCCTCGGTGTAGGAGGAGTTCCACTGCATCGCGATCTCCACCGAGATCGCCCGGTCCTTGTCCTCCGCCTCGAAGTCGATCACCGAGGGGTGGATCACCTCGCCCTTGCGGGAGTTGAGGTGGGCGACGAAGTCGGCGATGCCGCCGTCGTACTTGTACGTGACGGTGAGCGGCTTGCCCTCCTCGTCCACGTGCTCGGGGCGCTCGTCGGTCAGCGAGATCGAGAGGCCCTTGTTGAGGAAGGCCATCTCCTGGAAGCGCCGGGACAGCGTCTCGAAGGAGTAGACCGTGGTCTCGAAGATCTCCGGGTCGGCCCAGAAGGTGACGGTCGTGCCGGTCTGCTCGGAGCCCTCGTGCGTGGCCAGCGGCGCGGTCGGCGCACCGGCCTTGTACTCCTGGGTGAAGCGCGAGCCGTCGCGGTGGATCTCCACCGCCAGGCGGGTGGACAGCGCGTTCACGACCGAGACGCCGACACCGTGCAGACCGCCGGAGACGGCGTAGCCGCCGCCGCCGAACTTGCCGCCGGCGTGCAGGACGGTGAGCACGACCTCGACGGCCGGCTTCTCCTGGCCGGGGACGATGTCGACCGGGATGCCACGGCCGTTGTCCACCACCCGGACCCCGCCGTCGGCGAGGAGCGTGACGTCGATGGTGTCGGCGTACCCGGCCATCGCCTCGTCGACGGAGTTGTCCACCACTTCCTGCACCAGGTGGTGCAGGCCCCGCTCGCCGGTGGAGCCGATGTACATGCCGGGGCGCTTGCGGACGGCGTCGAGGCCTTCCAGCACCTGGATGTTGCTACCGGTGTAGGAAGCCTGGTCGGTCTGGTCTGGGGTCTGGCTGGGGTTGCCGGAATCGGCCACGAAGCGCCCTCTCTGGCACAGCACGGGCCGCATTCCCGCCCCGTGTGGGCGGGCGTGCGACCACGGCGTTTAGACTCGGTTGCCACTAGCAACAGTGTTTGGCTCTCAGTCTACCGGTACGACTGACAGAGATGGGCGTTTGGCAGCCCTTGAAGGCAGATATGCCGCCCTGAATCCCCTCTGGACATGTCCCGATACTCGCCCGGGGGGCCCAGAGCGCCTGGAAGGGCTGTCAGGGGTTCCGGAAGATCGTGGTCCGCTCCACGCCCTCGACGGCGGGCCGGCAACCCGGTCAGCCCCAGGTGTCGCCCGGCCCCTTGCTCCCCGGAGCGCGCAGCCGACCGTAGCCGCGGGCGGGCGCCGCCGGGCCCAGCACCTTGATGGTGCGGACCGTGCCGTGGCCCAGCTCGTGGTTCAGGCGGGCCACCAACTGCCTTGCCAGCCAGCGCAGTTGGGTGGCCCATGCGGTGGAGTCGCACTGCACGGTGAGCACCGCGGCGGCGTCGTCGTAGGAGGAGGGGTGGCAGTGCGCGGCGATGTCCGGGCCGACGATCTGGGGCCAACGGCCCATCACCCCGCCGACCGCGGCCGAGGACTCCCAGCCCCGTTCGGTCAGCAGCCGGTTCAGCGCCGCCCCCAGCGGGACCGGGTCGCGGCCGTCCGACCGGGCTCCGCTGCGCAGGCCGTGCCGCTTCGCCTCGCGCTTCTCCCGGACCTGCTCGCCGCGCTGCCGCGCCTGGGCCCGGGCCGCCCGCAGCGCCGAGCGGGCGAGGTCGGCGCCGGTCGGCGCCGCGTCGCCCGGCTGGGGGGAGTGCTCCGCCGGCTCGCTCACGGCGATCTCCTTTCCCCAGCCTGTGGACAACGGTCGCGGACGCGCGCCGGTGAGCCGTCCAGCCTACGGGAGTGCCCGGACGGCGGTTGCGAAGGTGCGGGGGGAGTCAGGCGTCGATCCGGCGGACGGCGCCGTCGGCGACCGCGAACCGGGCGCCGGCCAGCGCCTTCGGCACGTCCTCGGCGACCGCCGCGGTGACCAGCACCTGCTCGCCGTCGGCCACCAGTTCGGCCAGCCGGTCCCGGCGGGCCGCGTCCAGCTCGGCGAACACGTCGTCCAGGATCAGCACCGGCTCGCCGCCGTCGGCGCGCAGCAGCTCGTACGAGGCCAGCCGCAGCGCCAGCGCGAACGACCAGGACTCGCCGTGGCTCGCGTAGCCCTTGGCGGGCAGCGGGCCGAGGCTGAGCACCAGCTCGTCGCGGTGCGGGCCGACCAGGGTGATGCCGCGGTCCACCTCCTGCTTGCGGACCGTCGCCAGCGCGTTCAGCAACTGCTCCTCGGCCTGCTCGCGGCTGGTCGGCAGCCCGCCCTCGAAGGAACTGCGGTACTCCAGGACGGTGTCGCCACCGCCCGGGGCCAGCTGCCCGTACGCGGCCGCCACCAACGGCTGGAGGGAAGCCACCAGCTGGATCCGGAAGGCCGTCAACTCGGCTCCGGCCCTTGCCAGATGGCCGTCCCAGACCTCCAGGGTGGAGAGGTCGGCGCCCTTGCCGCCACCGGCCCGGCGGGCCATCGCGGCGGTCTTCAGCAGGGCGTTGCGCTGCTTGAGGACCCGCTCGTAGTCCTGCCGGACCCCGGCCAGCCGGGGGGCCCGGGCGGTCAGCAGCTCGTCCAGGAAACGGCGGCGCTCACCCGGGTCGCCCTTGACCAGACTGAGGTCCTCGGGAGCGAACAGGACGGTCCGCAGCAGGCCCAGCACGTCGCGCGGGCGGACGTTGTCGGAGCGGTTGATCCGGGCCCGGTTGGCCTTGCCCGGGGTCAGCTCCAGCTCGACCAGGGTGGTGCGGCCGCGGTCCACCACCGAGGTGCGGACCACCGCCCGCTCGGCGCCCAGCCGGATCAGCGGGGCGTCGGTGGCGACCCGGTGGCTGCCCAGTGTGGCGACGTAGCCGATCGCCTCGACCAGGTTGGTCTTGCCCTGGCCGTTGGGCCCGACGAAGGCCGTCACGCCCGGGTCGAGGGGAACCTCGACCCGGGCGTACGACCGGAAGTCGGCGAGCGACAGATGCGCGACGTGCATGGCTGTGGACTGCGCTCGCCTTCTGGGGAGGTGCGGGTTACTTGGACTCGACCGCGTGGCCGCCGAACTGGTTGCGCAGCGCGGCGATCATCTTCATCTGCGGCGAGTCGTCCTGGCGGGAGGCGAAGCGGGCGAACAGCGAGGCGGTGATCGCCGGCAGCGGCACCGCGTGGTCGATCGCGGCCTCGACGGTCCAGCGGCCCTCACCGGAGTCGGCGGCCCAGCCGCGCAGCTTCGCCAGGTGCTCGTCGTCGTCCAGCGCGCGGACGGCCAGGTCCAGCAGCCAGGAGCGGATGACGGTGCCCTCCTGCCAGCTGCGGAAGACCTCGCGCACGTCGGTGACCTCGGGGGCGGCCTCCAGCAGCTCCCAGCCCTCGGCGAAGGCCTGCATCATCGCGTACTCGATGCCGTTGTGGACCATCTTGGCGAAGTGGCCGGCGCCCACGGCGCCCGCGTGCACCGAGCCGAAGTCGCCCTCGGGCTTGAGCGAGTCGAACACCGGCTGGACGCGGGCCACGTGCTCGGCGTCGCCGCCGTACATCAGGGCGTAGCCGTTCTCCAGGCCCCAGACACCGCCGGAGACGCCGCAGTCGACGAAGCCGATGCCCTTGGCGGCCAGCGCCTCGGCGTGCTTGATGTCGTCGGTCCAGCGGGAGTTGCCGCCGTCGACCACCACGTCGCCGGGGGAGAGCAGCTCGGCGAGCTCGTCGACGGTCGCCTGGGTGGCGGCGCCGGCCGGGACCATCACCCAGATCACCCGCGGGCCCTGCAGCTTGGAGACGAGCTCCTGGAGGCTCGCGACGTCGGAGATGTCCGGGTTGCGGTCGTAGCCGATGACGGTGTGGCCGGCGCGGCGGATCCGCTCGCGCATGTTGCCGCCCATCTTGCCGAGACCGATGAGGCCGAGCTCCATGACCAAGTCCTTACCTGTGGTGACGTGCCTGCCGGCGGCGCCGTTGCCGCACGCCCCGAGCCTACGCGCTGCGGCGGTGGCGGCTCCCTGTGGTCGGGCCGACCGGGGGAGGACGCCCACAGGCTGTGCACAGCCGATGTGCACAGCCTGTGGGTGACGGCCTGCGGGCAGCGGCCGCGAGGTCAGCCGGAGAGGCGGACCGGCATGATCAGGTACTGGTACGCCTTGTCCTCCTCGGCGTCCACCGAGGCCTTGCCGCTGAGCAGCGCGGGCTTGGTCGGGGTGGTGAAGCTCAGCTGGGCGTAGGCGGAGTCGATGGCCTTGAGGCCCTCCTCCAGGTAGCCCGGGTTGAAGGCGATCGAGATGTCGTCGCCCTCCAGGTCGGCGTCGATCCGCTCGGTGGCCTGGGCGTCGTCGCCCGAGCCCGCCTCCAGGGTCAGCACGCCCTGCTCGAAGCTGAGCCGGACCGGGGTGTTGCGCTCGGCGACCAGCGAGACGCGCTTGAGCGCCTCCAGGAAGGGCTGGGTCTGGATCGCGGCGACGGCGCTGAACTCCGTCGGGAACAGGCTGCGGAACTTGGGGAACTCGCCCTCCAGCAGCCGCGTGGTCGTCCGGCGGCCGGCGCCCTCGAAGCCGATCAGGCCCTCGCCCGCGCCGCCCGAGGAGAGCGCGATCGAGACGGTGTCGCCGCTGCCCAGGGACTTGGCGATGTCCTGCAGCGTCTTGGCGGGCACCAGGGCGACGGCCGAGATGTCCGACTGCTCGGGCTTCCACAGCAGGTCGCGGACCGCGAAGCGGTAGCGGTCGGTGGCGGCCAGGGTGATCCGGTCGCCCTCGATCTCGACCCGGACACCGGTGAGCACCGGGAGGGTGTCGTCACGGCCGGCGGCCACCGCGGCCTGGCTGACCGCGGAGGCGAACACGTCGCCCGAGACGGTGCCCGTGGCGGTCGGCATCTGGGGCAGCGCCGGGTACTCGTCCACCGGGAGGGTGGGGAGGGTGAAGCGGGAACTGCCGCAGACCACGCTGACCCGCTGGCCGTCGGTGGAGATCTCCACCGGCCGGTTCGGCAGGTTGCGCGAGATGTCGTTCAGCAGCCGACCGGAGACCAGGACGGTGCCGGCCTCCTCGATGTCGGCCTCCAGCTCGACCCGGGCCGAGACCTCGTAGTCGAAGCCGGACAGCGCCAGGCTGCCGTCCTGTGCCGTCAGCAGCAGGCCGGCCAGCACCGGCACCGGCGGCCGTGCCGGGAGGCTGCGGGCAGCCCAGGCCACCGCCTCCGCGAGGACGTCACGCTCCACCCGGAACTTCACCGGTAACCGCCTCCTGGATCGAGCGCTCCCGCTCGCACTCTGGTTCGTCTGATCTTGATCGTCGGTCGGACTGTCCACCGAGCTCTGCCACTCCGCTTCCGGTCGCCGAGGACAGTCTGACGTACTCCGCCGACAGACGGGGCAGACGGGCGGAAGCAAGCCGAACAGATGTCGGGGCGCGGTTGTCCACAGATTCGGGGCCCACCCACTTTCAAGCGAGTCGATGGGTCTAAATGTGTAGTGGTAGTAGTAGGGCCTGTGGAAACCGTGGATAACCCCGTTTCCGCAGGTCAGACCCACTTTTTTGTCCACAGCGGGTGTGGACGGCGGCTGTGGACGAACACGCCGTGCTGTGGACAGCGGAGCGTTACCCACAGGGCACGCTGGGTATCCACAGGTTATCCCCAGGGCTGTCCCCAGATTCCGGCCCGGTTATCCACGGGTGCCGGTCAACTTTACGTGACGCCTTTCACACCAGGGCATGAACGCCGCCCCACGCTTGTCGAACTGTGGATCATGCTGTGGACAACCTGGGGATAACCGCCCCTCCCCTGGGGACAACCGGTGGACAACCCGGATGGCCCATTGGCGGCCCGTCAATTGTCCACAGCCTGTGGATAACGGTTGTGCACAAGTCCACAGGCACCTGACCTGCGCGGAAGAGCGTAGCGGCGACACGCCTGTGGACGAATTCTGGATAACTTCGGACGCCCCGGCCTGTGGACTACGGGGAAGGTGCCCGGCCTGTGGACAACTGCCCTGCGCGGCCCCGGTTTTCGAATCACCGGTCAGATGTTCGGCGCGGGCTGTGGACTGGCGCAACGTCCGTCGACGGCATCTCTGCCCAGCCGGCGCCCGAGGCACACCTGTGGATGTGCGAAAAGGGCGCCAGGATCGCTCCTGACGCCCTTTCCGGCCACCTCGGCGCCGGACTCGGCGCCGAGGTGGCGCCGGACCCACCACCGGCCCTGCGGCTAGCTCTTGATGCGGTTGGTCAGCTCGGTGACCTGGTTGTAGATCGACCGGCGCTCGGCCATCAGCGAGCGGATCTTGCGGTCCGCGTGCATCACCGTGGTGTGGTCGCGGCCGCCGAACTGCGCGCCGATCTTCGGCAGCGAGAGGTCGGTCAGCTCCCGGCAGAGGTACATGGCGATCTGACGAGCCGTCACCAGGACGCGGCTGCGCGAGGATCCGCAGAGGTCGTCCACACTCAGCCCGAAGTACGCGGCGGTCTGCTGCATGATGACCTGCGCGGTGATCTCCGGCCCGGCGTCCTCGTCCCCGCCCGGGATCAGGTCCTTGAGGACGATCCCGGCCAACTCCAGGTCCACCGGCGCCCGGTTGAGGTTGGCGAAGGCGGTGACCCGGATCAGGGCGCCTTCCAACTCCCGGATGTTGCGGGTGATCCGGGACGCGATGAACTCCAACACGTCGGCCGGGGCGTTGAGTTGCTCCTGGATCGCCTTCTTGCGAAGGATCGCGATCCGGGTCTCCAGCTCCGGCGGGGTGACGTCGGTGATCAGGCCCCACTCGAAGCGGTTGCGCAGCCGGTCCTCCAGCGTGGTCAGCAGCTTGGGCGGCCGGTCCGAGGAGAGGACGATCTGCTTGTTCGCGTTGTGCAGGGTGTTGAAGGTGTGGAA
This sequence comes from Kitasatospora sp. NPDC058492, assembly GCF_042720685.1. NCBI lineage: Bacteria > Bacillati > Actinomycetota > Actinomycetes > Kitasatosporales > Streptomycetaceae > Kitasatospora > Kitasatospora sp. NPDC058492. The sequence goes on from NZ_JBHXMU010000010.1 coordinate 14,578, forward strand.
GAACTCCTCCTGCGTGGACTCCTTGCTCGCGAGGAACTGGATGTCGTCCACGAGCAGGATGTCCATGTCCCGGTAGCGCCGGCGGAAGGTGTCCGCCTTGCCGTCCCGGATCGAGTTGATGAACTCGTTGGTGAACTCCTCCGAGGACACGTAGCGCACCCGGGTGCCCGGGAAGAGACTGCGCGAGTAGTGCCCGATGGCGTGCAGCAGGTGGGTCTTGCCCAGCCCGGACTCGCCGTAGATGAAGAGCGGGTTGTACGCCTTGGCCGGAGCCTCGGCGACCGCCACCGCCGCCGCGTGCGCGAAGCGGTTGCTGGCGCCGATGACGAAGGTGTCGAAGAGGTACTTGGGGTTCAGCCGGGCGGCCGGCTCGTCCTTGCGGGAGCCGCCGGCCGGCGGGGCGCCGGGCGGGGCGGGCACGCCGGGGACAGCCGGGCGCTCGGTGGCGCGCTCCGGCGCGTTCTTGTCCGCAGGACGGCCGCCGGCCGGGCGTGAGCCGGGGGCGCGGCGGCCGGCGCCGGCGCGGGGCTGCTCGTTCGGGCCGGGGCCGTAGGCGCCGCCGAACAGGTCGCCCTGGGTGGTCGAGGGCGGGCCGGGCATCGGGCGCGGCGCCGGCCGGGACGGCTCGTCGGCCTCGCGGTAGCCGGGGGGCCGCTCCGGGTAGCCGCCCTGCTCCGGGTACCCGCCCTGCTCCTGGTACCCGTTCTGCTCGGGGTAGCCGCCCTGCTCCGGGTACCCGCCCTGCTCGGGGTAGCCCGGCCAGGCCGGTCCGGCCGCCGGACCGCCGTACGGCGCGGGGCGCTGCTCGTAGCCGCCGGTGTCGTAGCGGGGCCGGTCGTAGTCCTGCTCGTACGGCTGCTGGTAGTCCTGGCCGCCGTAGCCGCCGGCATCCTCCTCGGTCGGGCCGGGGTACGGCTCGGCCGGGGCCTGGGCGGCGGGTGCGGGGGTGGTCGGGACGGCGTTGGCGTCGACCATCACGGCGATCCGCACCGGACGGCTGAGCTCGCGGCTGAGGGCCTCGGTGAGCTGCGGCAGCAGCCGGCCCTCCAGCACCTGCTTGGCCCGCTCGTTGGGGGTCGCCAGCAGGGCGGTGTCGTGCATCATCCACATCGGCTGGGTGCGCTGCACCCACTGCTTGTCCATCTCCCCGACGTCCGGGTCGCTGACCAGCCGCTCGACGACTCTCGCCCAGACCGGGACGAGGTCGCTGTTGACATCAGCCACTGGTGCACGCTTTCTCGGTTCCCCGCGGCTCCAGCAGGGGGTGGTGGATCAGGAGACTGTGGATCGGCGGGTCCGTCTCCGGCGGACCGACCCCACGAGGAAGAACACGAAGAACAAACCAGACAAGTCCTGCAACGGTAGTCAGCGAACAGGGCCGGATCAAGTCGTTGTCCACAGGCTGTGGGCAAAGGGGGCTCCGGATGCCCTCGGGGGGCCGCTCGAAAAAGCCGGTTTGACCCTCGTGCCCCGTCCCGCGTACCGTAACCAGGTCGAGTTGTCGATGGCCGCTGCCGCATGTCCGCGGGTCCACCCGCTCCATAAGGCGCGCAGCACGGGCGCCGTGGATTGCCTTGAACCCCAGCCGAACTGGGGCGATGGGCCGGATTTCCGAACCAGGGGAGATCACGCGGACGCACGGTGACGGCCAAGCGATTCCCCGTCATCCTACGATTCACCTCAGGAGCCCCCGAGTGAGCAAGCGCACCTTCCAGCCGAACAACCGTCGTCGCGCGAAGACCCACGGCTTCCGGCTGCGTATGCGTACCCGCGCCGGCCGCGCCATCCTGGCTGCCCGCCGTGGCAAGGGCCGCACCAGCCTGTCCGCCTGATCCACGACAGAGTCTGTTGTGCTGCCCTCCGAGAATCGGCTGCGGCGGCGCCAGGACTTCGCGACCGCAGTGAAACGCGGTCGCCGGGCCGGCCGGCCCCTTCTGGTCGTCCATCTCAGCAGAGAAGACGACCCCAAGGGGCAGACCGACCGGACCAGCGACTCCCGCCCGCACGTCGCCGAGGGGACTCCTTCGGCGCGTGCGGGTTTCGTCGTGAGCAAGGCCGTCGGCCCGGCGGTCGTTCGCAACCTGGTCAAGCGCCGGTTGCGGCACCTCGTTCGTGATCGTCTCTCCAGGCTGCCCGCCGGTAGCCTGATAGTGGTGCGTGCGCTGCCCCAAGCCGCGACCGCCTCGTACCAGGACCTCGAACGTGACCTGGACGCGGCGCTGAAACGGTTGCTGAAGGTGGAGCCCGCCACGACGGCGCCGACGGGAGCAGGACGATGAAGTTCCTGCTGATGGGTTTGATCAGGGTCTACCAGTGGACCATCAGCCCACTGCTCGGTCCGGTCTGCCGTTACTACCCCTCCTGCTCGCACTACGGCTACGAGGCCGTGAAGGTGCACGGGGCGGTCAAGGGCGGCGGACTGACCGTGTGGCGCATCCTGCGCTGCAATCCGTGGACGCCCGGCGGGGTCGATCACGTTCCGCCGCGCAAGCATCCGGTGTGGCACCGGCGGCTGCGAGACTGGCTGAGCAGCCGGTCCGCCACCGGACAGCCGGTGACCACGACCCCCGCCGGTCCGGACCCCGAGGGCCCGGCGACCATTGGCCCCGAGGGGCCAATCCACATGTCCAAGGAGCCTGACCGGTGACCTTCTCCTTCCTGAATCCCCTGTACACAGCGGTGTCCTGGATCATCGTCCAGTTCCACTCGCTGTACAGCAACATCTTCGACCCGGACGGTGGCTGGGCCTGGGGTCTGGCCATCGCCTCGATGGTGGTCGTCATCCGGATCTGCCTGATCCCGCTCTTCGTGAAGCAGATCAAGGCGACCCGGGCCATGCAGGCGATCCAGCCGAAGATGAAGGCCATCCAGGAGCGCTACAAGAACGACAAGCAGCGCCAGTCCGAAGAGATGATGAAGCTGTACAAGGAGGCGGGTACCAACCCGTTCTCCAGCTGCCTTCCCATCATCGTGCAGGCGCCGTTCTTCACCGCCCTCTACGGCGTGCTCGCCAAGGTCGCCAAGAGCGAGCAGATCGGCGTCATCCACGGCGACCTGCTGCTGAGCGCCGGCAAGGCGCACATCTTCGGTGCCCCGCTCTCCGCGACCTTCGTCAGCAGCCACGAGACCAGCGTCAAGATCGTCACCGCGGTGATGATCATCATGATGTCGCTGTCGCAGTTCATCACCCAGCGCCAGCTGATGACCAAGAACGTCGACCTCACGGTCAAGACGCCGTTCATGCAGCAGCAGAAGATGCTGATGTACGTCTTCCCGGTGATGTTCGCCGTGATGGGCATCAACTTCCCCGTCGGTGTCCTGGTCTACTGGCTGACCACCAACGTCTGGTCGATGGGCCAGCAGCTGATCGTCATCCACAACAACCCGACCCCGGGCAGCAAGGCGTGGGACGAGCGGCAGGTCCGGCTGAAGAAGGCCGGCCGGCTGAACCCGGACGGTTCGGAGATCAAGGGCGCGCTCTGGGGCCTGCTGCCCCCGTCCAAGTCGACCCTCGACGCCGCCTCGGCGGCGGCCGCCGTGGTCGAGGAGTCGGCGCAGGCACGCCGCCAGCAGCCCCGCAAGCAGACCAAGGCGCAGCGCCAGCAGGGCGGTGCTCAGCACACCGCCGACCTGACCAAGGACACCGAGGCCCCGGCCGAGGAGCCCGCCGAGGAGCCCGCCGACACCGTCCCGGCCGACTCCGGCGCCAAGCCGGCGGCCGCCCAGCAGGGCCCGGCCAAGCCCGGCGCGGCCAAGCCGGGCACCGGTCGGCAGCAGCCCAAGCGTGGCGGCCAGCGGCCGAAGAAGAAGTCCTGACCGGCCCTGGATCCGTTGTGACAGCGCGCAGAGCTTCGTTCCCGGCCCACCAATCTGGGCCCATCTCCGAAGGAGTCCATCAGTGACGGAAGGCACCACCTCCGCCGTCGAGGCCGAGGCCGCCGCCAGCACCGACGAGAACGTCATCGCCCGACTGGAGCAGGAGGGCGACATCGCGGCGGACTACCTGGAGGGTCTGCTCGACATCGCCGACCTCGACGGTGACATCGACATGGACGTCGAGGGCGACCGCGCCCTGGTCTCCATCGTCGGTGAGGGCAACGACCGCGCGCTGCAGCGCCTGGTCGGCCAGGACGGCGAGGTGCTGGAGGCGCTGCAGGAGCTGACCCGGTTGGCTGTCCACCGGGAGACCGGGGAGCGCAGCCGCCTCATGCTGGACATTGCCGGCTTCCGGGCCCGCAAGCGCTCCGAGCTGGCCGCGCTCGGTGCCGAGGCCGCCGAGCAGGCGAAGAGCAGTGGCGAGCAGGTCAAGCTGCGGCCGATGACGCCCTTCGAGCGCAAGGTCGTCCACGACGCGGTCGCGGCCGCCGGTCTGCGCAGCGAGTCGGAGGGCGAGGAGCCCGAGCGGTGCGTGGTCGTGCTGCCGGTCTGAGGCCGGCGGTACGACGACCGGCCGCCTCGGCGGCCGGTGGGCTTCACCGGACGCGACCCCGTCCGCCTCGTGCGGGCGGGGTCGTCGTCCATTCGCGGGGCGTGGGCCCGGCGCGAGATGTTTCACGTGAAACTGTGCGGAGAGCGGGTCGGTGGATCCGGGGATCGGAGAGGTCGAGATGGACACGGAGAACGCGGCCGCTGGCCGGCCGGGGGCGGACGACGTGAATCCGGCCGCTGCGGGGCCGGCCGCCGAGGCGGTCGAGGCGACCGAGGTGCCCGAGGTGCCCGAGGCCCCGGCCGTCGCCCGGGAGGTCTTCGGTGATCGTTTCGACGCCGCGGTCCGCTACACCGAGCTGCTGGCCACCGCGGGCGTGCGGCGCGGGCTGATCGGGCCGCGCGAGGTGCCCCGGCTCTGGGACCGGCACGTCCTCAACTGCGCGGTGCTCGCCGAGCTGCTGCCGGCCGGCTCCACCCTGTGCGACGTCGGCTCCGGCGCCGGCCTGCCGGGCATCCCGGTGGCGCTGGTCCGTCCGGACGTCTCGGTGACGCTGCTGGAGCCGCTGCTGCGGCGGACCACCTTCCTGGAGGAGGTCGTCCGGGAGCTGGGGCTGGAGAACGTCACGGTGCTGCGCGGCCGCGCCGAGGAGATGGTCGGCAAGCTCGCGGTGGACGTGGTGACCGCCCGGGCGGTGGCGCCGCTGGACCGGCTGGCCGGCTGGGGGATGCCGCTGCTCCGTCCGCACGGGCAGATGCTGGCACTCAAGGGCGACAGCGCCGAGCAGGAGCTGGCCGACTCGCGGGCCGGGCTGACCAAGCTGGGCGCGGTCGAGTGGAGCGTGATCTCGGTCGGCGAGGGCACCCTGGAGACCTCGACCCGGGTGGTCCAGGTCAAGGCGGGGGAGAGCCCCGGCGGGGTGAAGGCCGCGACCCGGCGGGCGAAGGCGGCCCGGGCCGGACGGAACGCGGGCGGCGTCCGGACCGGTGAGCGCAGCCGGGGTGGTCGGCGCCGCACCCGCTGAGGCGGGTGACGCCTGGCACGCTCGACGACGGGCGGGTGGTTCCTCCTGAGGGGGGAGCCACCCGCCCGTCGGCGTTCCGGTGGCCGTCGGGGTGACGGCTGGTCGACGGGAGGACACCGGAGTGTCGCAACGTCAGATTTCCGACATAGCGGGCATGGTGTTTCACGTGAAACGTCGCTCCTTGCTCTCGGGAATCCTTGGCCGCAGCCGGGCGGCGACTGTTGCCGCTCCGGTTTCACGTGAAACACTGACCCCCATGCAGGACTCGGAGACCATCGGCCAGATCGATGACACGCCCATCGCGAGGGCTGCCCAGGCTGCGGTTCAGGCGATCGGCCGAGCGGGTGAGGGGCTGCCCCGCCCCGCCGCCACCCGGGTGATCGTGGTCGCCAACCAGAAGGGCGGGGTCGGCAAGACCACCACCACCGTCAACCTGGCCGCCTCGCTCGCCATGCACGGACTGCGCGTCCTGGTCGTCGACCTCGACCCGCAGGGCAACGCCTCCACCGCCCTCGGCATCGACCACCACGCCGATGTGCCGTCCGTCTACGACGTCCTGGTCGAGGGCAAGCCGCTCGCCGACGTGGTGCAGCCGGTGGTGGACGTCGAGGGGCTGTTCTGCGTCCCCGCGACCATCGACCTGGCCGGCGCCGAGATCGAGCTGGTGTCGCTGGTGGCCCGGGAGAGCCGGCTCCAGCGCGCCATCGCCGCCTACGAGCAGCCGCTGGACTACGTCCTGATCGACTGTCCGCCCTCGCTGGGCCTGCTGACGGTCAACGCCCTGGTGGCCGGGCGGGAGGTGCTGATCCCGATCCAGTGCGAGTACTACGCGCTGGAGGGCCTGGGCCAGCTGCTGCGCAACGTCGAGCTGGTGCGCGCGCACCTCAACCCCGCGCTGCACGTCTCGACCATCCTGCTCACCATGTACGACGCCCGGACCAGGCTGGCCGCCCAGGTCGCCGAGGAGGTCCGGACGCACTTCCCGCAGGAGGTGCTGAGCACCGCGATCCCGCGCTCGGTGCGCATCTCGGAGGCGCCCAGCTACGGTCAGACGGTCCTCACCTACGACCCGGGCTCGACCGGGGCGCTCTCCTACCTGGAGGCCGCCCGCGAGCTCGGGCTGCGCGCGGCGGCGGTCGGCGGCGGCCCGCTCCTGGGGCAGCAACGGCACGGCAGCGGTACGGGGCACGGAGCCCCGGTGGCACAGCACGGTACGACGGAGGGTCATCGGTGAGTGGTCGCAGGGGTTTGGGACGAGGGCTGGAGGCGCTGATCCGCCCCGCCGTGCCGGTGGACGGCGGGGCGGCGGCGCCCGCACCGGCCCCGGTGGGGGCGATCGGCGCGACGTCGCCGACCTCGGTACCGACGCTGCCGACCGGCCGCGGCACGGTGGCGGCCCGGGCGGCCGCGGAGAAGCAGGCCGAGCAGGCGCAGCCGGCGCCGGTGGCCGGTGCCTTCTTCGCCGAGCTGCCGCTGGACGCGATCGAGCCCAACCCGCGCCAGCCCCGTGAGGTCTTCGACGACGACAAGCTGGCCGAGCTGGTCGTCTCGATCAAGGAGGTCGGTCTGCTCCAGCCGATCGTGGTGCGCCAGGTCGCGCCCGATCGCTTCGAGCTGATCATGGGCGAGCGCCGCTGGCGCGCCTCCAAGGAGGCCGGGCTGAAGCAGATCCCGGCCATCGTCCGTGCCACCGAGGACGACAAGCTGCTGCTGGACGCCCTGCTGGAGAACCTGCACCGGGCCGAGCTGAACCCGCTGGAGGAGGCGGCCGCCTACGACCAGCTGCTGCGGGACTTCTCCTGCACCCACGACGAGCTGGCCGACCGGATCGGCCGCTCGCGCTCGCACGTCTCCAACACGCTGCGGCTGCTGAAGCTCTCGCCCACCGTGCAGAGCCGGGTCGCCGCCGGGGTGCTGACCGCCGGCCACGCCCGGGCGTTGCTCGGGGTGCCGGACGCCGAGCGGCGGGAGCTGCTGGCCAAGCGGATCGTCGCGGAGGGCCTCTCGGTGCGGACCACCGAGGAGATCGTCGCGCTGATGGGCGAGGAGGAGGACCGGAAGCCGAAGCGCCAGGCGCCGAAGGCGGGCAAGCTGATCTCCCCGGCCTTCAACGATCTGGCGAGCCGGCTGTCGGACCGCTTCGACACCCGGGTCAAGGTCGAGGTGTCGCAGCGCGGCGGCAAGCTCGGCAAGGGCAAGGTGGTGCTGGAGTTCGGTTCGGTGGAGGACCTGAACCGGATCCTGGACAGCCTGGCCCCGGGCGAGGACGGTCTGCGGCTGTCGCAGGGCTGAGCCGGGGACGATACCCGATGGGTGCATGTTCCGCGTGAGCACTGTTTCACGTGAAACATGCACCCATCGGCGTCTGTGGGGGCATGCTCGACCGTGAAGTGGAGGAGGAGGTGCGGGGCATGGGACGCCGGATCGCTCCGCTGACCCTGGACAACCTCGCCGATCTGCCGACGACCTGCCGCTCCTGCGTGTTCTGGGAGCTGGATCCGGTCAGCGGGAAGGCGGCGGTGGAGTCCGGGAAGCCGGAGCTGGAGAAGGAGGGGTGGATCTCCGCGGTGCTGCTGGAGTGGGGTTCCTGTGGTCGGATCGTCTACGTGGACGACCAGCCGGCCGGCTTCGTGCTGTACGCGCCGCCCGCCTACGTCCCCCGGTCGCAGTCCTTCCCGACCAGTCCGGTCTCGCCGGACGCCGTCCAGCTGATGGTCAGCCGGGTGGTTCCGGGCTACCAGCGGCAGGGGCTCGGCCGGGTGCTGGTGCAGACCGTGGCCAAGGACCTGCTCGGGCGCGGGGTGCGGGCGATCGAGGCCTTCGGCTCGGCCGGTCCTGAGCCGGTCGGCTGCGTGCTGCCGGCCGACCACCTGCTCGCGGTCGGCTTCAAGACCGTCCGCTCGCACCACCGCTACCCGCGGCTGCGGCTGGAGGCGCGTACCACGCTGTCCTGGCGGGGCGATGTGGAGGTGGCGCTGGAGCGGCTGCTCGGCGGGGCGCGCAAGGAGCCGGCGCTGCGGCCGTTCTGAGGCGGGAGGCGGCTGGAAACGACGACGGCGGGGCTCCCCGGTGTGGGGAGCCCCGCCGCCGTACGGTCGACGACCGGTCGACCGGACAGGGCCTAGATGAAGCCGTCCAGCTCGCGCAGCAGCGCGGCCTTCGGACGGGCACCGGTGATGGACTTCACCGGCTCGCCGCCCTTGTAGAGGATCAGGGTCGGGATCGAGATGACGCCGTACTGGGCGGCGGTCGCCTGGTTGGCGTCCACGTCCAGCTTGGCGATGGTCAGCTTGTCGCTGTGCTCGGAAGCGATCTCGTCCAGGATCGGGGCGACCTGGCGGCACGGGCCGCACCAGGTGGCCCAGAAGTCGACCAGCACGGGCTTGTCGCTGTCCAGGACGTCGGCCTTGAACGTCGCGTCGGTGACGGTGGTGGTGGCGCCGGCCACGGGAACTCCTCGGGTTCGGACGGAGGGGGCTGCTGCCAGGTGAACAACGGGCGGGCCCGTTCTGTTTCGCCCTGGCCGGGGCGGGGGTGTTTCACGTGAAACGGGTGTCACACCCCCGCGGGGGTCGGTCGGTGGCGAGGGGGTCAGACCGCCACGGCGGCGGTGGCCTTGGCCTCCAGGTCGTCCAGGGCGGCGAGGTAGCGCTCGGCGTCCAGCGCGGCGGAGCAGCCGGTGCCGGAGGCCGTGATGGCCTGGCGGTAGGTGTGGTCCACGACGTCGCCGGCGCCGAACACGCCCGGGATGTTGGTCCGGGTCGAGGGCGCCTCGACCTTGAGGTAGCCCTCCGCGTCGAGGTCCAGCTGGCCCTTGAACAGGTCGGTGCGCGGGTCGTGGCCGATCGCGATGAACAGGCCGGTGACGGCCAGCTCGCGGGTCTCGCCGGTGGTGGTGTCGCGCAGGGTGACGCCGCTCAGCTTCGGGTCGCCGTGGATGGCCTCGACCGCGCTGTCCCACTCGAAGCGGATCTTCTCGTCGGCGAAGGCGCGCTCCTGCATCGCCTTGGAGGCGCGCAGGCTGTCCCGGCGGTGGATGATCGTGACGCTCTTGGCGAAGCGGGAGAGGAAGGTCGCCTCCTCCAGGGCGGTGTCGCCGCCGCCGACCACGGCGATGTCCTGGTCGCGGAAGAAGAAGCCGTCACAGGTGGCGCACCAGGAGACACCGCGACCGGAGAGCTTGTCCTCGTTCGGCAGGCCCAGCTTGCGGTGCTGGGAGCCGGTGGTGACGATCACGGCGCGCGCCCGGTGCACGTTGCCCTCGGAGTCGGTGACGGTCTTGATGTCACCGGTGAGGTCGACCGAGACGATGTCGTCCGGGATCAGCTCGGCGCCGAAGCGCTCGGCCTGCGCCCGCATGCTGTCCATCAGCTCGGGGCCCATGATGCCGTCCCGGAAGCCCGGGAAGTTCTCGACCTCGGTGGTGTTCATCAGGGCGCCGCCGGCGGTGACGGCCCCCTCGAAGACCAGCGGCTTGAGGGAGGCCCGCGCCGTGTAGAGCGCGGCCGTGTAGCCGGCCGGGCCGGAACCGATGATGATCACGTTACGGACGTCGCTCACTGCATCTCCTGGTTCGCATCGCGACCCGCGCTAGGTGCGGGGAGGGCGGTTCTGCTCCGCCGCCCGGGACAACGACTGACCAGTGTCTCGCATTCCCAGGCGGATCAGTACCAGGCGACCGCACTGTGGGAGCGGCGCGGCGCCCTGCTCGTCGATCGCATGGGAACGGAGCCCGGATCCCCGGGGCGCCCGCCCCGGGACGTCAACGGGTGGGCACGGTGCGCTGCAGCACGACCGGGCCGCAGTCGGGGGAGCGCAGGTAGACGTCTGCGAACCCGGGCCGGCCGGGCGCCGGGTAGACCAGGACCTCGACCGGGGTGCCCGCGTAGCTGCCGTGGTCGGTGGCCAGCGGCACGCCCTCGGCGAGGGCCTGGCAGGACGGCGGGGAGGACGGCGGGGAGGCCTGGGTGGTGAGCTCCTGGCGGCCGTCGGCGGGCATCGCGGCGGAGGGCTTGGCGGGCCCGGTCGGGCGCAGCCCGGGGGCGGTGCCCGACCGGGCCAGCAGCTGCTGGATCTGGGCGGCGAGCTGGTCGTCCTGGTAGGTCGGGCCGGCCCCCGCGGCGTGGTCGGCGCGGGGGCTCTGCGTCGTGCCGGGGCTTGCGCCGGTGCCGAGGGAGGCGGAGGCGGGGGCGCCGGCGGACAGCGTCGGGTGCTGGTCGTCCTGGCCGGCCGGGTGCAGCAGCAGGGCTGCGCCGAGGGCGATGGCGGCCAGGGCGGCGGTCGCGCCGAGCAGCAGGCCGGCGCGCCGCCGCCGGGGGCGGGGGCGGCCCGGGCCGGTGGGCGCGGCGGGCCGGGAAGGGGGTGCGGCGGGCGCCGCGGCGCCCCGGGGGGCCAGGGTGGGGGTGGCGGCCCGGGAGGCCGCGAGGGGGGCGTTCTCGGCCTCCTCCTCCTCCTCCGCTGCGGAGGCGGCGGCCGCGCCGAGGGCGGCGTCCAGCCGGGCGGCGATGTCGGCGGGCATCGGCGGGGCCTCGACGGCGCCGAGCAGTGCCTGGACCTCGCCGAGCGCGTCGGCGGTCTCGCGGCACTCGGCGCAGTCGTCCAGGTGTCGGCGCAGCGTCCGGGCGGCGTCGGCGGACTCGACCAGCCCCTCGGCGAGGTCGGCGAGCTCGTCGACGGAGGGGTGGGCCTCGGCGGGGCCGGTGGGGCCGGAGGAGGAGAGGTGGGCCGTCATCGCGTGCTCGCGTCTCCTTCCAGAACCGTCCGACCGGTGTTCGGGCCTGTCCCTGTGACGGTGCGGGTGCCCGTCGGGTTCCCCGGCGCGTTCCGCCGAGGTGGCGCGGCCGCGCCGGGGGCGTTCGGTGTTTCACGTGAAACATCCGGTCCGCCACCGCCGCTCTCGCGCAGATGGCGAACCAGCGGGAGCAGCCGGGCCCGGCCCCGGGCGCAGCGGCTCTTCACCGTGCCCACCGGGACGCCCAGCAGCTCGGCGGCCTCGGCGACGGGGTAGCCCTGCATGTCGACCAGGACGAGTGCGGCCCGCTGCTCGGCGGGCAGTTCGGCGAGCGCGGCGGCCAGCTCGCGCTGCACCTCGGCCCGGACCACCGGGGAGTCGGCCGGTTCCGCGGCGCCGACCAGGGTGTCCAGGCGCCGCGGGTCCTCGTCGAGCGGGGTGGTGCGGCGGGTGGCGCTGCGCCGGGCGCGGTCCAGACAGGCGTTGACCACGATCCGGTGCAGCCAGGTGGTGACCGCCGAGCGGCCCTGGAAGCCGGGGGCGGCGCGGAAGGCGGAGACCAGGGCGTCCTGGAGGGCGTCGGCGGCCTCCTCGCGGTCGCCCAGGGTGCGCAGGGCGACCGCCCAGAGCCGGTCGCGGTGGCGGTTCACCAGGAGGCCGAAGGCGTCCGGGTCGCCGGCGACGTGCCGGGCGAGCAGCGCCGCGTCGTCCTCCGCCACCGTCACCCCTCGCCCCCCTCGCCGTCGTCCTGGAGACCGGACCGCCGGTCAGCCGGAGACCTTCACCTCGGCGACCTGCCCGCGGAACCTGCCGTCCGTATCCTTCGGCAGGCTGGTCAGCCAGATCAAGAGGTAGCGCGTGTTCGTCGGGGTGCTGAGAGCGAAGTCGACGGTGGTGCCGCTCTTCTTCCCCACGGCCGTGAAGGAGGCCAGCGGCGCCTTCTGCGGGTTGTCCGCCGCCTGACCGTTCGGGATCCGCAGCTCGGCCGTGGTGGTGCCGACGAACTGGACGCTCACCGAGTTGACGCCGTGCGGCGAGCCGAGATCGATCAGCAGGCCGGTGCCTTCCTTGTAGCCGCCCGGGACGAACTGGTCGTCGTAGCCGAAGGTCGGCCAGCTCGTGCTGGGGTCGCCGTCGATGGCCTTGGGGAGGGCCCAGGCGGATTCCGCCGAATCGCCCTTCGGGTTGTACGAGAGGGCGGCCTTGGGCGCGATCGGCGTCGGGTTGTGGGTGCTGGCCTGCGGGGTCGGTGCGTCGCTGGTGGCCGAGGTCTGCGGGGAGGTGGTCGGGCCGGTGTTGCGCAGGGTGTCCACGAACTGCCAGGAGGCGACGCCGATGGCGCCCAGGGCGACCGTCCAGGCCGTCGCCTTGACCACCCGGCGCAGCCGTCGCCGGGTGCGCCGGCTCGCGGTCGGCCGGGACGAGGCGGGCAGCGGGGCGACCGCCGGGTCGGCCACCCGGGTCGGGTTGGGCGCGGTCGGCAGCGCGTGGGTGTTGTGCCGGGGCGGGGCCGGGAAGGGGGGCAGCTCCGGTTCGGGCTGGCGGATCCGGGGCATCTGCGCGATCGCCCGGGTCAGCTCCTCCGGGGTGGTGATCGGCTCGGCGTGGTGCGGCGGGTGGTCGAACAGGGCCCGCGCGGCCAGCTCGGACAGGCCCTTGTGGACGCCCGCGCGGACCTGGTCCGGCGCGGCGTTCTGGAGGCCCTTGGGCAGGCCCTGGAGGTCGTAGCGGTCCTCCGGGTAGGGCCAGCGGTGGGTGAGCGCGGCGAACAGCAGGGCGCCGATCGCGCGGGTGTCGGTGCGCTCGGAGCCGTCGGTGCCGTCCTCGTCGGGCAGCCCGCGCAGGGCGGCGTCCACCGCGATGCCGTTGATCCGGTACTGGCCGCTGTCGGTGCGCAGCACGCAGCGCGGGGTGAGCCGCAGGTGGGCCTGGCCGCGCCGGTGGGCGGCGGCGACCGCGTCGGTCACCTGGCGGACCATCTGGTACGCCTCGTGCGGCTCCATCGGGCCGTCGGCGAGCAGCTTGGCGAGGTCGGAGGCGTGCGGCAGCCACTCCCGCACGACGTAGACCAGCTCGCCCTCCTGGACGGCGTCCAGGACCTGGACGAAGCGCGGGTCGCCGAGCAGGGCGGCGGACTTGGCGGCGGCGAGCACCTTGCGGGCGCGCTGGTGGCCGGAGGCCATCAGGTGGACGCCGACGGCCCGGCGCAGCTTCTCGTCGACCGCGCGCCAGCTGCTGAAGGTCTCGGTCTGGGAGATGCACTCCTCCAGCCGGTACCGGTGGCCGATCATGTCGCCGCTGTGCCGCAGCGGGGCGGGGAGGGTGCGGGGCAGGGTGGCGGTGTCGCGCGGGTCGACGGTGGGCTGCGGGTCGGTGGGGCGGCGCTTGGCGGCTGCGGGCTCCGGGGCGGCGGGCTTGCGCCGGACGGTGCCGGCGGCCAGCTCGGCGGCGATCTCGTGGACCGAGAGCGGAGCGGTGATCTCCGAGGTCTCCTCGCCGCGGGGGGCGTCCTGGCCGACGTCGGAGAGGTCGGAGAGGTCGGAGGGCTCGGAGGGGTCGGAGGGGTCGGCGGCGTCGGTGTCCGGGTCCGGGTCGGCGGCCACCGGGGTGTCCGGGGCGGCGCCCCGGTCCTCGGAGGCGTCCTGGGAGGAGGCGTCGGCGACGGCGCCCGCCGGGGCTGCCTTCCCCGCCGTGAGCTCGTCGATCGCCGCGGCCAGTGCGGCCTCGTCCGCCGCCGCGTCAGCTGCTGACGTGTCGACGACCGCCTTGGTGCCATCAGCCACCGTGGTCCTGCCTCCCCTTGTGTCGCCCCGGCTTGAGAGAGTCGCTGGAGCCCGCGGGTTGGCGGCCACGTGCTCCAGGACAATTGTGCCCACTCTTCTCCACCGAGTACGACCGCTGAGGGGCGCGCTCGGTTGCGTGCTGGTGGAGAGATGTGGTGCAGATCCGACACCGGGCCGCCATCTCGCGGCCCGGGCGGAGCCGGGCGCGGGCGGCGGCCCGGCACCCGGCCGGACGGGCGGAGGAGCCGGTGGCTCCCGTCGACACCCGGTCAGGGCGTCCGCTCGTCCGGTCGGTCGGTGTGGTGGATCAGCGGCCCAGCCGGCCGCGCACCATGCCGAGCATGGCGTTTAGCTCCTCGATCCGCAGGCGCTTCGCGATGAGCACGAACACGGCCAGCTGGAGGCCGCCGCCCGCGACGAGGGACAGCACGCTGCCCAGCCAGCCGTCCAGCACCTGCTGGACCGCCAGGCTGACGCCGAGGCCGACCAGCGCGGACGGCACGCCGGCGGTGGCCAGTCGGCTGTAGGTCTTGCCGATCCGCTTGCTGTCCAGCCCGCCGATCTTCTTCTTCAACTTCGGCAGTGCGACCGTCACCCCGACGGCGTAGGCCAGACCATAGCCGAAGGACATCCCGATCACGGCCCACTGGGCGGGCAGCGTGAACCAGCAGACCACCGAGAACCCGGCCTGGCAGACCGCGACCCAGACGGTGTTGGAGAACGGCGTCCGGGTGTCCTCGTAGGCGTAGAAGCCGCGCAGCATGACGTACTGGGCCGAGTACGGGATCAGCCCGAGCGCGAAGGCCGAGAGCATCAGGCCGACGTTGGAGGCGTTGTCCAGGGCCCGGTCACCGCCGCCGATCCCGTAGATCGAGCGGGCGATCGCCGGGCCGAGCGACAGGAACAGGAAGGCGCCCGGGACGACCGCCACCGCGGTGGTGCGCAGCCCGTACGACAGGTCGTCGCGGACGGCGCCGGCGTCCTCGTCGGCCGCCGCCCGGGAGAGCCGGGGGAGCACCGCGCTCATGATCGAGACGGTGATCACGGCCTGCGGGAGCTGCCAGATCAGCAGGGCGTTGGAGAACGCCGCGAGGCCGACGCCCTCGTGGCCGCCCTTCTCGGCGGCGCTGCCGGCGGCGGTGGCCAGCTGGGTGATGACCAGGAAGCCGGCCTGGTTGGCGAGCACGAAGAAGAAGGTCCACTTGGCCAGCCGGGCGGCCTTGCCCAGGCCGTGGCCGCGCCAGTCGAAGCGCGGCCGGTAGCGGAAGCCGGCCGACCGCAGGTACGGGATCATCGCCAGCGACTGGACGACCAGGCCGAGCAGGGTGCCGAGGCCGAGCAGCCGGACGCCCTCGGGCGAGATGCCCTCGGGCGTCACGTGCGTGCCGCTGTAGCCGCCGTACACCCAGATGTAGGCGCCGAAGGTGAAGATCACCACGATGTTGTTGAGGACCGGGGTCCACATCATCGCGCCGAACCGGCCGCGGGCGTTGAGGATCTGCCCCATCACCACGTGGACGCCCATGAAGAAGATGGTCGGCAGGCAGTACCGGGCCAGCGCGACCGTGGTCTCGGCGCGGTCCGCGTTCTCCATCATCGAGTGCGAGATCAGCTGCACCAGCAGCGGTGCCCCGAGCACCGCGAGGAACACCACGCCGCCGAGCCCGACCATCACCAGGGTGAGCAGCCGGTTGGCGTACGCGGTGCCGCCGTCCTCGTCGTTCTTCATGCTGCGCACCAGCTGCGGCACGAAGACGGCGTTTAGCGCGCCGCCGCCGATCAGGATGTAGAGCAGAGTCGGCAGGGTGTAAGCGGCGTTGTACGAGTCGCCCATGGCGGCGACGCCGATGGCGGCGGTGATCACCATGGTCCGGACGAAGCCGGTGCCGCGGGAGACCAGCGTGCCGGCCGCCATGATCGCGCTGGAGTTCAGCAGGCTCGCGACCTTGCCGCCGCCGCCGGCCGCCGGGGCGGGCTCGGCCGCGGGCGCCGGCTGTGCGGCGCGCTCCTCGGCGACGAGGTCCGCCAGCGGCTCCACCGCCGGCGGCACCGCCACGGCGGCCACCTGCATGGTGGCCTCGTCCTCGGAGAGCGGCGGGTCGAACTCGATCGGGGGGACGAAGGGGCGGTGCCCGTCCGGGCCGGCGTACTGCTGCTGCCCCGGGTAGCCGCCCACCGGCGGGTACGGCGCGGGGGCGTGCGGCGGCCCGGCAACGGGGGGCGGGGGCGCGACCGGCGGTGCCATCGGGTGCACCGGGGCGGGCGGGGGCACCGGCGGCTGGGCCGCCGCCTGCGCCTGGTGGCCGCCGAACAGCGCGTCCACCCCGACGTACTCGGTGGTCTCGCTGTCCCAGGTCGAGTGCGCCGGGCCCGGCTCCCACTGCGGCCGGGGCTGCTCCTGGCCGCCCCACTGGCCGCCGCCGGCCGGGGCCGGGGCCTCCTGCCAGGCGGCCTGCACCGGGGTGTCCCAGCCGGGCTGCACGGGCGGCACCGGGGCCGCGAACGGCGTCGGCGCCGAATACTGCGCCGGCGGCACCGGCGTCGGGTAGCCGCCGCCCTGCGGCGGCAGCTGCGGCGGCACGTCGTACGCGGTGGCCGGCGGCTGAGGTGCCGCGGGCCGGTCGGCCCGCAGACCGTACGGGTCCTGGCCGGCCTGCGGGTTCCCGTACGCGTCGGCCGCGTACGGGTCCTGGGCGTAGGTGTCGGCCACGTACCAGTCGCCGGACGGCGACTCGGCGCCCGGCCGGTTCTCACCGCGGCCCGGCGGCCGCTCCTCGCTGCGCCCGGTCATGTCACCTCTTCGCTGTCGTGGGGGAGGCCGGCCCGGCGTTGCGGGGGGTCGGCGGTATCAAGGACCAACCTTCTCATCACTGGCGGTCCGATCCCGGCCATCCGCGTTGCTGCCGCGCGGTGTCTGCGCGGGGCCGGCCTCGGCGGATCCGCCGCCGGAGCCGTCTTCGGGGCCGCCGCCGGGGCCGTTCCCGGAGGGTTCGCCGGCACCGCCCCCGGCCTCGCCGTCGGGCTTCTCCCCGCTCGCGTCCCCGCCCGCGTCCTGCGCCCCGTCCCGGGCCTCGTCCGCCGCCGGGGCCGGTGCGCCGTCCGCCGCCGGGCCGTCGACCGGCTGGTCGCCGTCGGCGTGCGGCTGCCCGGCCCGCCGCTTGCGCTGCCGCACGAAGCGCAGCGCGGCCAGCAGCAGCAGGCCGGCGGCGGCCGCGAAGACGTACAGCACGCCGTTGGTCACCGAGGTGACCTCCACTGTGAACTGCTGCGGTGTGCCGTACTTCTGCGGGTTGGGGCCGGTGGTCCAGAGCTGGGCGGTCATGGTGACCGGGCCGTTGTTGCGCGCCTCGGCCTGGAACCGGAGGGTGGCGCTCTGAGCGGCGGGGATGACCAGTTCCTCCTCCTTGCCCACCCGCAGCCGGTTCGGCTGGGTCGAGGTGAGCACCAGCTTGAGGTTGGTGACGGTCTGGGTGAGGTCGTTGCGGACGCTGACCGGCACCAGGCCGGTGTCGCCGGCGAGGGTGACGACGTTCTTCTTCGTCACCCGGACGGCTCCGGTCAGTTCGTCCAGGTACTTGGCGACGTCCGCGCGGTAGGTGCTGCCGGCCGCCGCGTCGGTGCGCCACGCGGTGGACAGCGAGCGGACCATCGCGGCGCTGAACGGGCCGCGCACCCGCTGCGGCAGGGTGAGCACCCGCATCAGCGTGTCCAGGTTCTGCTGGATCTCGTCGGTGCTGCTCAGCTCGGCCGCGGACAGCTCCGAGGCCCGGACCTGGGCCGGGTAGTCGGCGGCCGCCGGGACGGCGGTGTTGGCCTTCTGGTCGGGCGAGGCCTGGGCGAGGGTGTCCAGCTTGACCGGGGCGAGCCACTTGTTGTCGGAGGCCGTCTGCAGGGCGTCCGCCAGCACCTTGGCGGTGCTCGCGGTCAGGTCGCGCGGCGGCATCACCAGCAGGCCGCGCTGGTTCTGCGGCTGCTCGTGGGTGATCGTGTAGGTCTCGGCGAGGAAGCGCTGGTTCGCCTTGGTCTGCGCCTGCGGGGAGGCGAGGTCGGTCTGGAACAGCGAGGAGACGGTCTCGTCGGCGACCACCGCGTTCTGCCCGCTGCCGATCGGGCGCACCGCGGTCGGGGTGTAGTTCATCGCGTCCGGCTCCGGCATGCTCGCGCCGTTGACCAGGACCAGGCCGTTGCCGGCCTGCTGGGCGATGCCCGCGATCTGCTGGTCCAGGTAGCCCTGGTACGGCCAGGCCACGTCCGAGCGGGTGTCGACGGACAGCCGGCCCTCGACGGTGAGCCGGCCGGCGGTGGCCGCCTTGCCCAGGGCGGTGCCCATCCCGGTCAGGTCGGCGCCGTTGTGCGCGATCGAGGCGAGGTCCGGGTCGGCGTAGGGCAGCGACACCACCTGGCCGCCCGGCTTGGCGACGGCGGCCCGCAGCTTGTCCAGCCAGGCGGTGGCGGCGGCCTGGCCGGTGCCGGGGACGGTGTTGTCGTCCTTGGCCGGCTTGCCGACGTCCTGGCCCGGCTTCTGCACCCGGTACGGCCTGGTCATCGCGAACGCGGTGTCCAGCAGGTCCGGGTCGACCACCCAGGTCAGCCCGGTCATCTTGGCCCCGGTGTCCACCAGCTCGTACAGCCGGCCGCCCGGGGAGAACTCGGCGGTCAGGCTGTCGTCGCGCAGGACGGGGACGGGCTGGTCGTTGTCGGAGTAGGTCTGCGCGGCCAGCACCGGCGCGTGCACCAGCGGCCAGAGCGTGGTGACCTTGCTGGGCTGTGCCTCGGCGCCGCCCGGGTTGTACGGCAGGAAGGTCCGGGCGATGCCCAGCGGCCGGTCGCGCTGGTTGTCGGCGGTCGAGCCCCAGGCGTCCACCGCGAGCTCGTAGACGCCGCTGTCGGACAGCCCGAGGTCGCTCACCGAGACGCTCAGGGTGTAGGGCTGGTTCTGGCCCGGACCCAGCTCCGGCAGGGCGTACTGCGGGCTGTCCAGCTCCACGCCGTCGGAGTTGGTCGGGCCGCTGCGGGTGGTCACCAGGGACAGGTCGCTGCGCCGCTGCAGCGGCTTGCTGGACAGCGGCTTGCGGACGGCCGCGTGGGCGTTCTTGACCGCGGCCTTGCCGGTGTTGGTGACGTGCCCGGTGATCTTCACGATGCCGTTCGGGCTGGCCACCTGCGGTGCCACCGTCTCGATGGTCATCTCCACCGGGTACTCGGCCGAGACGCCGTTGTCGGTGGTCGGCCGGACGCCGCCCCCGGCGGGTAGCGCCGCGGCCGGGGCGACCGCTGAGAACAGGGCCAGGGCGGCCCCGCAGACGGCGGCGAGGCGGCGGGCCGCCCGCCCCGCGCGCCGCCCCGTACCGTGCCCTTCGACGGGGCGTTCGGTCCTTCCGGGCCGTCGTTCCGCCCCCAGGCCCGAGTGCCGTGCCGGCTCACTCACTCGTTCCGCCCTCGCCGTTCTCGATCGCTCGCTGCTGATGCTGTTCGCTTGACGTTCTTCGCTCGACGCAGTTCGCCGCGCTGGTGCCGCGGGAGCTCCGCCGGCCACGGCGGCACGCGACACCGCATCCCCTGTCCGGTGCCCGAGACTCGTCCACCGGCATGGTAACGATGCAGCCCGCGGTGCAGTGTTGCGGGCCTTGGGGTGAGACGCCCAAAACGCGCGGGCGGTTGACCTGTCGGGCCACGTACTCTTGTGAGCCGTGTCCACTGCCAATGAGTCCACCGCGCACCTCGACCGTTCCAGCACCGCCGTCCAGGCCGTCCCAGGCCTGAGCGAGGCCCAGACCCTGGGGCTGCAAGAGCTGCTGCGGGTGTCGCCGGTGGCCGACGAGATCGCCCGTCGGTTCGAGGCGGCCGGCCACCGGCTGGCCCTGGTCGGCGGCTCGGTGCGGGACGCCCTGCTCGGCCGGCTCGGCAACGACCTGGACTTCACCACCGACGCCCGCCCGCAGCAGGTGCTCAGGCTGGTCAAGGGCTGGGCGGACGCGGTCTGGGACGTCGGCATCGCCTTCGGCACGGTCGGCGCCCGCAAGGACACCCCCGAGGGCTCCTTCCTGATCGAGATCACCACCTACCGCTCCGAGGCGTACGACCGGACCTCCCGCAAGCCCGAGGTCACCTACGGCGACACCATCGAGCAGGACCTGGTCCGCCGGGACTTCACCGTCAACGCGATGGCCGTCGACCTGCCCGGCCGCGGCTTCGTCGACCCGCACCACGGCCTGGACGACCTGGAGGCCCGGGTGCTGCGCACCCCCGCGACCCCCGAGGAGTCCTTCTCCGACGACCCGCTGCGGATGATGCGCGCCGCCCGCTTCGCCGCCCAGCTCGACTTCGAGCCGGCCCCCGAGGTCGTCGCCGCGATGACCGCGATGGCCGAGCGGATCACCATCGTGTCCGCCGAGCGCGTCCAGGCCGAGCTGAACAAGCTGCTGCTGGCCAAGCACCCGGTGAAGGGCCTGCGGCTGCTGGTCGACACCGGCCTGGCCGACCACGTGCTGCCCGAACTGCCCGCACTGCGGCTGGAGCGCGACGAGCACCACCGGCACAAGGACGTCTACGAGCACTCGCTGACCGTCCTGGAACAGGCCGTCGACCTGGAGCAGGACGGCCCGGACCTCACCCTGCGGCTGGCCGCGCTGCTGCACGACATCGGCAAGCCGCGCACCCGCCGCTTCGAGTCGGACGGCCGGGTCTCCTTCCACCACCACGAGGTGGTCGGCGCCAAGATGACCCGCAAGCGGATGCGCGAGCTCAAGTACTCCAAGGAGCGCACCGAGGACGTCTCGCAGCTGGTCGAGCTGCACCTGCGCTTCCACGGCTACGGCGGCGGCGAGTGGACGGACTCCGCGGTGCGCCGCTACGTCACCGACGCCGGACCGCTGCTGGAGCGCCTGCACAACCTCACCCGCTCCGACTGCACCACCCGCAACCGCAAGAAGGCGGCGGCGCTGTCGCGCACCTACGACGGCCTGGAGCAGCGGATCACCGAGCTGAAGGCCCAGGAGGAGCTGGACGCCGTCCGCCCGGCGCTGGACGGCAACCAGATCATGGAGCTGCTCGGGCTCAAGCCCGGCCCGCAGGTCGGCAAGGCGTACAAGCACATGCTCGAACTCCGGCTGGAGCACGGCCCGCTGGAGCACGACGCGGCGGTGGCCGCGCTGCGGGCCTGGTGGGCCGAGCAGCAGGGCTGAGAGGTGCTGCGAGGGGTGGCCCCGGCCGACGCCGGGACCACCCCTCGGGCGTGCCGGGTCAGCCGTGGAGGCTCTGCAGGCAGAGCACGTAGTTGAGGGCCGGCAGGTTGGAGTAGGTGCGGGTGTAGGTGCTGTCCGACTTCGGCTGCTTCTCGCAGACCTTCTCGTCGGAGGTGGCCAGGTACTTGAAGACCACCTTGTACTGGGCGCGGGAGTCGCCGCAGGGCAGCATGGTGATCTTCGGGTTGGCGTCGTGGGTCGCGCCGGTGCCGTTCTCGTTGCGCAGGCAGTCGCCGGGGTTGGCCCGGTCGATGCTGTCGGCAGCGGTGCTGGGGGCGGTCGGCGGCGGCAGCGTGATGGTGGGCACCGGCGGCATGCTGAACGTCGGCGAGGGGAACGGCCGCGGAGTGTAGGTCGGCGGCGGCGAGAAGGTGGTCACCGGGGGCACCGTCACCGTCGGTATCGCGATCGGCGCGACCGGGTCGTCCTTCTTCGGGCCGAGCACCCCGGTGGCGGCCAGGACCAGCGTGACGACCACCGAGAGCGGCAGCAGCAGCATCAGCGCGTGCGGCCGCCGGCCCAGCGGGACGCCGGGGTCGAGCTGGGGGCCGTGGCTGCCCGGGACGGGCGGCGGCAGCCGCTTGACCTTGCCGTTGGCGGCGAGGTTCAGCAGCAGGGTGATCGGCGCCAGCAGCACCGACGCCGGGCTCCACCAGCCCTGGACCAGGGTGCGGGCGGACAGGTCGCGCACCGTGGCCGTCCCGCAGGTGCGGCAGAACGGGCCCGGCATCCGCAGCATCCGGTAGGCCAGGACCAGGCCCTGGTGGCCGCGGACGGTGGCGTCCACGGCCGGGAAGCCGCCGCAGAAGCGGCAGGCGGGCCCGTCCTGCGGCGCCGGTGGCGGGTACCCGTACCCGTAGCCGGGCGCGGGCTGGGGAGGGTAGCCGTACGGCTGGTCGGGCGGCGGCGGGGCGGCCGGGTAGCCGTAGCCGGGCGGCGGGCCCGGCGGCGGGGGCGGGGTCGGCCGGCCGTAGGGGTTGCCGGTGGCGTACGGGTTGCCGTCGTCGGGCGGCGGGGCGCCGTACGGCAGCTGGGGCGGCGGAACGGACAAGAGGTCCCCCGGGGATGCGGTGGTGGTGGAGAGGTCAGGCCTTCCCCGGCAGCGGGGCGCCGGCCGGGGTCATCGGGCCGAGGCAGAGCACGTACCGCTTCTTGTTCCAGCGGCGTCCGCTCTTGCCCGAGACGGCGCTGGTGGTCTGCGGCGTCTGCCGGCAGCGGTTCACGTCGGTGGTGTCGCCGAACGTCGACAGGACCCGGTAATTCGCTTTGGCGTCAGTGCACTTGACGATCTCGACATCGCGGGTGCCGCTCACCCGGACGCAGTCGCCGGGCTTGGCGCTGCTGACGCTCGGGCCGCTGACGAAGTAGCCGACGGCCAGCGCGAGGCAGCCGCCGACCAGGCCGACGATCCGCAGCTTCGCCTTGACGCCGCGCTTCGCGGGGGGCGTCTCGGCGGCGGAGGCGGGCGGCGGGTAGCCGTACGGGCCGGCGGGCGGCTGCTGGCCGTACGGCGGCTGGGCGCCGTAGCCGGGCGGCTGCTGGCCGTAGGCCGGGGGCGGTCCGAAGCCGGGCGGTGCGGGCTGGGGTGGTCCGGGCTGGGGCGGCCCGGGCGGGGGCGGTCCGAAGCCGGGCGGTGCGGGCTGGGGCTGCGACGGGATGTACGGCACCTGCCCGTACGGCGGGGCCGGCTGCGGGGGCGGCCCGTACGGCGGAGGTGGCCCGTACGGGCCGGGCGGTGTGCTCATCAGTTCGTCCCCCGAGGCCGAGTGCTGTCGCTGCGACAGGTCTGACGTACCTTAGCGACTCGGTCGGACGCCACCGTTCCGAGGGGCCGAGGGCCTTCAGGAGACCCGGTCGCCGGGGAGCGGCCCGTACCGCCGGGCGGAGCGCAGGTAGAGGAGCGCCGAGAGCCCGTACACCGCGGCGACCCCGACGACCACCACGACCGAGCGGCCGGAGAGCGGCAGCACCAGCGCCGTGACCAGGGCGGCGGTCACGAAGGCGACGTTGAACAGCACGTCGTAGATCGCGAAGACCCGGCCGCGGTACTCGTCCTCGACCGACTCCTGGACCACGGTGTCGGCGCAGATCTTGGTGCCCTGGGTGACCACCCCGAGCAGCAGCGCCGCGAGCAGGCAGGGCAGCAGGGTGAAGCTCAGGCCGAGCGCCGGGACGAAGACCACCGGGGCCGCCAGGCAGACCGTCATCCAGCCGGCCAGGCCGAGCCGCCGGGTGCACCAGGGGCTGACCAGTGCGGCGACGAAGAACCCGGCGGCGGACAGGCCGACCGCCTGGCCGAGCGTGACCAGTCCGGCCGCGCTGTCGGTCGGGTCGTTGAAGGTGTACCGGGCGAGCATCACCACGACCACGATCAGCACGCCGTAGCAGAACCGGGCCGCGGTGACGGCGGCCAGCGCGTGCACGGCGGGCCGGCAGTCCCGCACCAAGTGGCGCACGGCGGCGCCGAGTTCGACGGCGGCCCGGACCAGCGCCTGGCCGAGCGCCGGGCGGTCGCCGTGCTTCTCCGGGCCGAGCAGGTCGCGGTCCATCCGGCGGGCGGCCAGTGCGGCCGACAGGTAGAGCAGCGCGGCCACCGTGACCAGCGCGGCGTCGGCCTTCGGTCCGGGGGTCATCACCTGGTGCAGCAGGAAGCCGACCCCTCCGCCGGAGGCGGCGGCGACCGTGCCCAGCGTGGGGGAGAGCGCGTTGGCGGTGACCAGCTGGTCCTGCTCGACCACCCGGGGCAGGGCGGCGGACAGGCCGGCCAGGATGAACCGGTTGAGCGCGGTGACCAGCAGCGCCGAGGCGAAGAACAGCCAGGTCGGCGCCTCCGCCAGGAGCAGGGCGCCGGTGACGAGGCCGAGCCCGAAGCGGGCCAGGTTGCCGTAGTAGAGCACCTGGCGGCGGCGCCAGCGGTCCAGCAGCACCCCGGCGAACGGCCCGATCACCGAGAACGGCAGCAGCATCACGGCCAGCACCGAGGCGATGTCGGCGGGGGAGGACTGCTTCTCCGGGGAGAACACGACGTAGGCGGCGAGCGAGACCTGGAAGACGCCGTCCGAGAGCTGGGAGAGCACCCGGGCGGTCAGCAGCCGCCGGAAGTCCCGGCCGCGGAGCAGACCGAGAAGCGTGGCACGGTGTGCGGACTGGTGGGTGCTGCCGTTCTCGGTGATCGCCACCCGCCCAGAGTGCCATGGAACCGGCCGCTGTTTCACGTGAAACATTCGCCGAGAAACGGTGAAGGGCCCACGATCCGATGATCGTGGGCCCTCCGGCGCGGCCGGCGGCGGTCACCCGCCGCCGGCTCCGGCGCTCTACCTCAGCGCTCGACCTCGCCGCGGATGAACTTCTCGACGTTCTCCTTGGCCTCGTCGTCGAAGTACTGCACCGGCGGGGACTTCATGAAGTACGAGGAGGCCGACAGGATCGGGCCGCCGATGCCGCGGTCCTTGGCGATCTTCGCGGCGCGCACGGCGTCGATGATGACACCGGCGGAGTTCGGGGAGTCCCAGACCTCGAGCTTGTACTCCAGGTTCAGCGGGACGTTGCCGAACGCGCGACCCTCCAGGCGGACGTACGCCCACTTGCGGTCGTCCAGCCAGGCCACGTAGTCCGACGGGCCGATGTGGACGTTGTTGGCGCCCATCTCGCGGTCGCGGATCTGCGAGGTGACGGCCTGGGTCTTGGAGATCTTCTTGGACTCCAGGCGCTCGCGCTCGAGCATGTTCTTGAAGTCCATGTTGCCGCCGACGTTCAGCTGCATGGTGCGCTCGAGGATGACACCGCGGTCCTCGAACAGCTTGGCCATCACGCGGTGCGTGATGGTGGCGCCGACCTGGGACTTGATGTCGTCACCGACGATCGGCACGCCGGCCTCGGTGAACTTGTCCGCCCACTCCTTGGTGCCCGCGATGAACACCGGCAGGGCGTTCACGAAGGCGACCTTGGCGTCGATGGCGCACTGGGCGTAGAACTTGGCGGCGGCCTCGGAACCGACGGGCAGGTAGCAGACCAGGACGTCGACCTGCTGGTCCTTGAGGATCTGGACGACGTCGACCGGGGTCTCGTCGGACTCCTCGATGGTCTCCCGGTAGTACTTGCCCAGGCCGTCGAGGGTGTGGCCGCGCTGGACGGTGACGCCGGTCGGCGGCACGTCGCAGATCTTGATGGTGTTGTTCTCGCTGCTGCCGATGGCGTCGGCCAGGTCGAAGCCGACCTTCTTGGCGTCGACGTCGAACGCGGCGACGAACTCCACGTCGCGGACGTGGTACTCACCGAACTGGACGTGCATCAGCCCGGGGACCTTGCCGGCCGGGTCGGCGTCCTTGTAGTACTCGACACCCTGCACCAGCGACGCGGCGCAGTTGCCCACGCCCACGATGGCTACGCGAACCGAACCCATTCCGGTTGCTCCCTGTGATCTCATGAGGGCCGCCGGGGTCGACGGCACTCGTCCTGCTTCTTCGATGACTGCTTGTACGGGCGCGAGGCGCCCACTCCTGCCGCGCGGCACAGGGCTGACGCGGTGTCAGCGCTCCTGGGCGGAGCGCCCCGGGCGGTCGTACGGTGGCCCGGGCGGGTCCTGGGACCCTTCCTCCTGGCCACGGCCGTCCGAAGTCTTGTGGGGTACGGCGGTGGTGTTGCCGCCGGTGGCGGGCCCGGTCCGGCCGGTGCGGTTGGCCCGCTCGGTCTCGATCAGCTCGTTGAGCCACCGGACCTCGCGCTCCACCGACTCCAGTCCGTGCCGCTGCAGTTCGACGGTGTAGTCGTCGAACCGCTCGCGGGCGCGGGCCAGCGAGTTGCGCATCTTCTCCAGCCGCTCCTCCAGCCGGCTGCGACGCCCTTCCAGGACGCGCATCCGCACGGCCCGGTCGGTCTGGCCGAAGAACGCGAAGTGGACGCCGAAGTGCTCGTCCTCCCAGGCGTCGGGCCCGGAGTCGGCGAGCAGCTCCTCGAAGCGCTGCTTGCCTTCGGGGGAGAGCCGGTAGACGGTCTTGGACCGCTTGCCGTTGAGCGCGGTGGCCGGGACGTACTCGACGTCCGGGTTGTCCTCGACCAGGAAGCCCTGGGCGACCAGGCTCTTCAGGCACGGGTAGAGCGTTCCGTACGAGAACGCCCGCAACGTTCCGAGCAGGACGTTGAGCCGCTTGCGCAGCTCGTAGCCGTGCATCGGGGCGTCGTGGAGCAGACCGAGAACGGCGAACTCCAGCACTCCTGAGCGCCTGCCCATTGCCGTCGTCCTCCTTGCCTCTCGGCCGTTGTCCGGCCGCTGCATCGGGCGGTATGCCGCGTCGATGTATCGGCTCGATATATCGAGAACAGTAAACCGGGCCCTCGGAACGGGCAAGGGGGGCGCGCGTGAAGGTGATCACAAGCCGACGCGCAGGAGTGGTTGGCAACGGGCGTGTAATGATCTGCTGCCGTTTTGCGGTCATTGGGGACTGATGCCCGATTAGTTGGGATTCCCGGCTGCGTACGCTGTCGCGTGTGCACGAGGACCACCTCCGGGGTTAGGGCGGTTGGCGGGCATCGGACGTGAACCCTGCCTTCAGGCTGGAACCGCCTGGCGAGGAGTGGCTGCAACATGAGTGAACGACGGCGAAGGACGCCCAGCCCGGGCGGTGACGGGCAGCAGCCCCCGGGTGGTGGTGGCCGTCAGGGCGGACCAGGCCGGGACGAGGTGAGCTCGGACGGCGCCGGCCGCCGGCGCCCCCCGGGCGAACGGGAGACCGCTCAGCAGCCCCGGATGGGCCGCGCCGAGATGCGCAAGGCCGCCCAGAAGGGCGGCAAGGGCGGCCGGCGCGGTGCCGCCGCGGCCTCCGCCTCGGTGGCCGCCGCCGCAGGCCCCGGCAAGAAGCGGTTCATCGACTACCCGCGCTTCGGCAAGACCGGCGTCCGGCGCTGGCTGCCGTCCTGGCGGCAGTGGCTGAGCGCCTTCCTGATCGTCTTCGCCACCTGCGTGGGCGGGGTCTTCTACCTCTACCAGACCACCGAGATCCCGAAGCTCAAAGATCTGATGAAGGACCAGAACACGATCTACTACTGGGCCGACGGCTCGGAGATGACCCGCAAGGGCGAGACCAACCGTCAGATCGTCGAGCTCTCCGACATCAGCCCCAACCTGCAGAACGCCGTGATCGCGGCGGAGAACCAGACCTTCCGCGAGGACAGCGGCATCGACCCCAAGGGCATGCTCCGCGCCGTCTACAACATGGCCAAGGGCGGCGAGACCCAGGGCGCCTCGACGATCACCCAGCAGTACGTGAAGAACGCGTACCTCAGTCAGGAGCAGACCCTCAGCCGCAAGCTGAAGGAGTTCTTCATCACGCTGAAGATCAATCAGAAGATGCAGAAACCGGACATCCTCAAGGGGTACCTGAACACCAGCTGGTTCGGTCGCGGTTCGAACGGCGCCCAGGCCGCCGCACAGGCTTACTACGGGGTCGACGCCAAGGACCTCGACCTCTGTCAGAGCGCCATGCTGGCCGGCCTGTTGAAGGGCGCGTCGTACTACGACCCCAGCAACCCGGCCAACAAGGAGCGGGCCCAGGGGCGGTGGGCCTGGATCCTCGAGAACATGGTGAAGACCAAGGCCATCACCCCGGAGGAGCGGGCGAAGTGCACCACCTTCCCCGACCCGATCCCGCAGAAGCCCAGCTCCAACATGAACGGTGAGGTCAGCTACCTGGTCGACACCGCCAACAAGTACCTGATGGCCACCGACAAGACGATCACCCAGCAGATGATCGACAAGGGCGGCCTGAAGGTCTACACCACCTTCGAGAAGGACAAGGTCGACGCCCTGAAGAAGGCCGTCGACGACGTCAAGGGCGAGAACCTCAACGCCCAGAAGCGCCCCAACAACGACACCTTCATCCAGTTCGGCTCCGCCAGCATCCGCCCCGGCGACGGCGCGATCGTCGCCCTCTACGGCGGCGACGGCGTGGAGAACGGCCACTTCGACAACAACGCCGACGCCATCGGCGTCCAGGTCGGCTCGACCTTCAAGCCCTTCGTGCTGGCGACCGCCATGCAGATCGGCGTCCAGACGGCCACCGACGACAAGGGCAAGCCGAAGCGGATCAACGCCGACAGCCGCTACCTGTCCGACGACATGTCCGAGATCCGCAAGCCGGACGGCTCGCTGGTGATCGGCGACGACGGCAAGCCCTACCGGCAGAAGAACGAGGACTCCGGCAAGCGCGGCTACGTCTCGCTGCGGTCGGCCATGCAGAACTCGTTCAACGTGCCCTTCGTCCAGCTCAACCAGGACGTCGGCGGCCAGAACGTGGCCAACATCGCCGAGCAGATGGGCGTCCGGAAGGAGAGCTTCGCCGACCCGAAGACCCCGACCTTCGCCCTCGGCACCTCCACCATCAGCCCGATCCGGATGGCCACCGCCTACGGCACCCTGGCGGCCAGCGGCAAGGAGGCCGAGCCCTACTCGGTCACCAAGGTCGAGGTGAACGGCACCGAGCGCCCGGGCTTCGGCAAGAAGGACGCCAAGGTCGCCCTGGAGCCGGCCGTCGCGGACAACGTCACCGACGTGCTGGTGAACGTGGTGAAGAACGGTACCGGTTTCAAGGCCAAGGAGCTGGGCCGCCCGGTGGCCGGCAAGACCGGCACCACCGACCAGAACAAGTCGGCCTGGTGGGTCGGCTACACCCCGCAGCTGGTGACCAGCGTCGCGATGTGGCGCGAGGACCCGAGCAAGCACGAGCGGCTGTCGCTCAACGGCACCGGCGGCAAGGAGTCCATCCACGGTGGTGACATCCCGACCGACGTCTTCACCCGGTACATGAAGGCCGCGCTGGCCAACGAGAAGAAGATGGACTTCCCGACCCCGCAGCCGGTCGGCACCCAGGTGGACTCCTCCGGCGCCCCGGTCTCGCCGAGCATGACGCCCACGCCGACGACGAGCGAGACCCCGTCGGCCCCGCCCGCGACCCAGCCGGCCAACAACCAGCCGCCGCCGACCAACAACAACCAGCCGCAGCCGCCCGTGTCCACCCAGGGCCCGGGCTGTGTCCCGGGCGTGGACTGCCCGGGCACGCAGCCGAGCCAGACGCCGTCGCACACCAGGACCAACCCCGGTCCGACGAGCAGCTGCGGCCTCCTCGGCTGCACCACGCCCCCGCCCACGGCGCCGCCGACGGACCCCCCGGCGACGAGCAGCAAGCCGAGCGGCAAGCCGCCGACACCGTCCTCGACCGGCGGTGGCGGTGGGCAGAACGGGCTGTTGCCCTGACCACCACCCGCTGAGCGGATGAACCGAACGGCGGTGGCGGCCCTCTCCGGAGGGCCGCCACCGCCGTTTCGTCATGATTCGCCGTGCCGCCGGGCGACGGAGGCCGGGCCCGTTGCGGGGTCCTCCTCGTCCCGGTGGGGCCGGTGCGGCAGGATGTCCGGCATGACGTCGAGCGATCGTGACGAATCCGCAGGGCCGGCCGGGCCCGGCGACGCCGCAGGGCCGGTCGGGCCGGCCGTCGCCACGGCCGCGCCGCCGGTCAACACCGTGGTCGTCCCGGCCGACGAGGACCCGGTGGCGGCGGCCGGCAGCGAGGTGATCGGCGGCCCGCCGGGCCGCCGGGCGCTGCTGGGCGTCTCCTGGTGGATCCCGGCGCGCTTCCTGGCGCTGGCGGTGATCGTGGTCTCGGTGCTCGGCATGGTGCAGAAGGCGCCCTGCTACAACCAGGCCTGGTTCCAGCCGGGTTCGCCGCAGTACATCCACGCCTGCTACAGCGACATCCCGCACCTGTTCTCCGGCCGCGGCTTCTCGGCCGGGCTGCACCCGTACGTGGACCGCATCCCGGGCACCTCGGGGGATCTGCAGTACCTCGAATACCCGGTGCTGACCGGCCTGTTCATGCAGGTCGCGGCCTGGCTGACGCCCGGCGCCGGCACCTCGCAGGACCAGGAGCGGTGGTTCTGGGCGATCAACGCGGGGCTGCTGATGGCCTGCGCGGTGGTCGCCGTGGTGGCGCTCTCGCGCACCCACCGCCGCCGCCCCTGGGACGCCCTGCTGTTCGCGCTCGCGCCCGTCCTGCTGCTGAACGGCACGGTCAACTGGGACCTCCTCGCGGTCGCGCTGGCCGCCGTGGCGATGGCCTGGTGGTCCGGCTCCCGGCCCGGCTGGGCGGGTGTCTTCATCGGCCTGGCCACCGCGGCCAAGCTCTACCCGGTGCTGTTGCTCGGCCCGCTGCTGGTGCTCTGCTGGCGGGCCGGGAAGTGGCGTGAGTTCCGGGTGATGCTGGCCGGCGCGGTCGGCTCCTGGCTGCTGGTCAACCTGCCGATCATGGCGGCCAACTGGCAGGGCTGGTCGACCTTCTACGTGTTCAGCAAGCACCGCGCCGAGGACTACGGCTCGTTCTGGCTGATCCTGATGCAGAGCCGGGGTACGGGGCTGGCCGACCTCGACCTCTACATCGGCGTGCTGATGGTCCTCGGCTGCCTGGCCATAGCGTGGCTCGGCTTCACGGCGCCCCGCCGCCCGCGCTTCGCGCAGCTGGCCTTCCTGGTGGTCGCCCTGTTCGTGCTGGTCAACAAGGTGTACTCGCCGCAGTACGCGCTCTGGCTGCTGCCGCTCGCGGTGCTGGCCCGGCCGCGCTGGCGGGACTTCCTGATCTGGCAGGCCTGCGAGGTGCTGTACACCCTGGGCATCTGGTCCCACCTGGGCTTCGTCACCGGGCCCAAGCAGCACGGGATCGGCGAGGCCTGGTACCACTTCGCGGTCGTGCTGCACCTGCTGGGCACGCTCTACCTGGTGGTCATGGTGGTCCGCGACGCCCTGCAGCCGGACCGCGACCCGGTGCGCTGGGACGGCAGCGACGACCCGTCCGGCGGGGTGCTCGACCGGGCCCCGGACGTGTTCGTGCTCGGCACCGCCCGGACGCTGCGCGAGGAGGAGAGCTACGCCGGATACGCGCCGGCCGGCTCCGAGCAGTGGCTGGACGAGCCGGAACTGCCGGAGCCGGCCGAGAAGGCGTAGGCGCTTCAGTCGTTCTAGGGCCGGACAGGGCCTAGCGGTCCACCACGCGGTCGAAGTGCGTGGTGGTGTGCCGGACCTGGAGGCCGAGCTCCTCGCCGATCGCGGGGGGCTTGGTCTCGCCGTCCAGGAACAGCAGCGAGACCTGCATGTGCGGCGGCTCGGCGAACCAGAGCTGCTTGCCGGCCCAGTGGAACGGCGACTTGGTCTTGTTGACGGTCGCCAGGCCGGCCCGGGCGATGCCCTTGGCCCGGGAGGCCATGGTCTGCACGTACTTGGGCGCCTCCAGGCCGATGCCGTGCGCGGTGCCGCCGGCCACCACCACGATGTGGCCGTCGGCCGGCGCCGGGTGCTGGCGGTAGCCGTAGCGGTCGCCCTTCTTCACCGGGGTGACGTCCAGCACCGTGGCCCGGACCTCCAGCGCGCCGTGGTCGCCCAGCCAGAGCCGGGTGCCGATCCGGGCCCGGAAGACGATGTCCGGGTAGCGCTGGGCCAGCTGCTCCATGCCGGCCGCGCCGAGGTGGCTGACGTACACGGTGTGCACCGGCACCCCGGCCGCCCGGGCGGTGTCCACCCAGTGGACGACCTCCTCGGTCGGGCTGGAGCCGTCCGGCCGGTCCATCGGCAGGTGCAGCGCCAGGCCCTCGAAGGCGACGCCGTCCAGCTCGGCGGCGACGGCCGTGAGGTCGGCGGCGCTCACCCCGTGGCGGCGCATGGAGGTCATGCACTCCACCACCACCCGGGCGCCGCGCAGCGCCCGCAGCGCGTCCAGGTTCGCCACCGTCCGGATCACCCGGGCGTGCGGCAGCGGCAGCGCCTCCTCGCCGACCCGGTACGGGGTGAGCACCAGCAGCTCGCCGCCGTACCACTCGGCGGCGTCGGCCGCCTCGTACGCGGTGCCGACGGCCAGCACACCGGTGCCCAGCAGCGTCGCCTCCTCGGCCAGCCGGTGGTTGCCCAGGCCGTAGCCGTTCCCCTTGGCGACCGGCACCAGGCCGGGGAACTCGGCGAGGACGGAGCGCTGGTGGGTGCGCCAGCGTTCGGTGTCGAGGTAGAGCGACAGCGTCATCGGGTCAGCCTCCTCAGCGGCGGGACATGTAGAGGTCGAGGGCCTTGTGCAGCAGCTTGTTGAGCGGGAAGTCCCACTCGCCGAGGTACTCGGCGGCCTGGCCGCCGGTGCCGACCTTGAACTGGATCAGGCCGAACAGGTGGTCGTTCTCGTCCAGGGTGTCGCTGATGCCGCGCAGGTCGTACACGCCGCCGCCGAGCGCGTAGGAGTCGCGCATCATCCGCCACTGGATCGCGTTGGACGGCTTGACCTCGCGCTTGTGGTTGGCCGAGGCGCCGTAGGAGTACCAGACGTGCTCGCCGACCACCAGCATCGTGGTCGCGGCCAGCGGCTCGCCGTCGTGGTAGGCGATGTAGAGCCGCATCCGGTTCTGGTCCTCGGCGGTGAGGGCCTTCCACATCCGCTGGAAGTAGGACAGCGGGCGCGGGGTGAACTTGTCGCGCTCGGCGGTCACCAGGTAGAGCTGGTGGAAGATCGGCAGCTCGTCGTAGCCGCCCTGGTACACCTCGACGCCGCTCTTCTCGGCCTTCTTGATGTTGCGGCGCCAGAGCTGGTTGAAGTTCTTGTGGATGTCGTCCAGCGAGCGGTTGGCCAGCGGCACCTGGAACACGTAGCGCGGCTGGACGTCGCCGAAGCCGGCGCCGCCGTCCTCGCCCTGCAGCCAGCCGGCCTTGCGCAGCCGGTCGGCCACCTCGAAGGCGCGCGCCTCGTACCAGTCGGCCTCGACGTCGCGCAGGCGCTTGGCCTGCTTGCCGGCGATGGCCTCCTTGATGGTGGGGGCGTTCCAGCGGCGGATGACGATCGGCGGGCCCATCTTGACCGAGAACGCGCCCTGCGACTTGAGGTGGGCGAGCATCGGGGAGAGCCAGCGGTCGAGGTCCCGGTCGAACCAGTCGATGACCGGGCCCTCGGGCAGGTAGGCGAGGTAGCGCTTGAGCTTGGGCAGCTGCCGGTAGAGCACCAGGCCGGCGCCGACGAGCTGGTTGGCCTCGTCGAACCAGCCGATCGACTCCGAGCGCCACTCGGCCTTCACGTCGCCCCACGACGGCACCTGCATGTGGCTGGCCGAGGCGCGGCTCCTGATGAAGGCGAGGTGCTCCTCGCGGGTGATCGTCCTCAGGCGCAGGCTCATTGCTCGGTGCTCCTCGTCGGTCGGGCTGCGGTGGGCCCAGGTTCTCGGGCTGACCCTATCGTCCGGGGCCCGGGCGCCCGCCGCTGCGGGCGCGACGGCGCCCCCGTCGCGTACCTGTCTCCTTGCAGATACGCCACGGGGGCGCCGAGGGTTCCGGAACGGTGCGACCGGGGCGGTTCAGCCCCAGAGGCCGCCCCGGGCGATGCCGAGGTAGAAGCCGATGGCGGAGGCGCCGAGCGTGATCATCAGCACGAAGCGCTCGGCCGTGGTGACCGAGACGAACATGCCGAGCAGCCCCGTGATGATCCCGAACAGGCCGGTCCACGAGGTCACCAGGTGCAGGTTGTGGAAGAACGAGGTGGTGAAGGCGATCACGCCCAGCACGGCGGTGAGGCCCACCAGGGCGTTCTCGCGGGGGTGCGGGTGGCCGTCGGTGTTCAGTGTGAGCGCGGGCATGCGGTGGACGGACTGGGCCATGAGTCCCACCTCCTGGCGTGGAGACGAACGGGCAGGAATCCCGTTCCGTCCAGATTGCGGCGGTTGGGCCCGTCTCACAACCCCTATGCGTTTTGTTCGGCCGTCCGGGTGCGGGTAGGCTGTGCCGTCTGCACTGGTGTAGTTGTGCCCCCTTGCGCCCTCTTCCGGGCGACCACCCCGTCGGGTGAGCGGGGCCCGATTGTCGGACCCGGCCGCTACGGTGGCCGGTGTCGTCACTGCTCCGGTGCCGACGCTGCACAACCCTCCTGCCACGGAGAGACCGTGGCCGTTGAGTCCAAAGGAGGTGGGTTACCCATGCGTCACTACGAGGTGATGGTCATCCTCGACCCCTCGGTCGAGGAGCGCGCTGTCTCCCCCCTGATCGAGAACTTCCTCACCGTCGTCCGGAACGCCGGCGGCAAGGTGGAGAAGGTCGACACCTGGGGTCGTCGCCGTCTGGCTTACGAGATCAACAAGCAGTCCGAGGGCATCTACTCGGTCATCGACCTGAAGGCCACGCCTGAGGTCGTCAAGGAGCTCGACCGCCAGATGGGCCTGAGCGAGTCGGTTCTGCGGACCAAGGTCCTGCGCCCGGACACCCACTGAGCCACCTCTGAGGCCTTCGGGTCTCGGGTAGCTCGCGTCCGCTGTTTCACGTGAAACAGCGGTGAACGGACATCTTCCCGAGAGGTCATCACCACCATGGCAGGCGAGACCGTCATCACCCTCGTCGGCAATCTCGTCGACGACCCCGAGCTGCGCTTCACCCCGTCGGGTGCGGCGGTCGCGAAGTTCCGTATCGCGTCCACCCCCCGCACCTTCGACCGTCAGACGAACGAGTGGAAGGACGGCGAGAGCCTCTTCCTCACGTGCAACGTCTGGCGGCAGCCGGCGGAGAACGTGGCCGAGTCGCTGCAGCGCGGCATGCGCGTCATCGTGCAGGGCCGACTGCGCCAGCGGTCTTACGAGACCAAGGAAGGCGAGAAGCGGACGGTCTTCGAGGTCGAGGTCGACGAGGTCGGCCCGAGCCTGCGCTCGGCGACCGCGAAGGTCACCCGGGCCAACCGGTCCGGTGGCCCCGGCGGCTCTGGTGGCGGCTTCGGCGGCCAGCAGGGCGGCGGCGGTGGCCAGCAGGGCGGTTGGGGCGGCGGTGGCGGCCAGCAGGGCGGCGGCGGCAGCTGGGGTGGAAACTCCGGCGGCGGCGGCCAGTCCGGCCCCTCCGACGACCCGTGGGCGTCCAGCACTCCGTCCGGCGGCCAGCAGGGCGGCGGCAGCTGGGGCGCCCCGTCCGGTGGCGGCTTCTCGGAAGAGCCTCCGTTCTAAGAGCTGACAGATTTCGTGCGGCCCGGCCGCCGGCGTCCTGAGGACGCAGGCCGGGCCGTGAACCCCAAATGGAGCACACAATGGCGAAGCCGCCTGCTCGCAAGCCGAAGAAGAAGGTTTGCGTCTTCTGCAAGGACAAGGTCAACTACGTTGACTACAAGGACACGAACCTGCTGCGGAAGTTCATCTCCGACCGTGGCAAGATCCGTGCCCGCCGGGTCACCGGCAACTGCACCCAGCACCAGCGTGACGTCGCCACGGCCGTGAAGAACAGCCGTGAGATGGCGCTGCTGCCCTACACCAGCACCGCGCGCTAAGAGAGGGTGACCAAGTAATGAAGATCATCCTCACGCACGAGGTGCCGGGTCTCGGCTCCGCCGGCGAGGTCGTCGAGGTCAAGGACGGCTACGCCCGCAACTACCTGGTTCCGCGTGGCTACGCCATCCGCTGGACCAAGGGCGGCCAGAAGGACGTCGACGCGATCCGTCGCGCCCGCAAGATCCACGAGATCCAGACCCTTGAGGCCGCCAACGAGGTCAAGGGCAAGCTCGAGGGCGTCCAGGTCAAGCTGGCCGTTCGCTCGGGTGACGCCGGCCGTCTGTTCGGTTCGGTGACCCAGGCCGACGTCGTGGAGGCCATCAAGGCCGCCGGCGGCCCGGCCGTGGACAAGCGCGCCGTCGCGATCGCCTCGCCGATCAAGACCGTGGGCACCCACAAGGTCTCGGTCAAGCTGCACGCCGACGTCCAGGCCAACCTCGACGTCGCCGTCGTCGCTGCCTGAGTTCCGTAGCAGTGGCCTGAGGGCCGGACTCCTCCGGGAGTCCGGCCCTCGGTCGTGTTCCGGAGCGTTCGGCCCCTGCGCATTCGGTGCCGGCGCATTCCGTGCCGGAGCCCTCGGCCCCGGCGCGTCAGCTCCGGACGGCCCCGGTGACCAGCCAGCGGCCGCCGCGCGCCCGCCCGACCAGGAAGGCGGCGCGGACCAGCATGAACAGGTTCATCGCCCACCACAGCCCGGCCAGCCCGGTGCCGGTGGCCGGCACCGCGATCGCCGCCGGGGTGAACACCGCCAGGGTCGCGATCGCCGCCCAGGCCAGGTAGGGGCCGTCCCCGGCGCCCATCAGCACCCCGTCCAGCACGAAGACCAGGCCGGCGACCGGCTGGCTGAGGGCGAGCAGCAGCAGGGCGGTGTCCAACTGCCCCTGCACCGCCGGATCGGGCGTGAACAGCGGGACGTACAGCGGGCGGGCGGCCACCACCAGCAGACCCAGCAGCACGCCCGAGCCGATGCCCCACTCGACCATCCGGCGGGTGGCGGCCCTGGCGCCCGGGGCGTCCTCGGCGCCCAGGTAGCGGCCGATGATCGCCTGGCCGGCGATCGCGATGGCGTCCAGGGCGAAGGCCAGGAAGCTGAACAGCGTCATGGTGATCTGGTGCGCGGCCACCTGGTCGTCGCCCAGCCGGGCGGCCACCGCGGTGGCGATCATCAGCACCGCGCGCAGGCTGACCGTCCGGACCAGCAGCGGACCGCCCGCCCTCGCACTGGCCCGGATGCCGGCCGTGTCCGGCCGCAGCGAGGCGTGCTCGCGCCGCGCCCCTCGCACCACCACGACCAGGTAGACGGCGGCCATCCCGGTCTGCGCGAGCACGGTGCCCCAGGCCGAGCCGGCCACCCCGAGCCCGGCGCCGTACACCAGGCCGGCGTTCAGGCCGATGTTGGCGGTGAAGCCCGCGATCGCCACCAGCAGCGGCGTGCGGGTGTCCTGGAGGCCGCGCAGCACGCCGGTGGCGGCCATCACCATGAGCATCGCGGGGATGCCCAGGGCGCTGATCCGCAGGTACGTCACGGCGTAGGGGGCGGCGGTCTCCGAGGCCCCCAGGACGTCGGCCGCCCAGGGGGCCAGCAGCACGGTGAGCAGCACCACCGGGACGGCCAGGCCGAGGGCGAGCCAGATGCCGTCGACGCCCTGCTGGACGGCGCCGCGGCGGTCCCCGGCACCGATCCGGCGGGCCACCGCCGCGGTGGTGGCGTAGGCGAGGAAGACGAACACGCCGGTCGCGGTGGACAGCGCGGCGGCGGCGACGCCGACTCCGGCCAGCTGCGGGGTGCCGAGGTGGCCGACGATCGCCGAGTCGGCCATCAGGAAGAGCGGTTCGGCGACCAGCGCGCCGAAGGCCGGGACGGCCAGTGCGAGGATCTCCCGGTCGTGCCGGCGTCTGGAGGGGGTCGGGGCTGCGGGAGGGGCGGTCATGGGCTCCAGGCTACTCATCCACAGGTAATGACTGCTAGTGGCAGTTGTCTATTACTCGAATTCTTGAGCGAGGCGTTCGACCCGCTTCGCGCCCGCGGGGGTCCGGCTGTGTGTGAAGAATTTCTCATGCACAGGCCCGGAAAGAGGTAATACCTGGTCAACAGGTTGACGGTGGACAGATGGTCTGGTTATCCACAGGGCCTTCCACAGGGGCGTCCACAGCTTTGCGGCACTTCTCCACAGCCCAGGGCCGCTCGTCCACACCCCCTGTGGATAACCGCCTTGGCTGAACGGCTCCCGGCGCCTTAGCGTGGGCCCTCCGCCCGACACTCCCGCCCGCCCCGGCGTCCGATTTGTCGGTGCCGTGGCGTACAAAGAGGAGCGGCTCCGCTCCACCCAGCCACCGGCAAGACCCGCTCCAACTCGCACCACTCGCTGATCGGGGAACACGCGTGACCGGCCCCCAGTACGACGACCACGACGCCCCGCCGCCGGAGGAGGACTGGCAGCCCGCCGAGGACCCCTTCCCCGCCGGCGCCTTCGACGACGCGTCCTTCCCCGACGGGCCCGGCGACCGGCTCCCGGTCTCCCGCAGCCGCTCCGGCCAGGGCGGCGGCCGGGACGGCAACCGCGACGGCGGCGGCCGCGAGGGCGGCTTCCAGAAGGGCGGCAAGGGCGGCCGGAGCGGCTCCCAGCGCGACGGTTCGCAGAGCGGTGGCGGTGGCGGCGGCTGGCAGCGCCGTGGCGACGACGAGGGCCAGGGCGGCGCGGACGGCTTCGAGCGCGTCCCCCCGCAGGACCTCGCCGCCGAGCAGTCCGTCCTCGGCGGCATGCTGCTGTCCAAGGACGCCATCGCCGACGTGGTCGAGGTGCTCAAGCCGGCCGACTACTACCGGCCCGCGCACGAGATGGTCCACGGCGCGATCCTCGACCTGTACGCCCGCGGCGAGCCGGCCGACCCGATCACCGTGGCCGGCGAGCTCACCAAGCGCGGCGAGCTCCAGCGCGTCGGCGGCGCCTCCTACCTGCACACCCTGGTCAACTCCGTCCCGACCGCCGCCAACGCCGAGTACTACGCCCAGATCGTCCACGAGCGCGCCGTCCTGCGCCGCCTGGTCGAGGCCGGCACCCGGATCGCCGGCATGGGCTACGCGGCCGAGGGCGACGTCGACGAGATCGTCAACGCCGCCCAGGCGGAGATCTACGCCGTCACCGAGCAGCGCACCAACGAGGACTACGCGCCGCTCGCCGACATCATGGAGGGCGCCCTCGACGAGATCGAGGCGATCGGCTCCCGCAACGGCCAGATGTCCGGCGTCCCGACCGGCTTCGCCGACTTCGACGCGCTCACCAACGGCCTCCACCCCGGCCAGATGATCGTCATCGCGGCCCGCCCCGCGATGGGCAAGTCGACCCTGGCGCTGGACTTCGCCCGCGCCTGCTCGATCCAGAACAAGCTGCCGAGCGTGATCTTCTCGCTCGAAATGGGCCGCAACGAGATCGCCATGCGCCTGCTGTCCGCCGAGGCCCGGGTCGCGCTGCACCACATGCGCTCCGGGAACATGACGGACGACGACTGGACCCGCGTCGCCCGCCGGATGCCCGACGTCAGCGAGGCGCCGCTGTTCATCGACGACTCCCCGAACCTGTCGATGATGGAGATCCGGGCCAAGTGCCGCCGGCTCAAGCAGCGCAACGACA
Source organism: Kitasatospora sp. NPDC058492 (assembly GCF_042720685.1). Classification (NCBI taxonomy): domain Bacteria; kingdom Bacillati; phylum Actinomycetota; class Actinomycetes; order Kitasatosporales; family Streptomycetaceae; genus Kitasatospora; species Kitasatospora sp. NPDC058492. The sequence goes on from NZ_JBHXMU010000010.1 coordinate 53,722, forward strand.
TCAAGCTGGTCGTCATCGACTACCTCCAGCTGATGCAGTCCGGCGGCTCCCGCCGGGCCGAGAACCGCCAGCAGGAGGTCTCCGACATGTCGCGAAACCTGAAGCTGCTGGCCAAGGAGCTGGAAGTCCCGGTCATCGCGCTCTCCCAGCTGAACCGTGGCCCCGAACAGCGCACCGACAAGCGGCCGATGGTCTCCGACCTGCGCGAGTCCGGCTCGATCGAGCAGGACGCCGACATGGTCATCCTGCTCCACCGCGAGGACGCCTACGAGAAGGAGTCCCCGCGCGCCGGCGAGGCCGACCTGATCGTCGCCAAGCACCGTAACGGCCCCACCGCCACCATCACGGTGGCCTTCCAGGGCCACTACTCGCGCTTCGTCGACATGACCCGGGACTAGGACAGGACCTGGCACCGACGAGGGGCACCGGGGGGCCTCGTCCGATCGTCACCGAGGCCAACGCAGCAGTGTGATGAGCTACTGTCCGTGCGGTGAAAACGATACGACAGCTGTCCGCCCGCCGGGCCGGGGGAAGCACGAAGGCTCGGGCGAGCGGGTCGGCCAGTCGGCTGGGCTGGCTCGACGCGCTTCGCGGCGTGGCCGCCCTGGTGGTGGCGCTCCACCACTTCGACGTCCTGAAGATGCTGCCGGACGGGGTGGCGTCCTTCATCTGGTGGCACGCCGACCTGGGCCTCTACGGCGTCATGCTGTTCTTCCTGGTCAGCGGCTACATCATCCCGGCCTCGCTGGAGCGCCGCGGGGACGTGCGGGCGTTCTGGATCGGACGGATCTTCCGGCTCTGGCCGCCGGTGATCATCGGTATCACGGTGGCGCTGGCCATCATCCCGAAGGGCGACGGCTCGGTCGCGCTCTTCGCCACCGATCACGACCTGATCTACGTGGCCGCCAACTCGACCATGCTGCAGGACTTCATGGGCGTCTGGAACGGCCTGGGCGTCATGTGGACCCTCAGCTACGAGATGGTCTTCTACTACATGGTCACCGCGCTCTTCACGGTCGGCCAGCACCGCCGCAGCGGCCCGATCGCGGTCGGCTTCGCCGGCGTGGCGCTGCTCTTCGGCACCTCCATCGCCTCCCACACGCTGACCAGCGACATCACCTCGACCCGCAACCTGGTCTGGGGCTCCGTCCTGATCGTGCTGTTCGGCTTCGCCTGCGTGCTGAGCGGCCGGCCGAACCTGACCCGGGTCGGGGCGATCACGCTCGGTCTGCTGGGCTTCGTGCTGATGTACAACAACAGCCGGGCCCCGATGTTCGAGACCCTGATGATCTTCGCGACGATGTTCGCGGGCACCGCGATCTACCGGGCCGAGAACCGCCAGATCGACCGCCTCCAGGCGATCCTGTGCTGCGGCTTCGTGGTCGTCGCGGGGGTGGCCGTCGCCTGGATGTACAACCGTGACGGCATGGAGCAGAACACCTGGACGGCCGGCTGGATGGCCTGGGCCGGCTCCTACCTCGGGGCCTGGATCACGTTCGGCATCGGCATGGCGCTGCGCAAGCGCCGCTTCCCGAAGCCGCTCACCTGGCTCGGCGGGATCAGCTTCTCGCTCTACCTGCTGCACGTCCCGCTGGTCCACACCATCCAGCCGCTGCTGCACGTGCCCAAGGTGCCGCCGACGACCGGCGGCAAGCTGATCTGGACGGCCGAGTACCTCGTCGTGATCATGCTGGCGAGCTGGGTGATGTACCGGCTGGTGGAGCTGCCCGTGCAGAAGCTGGGCCGCAAGGTGGCCAAGGCGGTCGAGCGCCGCTGGCCGGGCAGCGCCCTGCAGCCGGCGGCCGCCGTGTCGATCGGGGCGCCCGCGACCGGCGAGGCCGCCGGGGCTGTTCCGGCCCAGTCCGGGGAGAAGGGCCAGGGCGGGGGCCAGGATCAGGAGAAGGATCAGGTGCCGGTCGAAGTCGGCGCCGGCGGCCCGGGGCAACGGGTCGGCTGACCGCCGCACGGACACGCCGAGGGCTCGCCTCCCACCCGGGAGGCGAGCCCTCGGCGCGTGGTCCCCGGGTGCCGTCAGACGGTGACGGTGGCGCGGAAGAGGGTCGTGGCGGTGCCGGACAGCCGGGTGGGGGCGCCGGTGGCGGGGAGGAAGGCCGACCGGCCGCGGGCGAGGTCCAGGGTGGTGCCGTCGGCGGCGGTGAGCCGGGCGGTGCCCTCGGTGCAGAGCAGGATCTGCGGGGCGCGGCCGTCGATCTCGCGGTCCCGGCCGTCCAGGACGAAGCGGGAGAGCCGGAACTCGTCGATCGGGACGGGGTAGAGCTCCTCGCCGGCGGTGCCGTCGACCGGGCGGGGGTGCAGCAGTTCGGGGGCGCCGGCCTCGAAGACCAGGACCTTCAGCAGCTCGGGCAGGTCGATGTGCTTGGGGGTGAGGCCGGCCCGCAGCACGTTGTCGGAGTTGGCCTGGAGCTCGACGCAGGCACCCGCCAGGTAGGCGTGCGGCACGCCGGCGTCCAGGTAGAGCGCCTCGCCGGCCCGGAGCCGGAAGTGGTTGAGCAGCAGGGCGGCGATCAGACCGCGGTCCTCCGGGAAGTCCTCGGCGATCCGGGCGTACGGCCCGTAGTCGCCGGCCGGGTCGGTGCGGGCCAGGGCCGCGGCCGTCTCCCGGACGGTCTCCTCGGCGGCCTTCCCGTCCATGGTGAGGATGGCGGCCAGCGTGCCGCGCAGCGCCTCGGCCTCGTCCTCGACGGCCAGCAGGTCGATCAGCGGGCCGAGCCCGGGCACCGCGAGCCCGGCCATCAGCCCGGCCGCCTCGGCGGGCCGCCGGAAGCCGCAGAGCCCCTCGAAGGCGCCCAGCGCGCAGACCATCTCGGGCTTGTGGTTGGCGTCGCGGTAGCTCCGCTCGGGGGCGTCCAGCGGGATGCCGAGGGCGTTCTCGGCGGCGAACCCGGCGCGGGCCTGGGCGATCGTGGGGTGGGCCTGGATGGACAGCGGGATGCCCGCGGTCAGGATCTTGAACAGGAACGGCAGGGCCGGACCGAACCGGGTGACGGTCGCGGCGCCGAGTTCGCCCTCGGGGTCGGCCGCGATCAGCTCGTCCAACCGGCGGGGCCCCTCGCCCCGGTCGGCCCGGGACGGGTCGCCGGGGTGGGCGCCCATCCACAGCTCGGCCTGCGGTTCGCCGGTCGGCTCCTGCCCGAGCAGTTCGGGCAGGGCGGTCAGCGACCCCCAGGCGTACGGGCGGACGGTGTTGATGAGCCTGTCCATGCGCGCGGTCCTACTCCTTCGCTGGGTGGCGGGTGTGCCGGATCGTCGGGGCAACGGGCCCGGCGGTGCGGGGGTCCGGGCACGGGCAAGGTCATCGACCCTAGCCGACCGGTGTCGCCCGCGAGGAAACGGCGGGTACCGGAGGGGAGTGCCCTGGCCGGACCGGTGGTTCCCGGGCGCGGTAGTAGGATGCCAGGACGCAGTAGTCTCCGCCCTGCACAGCAGTTTCCACCGTGGTCACTCCGTCGGCGGGCTGCCGGCGGAGCCGCGTTCCAGAGTGCGGGCGATGGTGTTCTGACACTCCCCGCCATCGGCCGAGAGGTTTGTACGTGACCGTGAACCAGCAGAGTTTTGCTGATCTCGGCAGGGTCCTGGTGATCATTCCGACCTACAACGAGGCGGAGAACGTCGAGCGGATCGTCGGCCGGGTGCGGGCGGCGGTCCCCGAGGCCCACGTGCTGGTCGCCGACGACAACAGCCCCGACGGCACCGGCGAACTGGCCGACAAGCTGTCCGCCGAGGACCCGAACGTGCACGTCATGCACCGCAAGGGCAAGGAGGGCCTGGGCGCCGCCTACCTCGCGGGCTTCCGCTGGGGCATCGACCACGGCTACGACGTCCTGGTCGAGATGGACGCGGACGGCTCGCACCAGCCCGAGGAACTGGACCGGCTGCTGGGCGCGCTGCGCGGCGCCGACCTGGTGCTGGGCTCGCGCTGGGTGCCGGGCGGCCGGGTGGTGAACTGGCCGAAGTCGCGCCTGCTGCTCTCCCGCGGCGGCTCGACCTACTCGCGGCTGGCGCTGGGCGTGCCGATCCGGGACGTCACCGGCGGCTACCGGGCGTTCCGCAAGGAGACCCTGCTGGGCCTGGGCATGGACGAGGTGGCCTCGGCCGGGTACTGCTTCCAGGTCGACCTGGCCTGGCGCACGGTGAAGGCCGGGTTCAAGGTGGCCGAGGTGCCGATCACCTTCGTCGAGCGCGAGCTGGGCGCGTCCAAGATGAGCCGCAGCATCGTCGTCGAGGCGCTGTGGCGGGTGACCGCCTGGGGCGTCTCCGACCGGCTGGCCCGCCTGCGCGGCGCGGTCAAGCGCTGAGCTCCACGACGTAACCTCCACGACGTAACCGCCCGGGGCCCGTCCGTTGTCACGACGGACGGGCCCCGGGCGTTTTCGTGCCCTGGGGCAGGCCGCCCACGACGCCAAGGCGCCGGCCGTCCGAACCGCGATGTGACCTGAGCCGGAAGGCGCGCCCCGCCGGGCGCGCCTTCCGCGCAATCCGACACCGGTACTCCCATGCTGTAGGGCGCAGGAAGTCCGACCGCCGACCAGAGGGAGCAGCCAGTGACGTCGTCCCCGCCCGAGGAGGGCGCCGGCGCGGAGCGCACGGCCGCCGAGGCCGCCGCCCCGGACCACGAGCGGCCCGCCCGCCCGCTGGAGGTCGCCGTCTTCACCGGCCCCGAATCGGCCTTCTTCGCCACCTCCACCCTGATCCTCGGCGAGCGGACCGCGATCCTGGTCGACGCCCAGCTCACCCGCAGCGCCGGCCGCGAACTCGCCGAATGGGTCGCCGGCAAGGGCCGCCGACTGCTCGCCATCGTCGTCACCCACCACCACCCCGACCACTACTTCGGCGCCGAGGAGGTGCTGAAGCTCTTCCCCGACGCCCGGCTGCTGGCCGCGCCCGCCGTGGTCGACGGCATCCGGCGCACCGCCGCCGCCAAGGTCGCCCAGTGGAAGCCGGTCTACGGCGACGACATCCCGGACCACCCGCTGATCCCCGCCCCGCTGCTGCCGCAGCCCCTCATGCTCGACCGCCAGGTCATCCCCGTGCTGCTGCTCGGCCAGGGCGACTGCGGCGACTCGACGGTCGTCCACGTGCCGAGCATCCGGACGGTGATCGCCGGGGACTTCGCCTACAACGGCACCCACGTCTGGACCGCCGACACCACCCCGGCCCAGCGCACCACCTGGGGCCACAACCTCGGCCGGATCGCCGACCTCGGCGTGGACCGGGTCATCGCCGGCCACCGCGCCCCCGACCAGGGCGACGACGCCGCCCGGGTGCTCGCCTTCACCGGCGAGTACCTCCAGGACTTCGACCGGCTGCTGGCCGTGCACCCGGACGACCCGGAGGCACTGGTCACCGCGATGAACGAGCGGTACGGGGAGCTGACGCTGCCGGCCATCCTGGAACTGGGCGCCGCCGCCAACACCGCCCGGGCGGCGCGAGGGGGCGAGATCGTCGAGGCGGAGATCGTCGAGGACGACATCATCGAGGCGGAGATCGTCGAGGACGAGATCACCGAGGAGCGCACGGAGCCCGGGAAGGGCGAAGCCGAGTAGGGCGGATACTGGCCGCATGACGCCCTACGACGTGATCGTCCCGGCCGGCGGGGCCGCCCGTCGCCTCGGCGGGGCCGACAAACCCGGGCTGACCGTGGGCGAGACCACCCTGCTCGACCGGGTGCTCGCCGCCTGTGCGGGCGCCCGCACCACCGTCGTGGTCGGCCCCGGCCGGCCGACCGCGCGCACCGGCGTCCGCTGGACCAGGGAGCAGCCGCCGGGCGGCGGGCCGGTCGCCGCCGTCGCCGCCGGACTCGACCTGGTCACCGCGCCGACCGTGCTGCTGCTCGCCGCCGACCTGCCGTTCCTGGACCGGCGGACCGTCGACCGGCTGGTCACCGCCCTCGCCGAGGCCGGCCCGGCCGTCGACGCCGCCGTCCTGGTCGACGCCGGCGGGCGCGATCAGCCGCTCGCCGCCGCCTACCGCACCGCCCCGCTGCGCACCGCGCTGGCCGCCCTCGGCGATCCGGCCGGCCTCCCGCTGCGCCGCCTCACCGGCGGTCTCGCCCGGCAGTTGGTGGCCGACACCGACAACGTCGCCTACGACTGCGACACCTGGGAGGACCTCGAACAGGCCCGGGAGCGCGACCGGTCGTAGGGGCGCCCCAGGGGTCCGTGTGCACGGCCCGCGCGGGCGTCCGTGCGGGAAACGACGCGCGCCGCACACGGGGCGGACACTCCGGGGAAACCGCCGATCAGGCAGCATGGGCGCATGGAGCGCACGCTGGAAGACTGGATCGCCGAGGTCAGGGCCGACCTGGGCATCGACCTGGACGTCGACGTCCGGGGACTGCTCGACCTCACCCGGGTGGTCGCGCACGGGGTGGCCCGCCCGGCCGCGCCGCTGACCGCCTTTCTGATCGGCTACGCGGCCGCCCAGCAGGGCGGCGGGCCGGAGGCCGTGGCCGAGGCCGCCCGGCGGACCGCCGCGCTCGCCGAGCGCTGGAGCGCCGCCGCCGGGCCGGGCGAGCCGTGAGCGCCGTCGGGCAGACCACCGTGGCCGCCCCGTCGACCGGTCCCGGCGTGCTGAGCTGGGCGCAGGCCCGCGAGGCCGCCCGCCGGGCCGGGCTGCGCCCGCTGCCGGCGGTCGGGCTGCCGCTCGCCGAGGCGCTCGGCCGCACCCTCGCCGAGCCGCTCACCGCGCTGACCGACCTGCCCGCCTTCGACACCTCCGCGATGGACGGCTGGGCGGTCGCCGGGCCGGGCCCCTGGCGGGTCGCCGGGCGGGTGCTGGCCGGCCGGGCGGCACCCGCGCCGCTGGCCGACGGCGCCGCCGTCGAGATCGCCACCGGCGCCCAACTGCCGCCGGGCGCCACCGCCGTCCTGCGCCGTGAGCACGGCCGCACGGACGGCACGTTGCTGCACGACTGCGGCCGCCACCCGCTGACCACCGGTCAGGACGTCCGCCCGCGTGGCCAGGAGTGCCGCCGCGGCGAGGCGTTGCTGCCCGGTGGCGTCCCGGTCGGCCCGGCCGTGCTCGGCCTGGCCGCCGCCTGCGGTCACGACCGGCTCGCCGTGCGTCGTCGCCCGGTGGTCGAACTGCTCGTCCTCGGCGATGAGTTGCTCGCCTCGGGCGTCCCCGGTCCGGGCCTGGTCCGGGACGCGCTCGGGCCGCTGCTGCCGCCCTGGCTGCGGGCGGCCGGTGCCGAGGTGGCCGAAGTGCGGGCCGTCCGGGACGACTTCGGGCTGCTCCGGGACGCGCTGCGGCACTCCACCGCCGACATCGTGGTCACCACCGGCGGAACGGCGGCCGGCCCGGTCGACTTCCTGCACCGGGCCCTCGCCGAGGCCGGCGCCCGACTGCTGGTGGACGGCGTGGCCGTTCGCCCCGGACACCCGATGCTGCTGGCCGAACTCCCGTCGGCCGCATCCCCGTCGGCCGGCCCCGCCGGGGGCGGACTTCCGGGCGGGGGTCCAGCCGGGCTTCCGGGCGGGCGGCACCTGGTGGGGCTGCCCGGCAACCCGCTGGCCGCCGTCGCCGGGACGGTCACCCTCGCCCTGCCGCTGCTGCACGCCCGCAGCGGGCGGTCCGCCGTCACCCCGGTCCTCGCACCCACCGCCGTCGGCCTGCCCGGGCACCCGGTGGACACCCGGCTGCTGCCCGTCCGGCACACCGCCGACGGCGTCGTCCCACTCGCCTTCGACGGGCCCGCGATGCTGCGCGGCCTCGCCCGGGCCGAGGCGCTGGCCGTGGTCCCGCCCGGCGGTGCGGCGGCCGGCGCACCCGTCGAACTGCTGGAGGCACCGTGAACGGGCCCACCGGGGCGTGCGCGTCCCACGACAGCCGGGAGGCGACCGCATGAGCAGGCTGCGGGGTGCGCCCGCCCCGGGGACCGAGCCGTGGTCGGACGCCGGGATCGTGCTGCCTGCCCGGCGGAGCGCGCCGGCCGTCCGGCAGGTCGGCTCCCGGCTGCTGGTGGCGCTCGCCGTCCTGGTCGCCACGACGCTGATCGTCTACGTCGACCGGGCCGGCTACAACGACAACGCGGGCGGCGGGGTCAGCTTCCTGGACGCGGCGTACTACGCGACCGTGACGCTGTCCACCACCGGGTACGGCGACATCACCCCGTACAGCGACGCCGCCCGGCTCACCAACATCTTCGTGATCACCCCGCTGCGCGTGGTGTTCCTGATCATCCTGGTCGGGACCACGCTGGAGGTGCTCACCGAACGAACCCGCCAGCAGTGGCGGTTGAACCGCTGGAGGTCCACCGTGCGCGAGCACACCGTCGTCATCGGGTACGGCACCAAGGGCCGCAGCGCCGTCGACACCCTGCTCGGGCAGGGCGTGAAGAAGGACGAGATCGTCGTCGTCGACCCGCAGCGCAAGGTGATCGACCAGGCCGCCCGGCACGGGCTGGTCGGCGTGGTCGGCGACGCCACCCGCACCGACACGCTGCTGCGGGCCGAGGTGCCCACCGCCGCCCGGGTGGTGATCGCGCCGGAACGGGACGACACCGCCGTCCTGGTCACGCTGACGGCGCGCCAGCTGAACAAGGGCGCCACCGTGGTCGCGGCCGTCCGGGAGGACGAGAACGCCCCGCTGCTGCGGCAGAGCGGCGCCGACGTCGTCGTCACCAGCTCCAGTTCGGCCGGGCGGCTGCTCGGCCTGTCGATGCTCAGCCCGCACGCCGGCGCGGTGATGGAGGACCTGCTCACCTACGGCAACGGCCTGGACGTGGTCGAGCGCCCCGTCACCCGGGCCGAGGCCGGGCACAGCCCGCGCGCGTGCGAGGACCTGGTGGTCGCGGTGGTCCGCGGCCGGCGGGTGCTCAACTACACCGAGCCCGAGGCCGCCGTGCTCCAGCTCACCGACCGGGTGATCGTGATCAAGTCGACCGGCTGACGCGGGCCTTGCCCCCTCCTCGCCGTGACGCGCAGTAGGTTCGGGGCATGCATGCGATGACGATTCCCGTACCCGGCGGTCCCGAGGCCCTCGTGTGGGCGGAGGTGCCCGACCCGGTGCCCGGCGAGGGCGAGGTCCTGGTCGAGGTGGCGGCCACCGCCGTCAACCGCGCCGACCTGCTCCAGCGGCAGGGCCACTACAACCCGCCGCCCGGCGCCTCGCCCTACCCCGGGCTGGAGTGCGCCGGGCGGATCGCCGCCCTCGGCCCGGGCGTGTCCGGCTGGGCGGTCGGCGACGAGGTGTGCGCGCTGCTGTCCGGCGGCGGGTACGCGCAGCTCGTCGCGGTGCCGACCGGACAGCTGCTGCCGCTGCCCAAGGGCCTGGGCTTCGAGGAGGCCGCCGCGCTGCCCGAGGTCGCCTGCACGGTGTGGTCCAACGTGTTCCTCACCGCCCACCTGCGGCCCGGCGAGACGGTGCTGCTGCACGGCGGCGCGAGCGGCATCGGGACCATGGCGATCCAGCTGGCCAAGGCGGTCGGCGCGCGGGTCGCGGTGACTGCGGGCAGCGCCGGGAAGCTGGCCCGGTGCGTCGAACTCGGTGCCGACATCGCGATCGACTACCGCGAGCAGGACTTCGTCGAGGCGGTCAAGGAGGCCACCGGCGGGGCCGGGGTGGACGTGATCCTGGACATCATGGGCGCCAAGTACCTGCAGCGGAACGTGGACGCGCTGGCCGTCAACGGGCGGCTGGTGATCATCGGGCTGCAGGGCGGCGTGAAGGGCGAGCTCGACCTCAACGCGCTGCTGCGCAAGCGTGCCGCGGTGATCGCCACCAATCTGCGCGGGCGCCCGCTGGCGGAGAAGGCGGCGATCGTGGCGGCGGTGCGCGAGCACGTGTGGCCGCTGGTGGAGTCCGGGGTGGTGAAGCCGGTGATCGACCGGGTGCTGCCGCTGACCGACGCCGGCGACGGGCACCGGGCGCTGGAGGCGGGGGAGCAGGTCGGCAAGGTCGTGCTGCGGGCCTGATCCGGGTCCGCGGGGCGGCGGCCCGAGGCGGAACATCCGAAATGCCCTGATCGTCGGATTGTGTGAGGCTGGTTCGGAGCTGTCCCGCCGCCGACCCCGCCGCGCGCGGTCGGCCGTCGGAAGGACCTCCGACCGTGGCCGCACCAACGCACCTCCTCGGGCCGCTGCCCGCCGCGCCGCACCACCGTCGTACCCGCCGTACCGGCCCGGGCCGGACCCAGCGACTGATCGCGGCGGCCGTGCTCGGGCTCACGCTCCCGCTGGCCGCCGCTTCGGCGGCCGCCGCCGTCGGGCCGGCGTCGTCGTCGCCGCCCCCGTTCACCGCTGAGCCCGCCGCCGTGGGTGGGCCGGAGCCCGAGGCCGTTCCGGCGGTCGGGCCGCCGCAGCACCCGCGCCCCGGCCGGGGCGACGCCCGGGTGTACCGGCGCTGGGCGGTGTGGGCGCCCGAGCGCGCCGACACCGCCCCGGAGCGGGCGCCGGACCGGGCTCCCGAGCAGATCCCCGGGCAGGCTCCTGCGCAGATCCCCGGGCAGAACCCTGCGCAGGTTCCCGAGCAGAACCCCGACCAGGTTCCCGACCGGAGTATCGGGCAGGCCGGTGCGGGGGACCAGCCCGAGACCGACCAGGGCGCCCCGGACACGGCGGACGCCGCCGCCGCATCGGACGCCGCCGCCGCGACCGCCCAGGCCATCGCCGCCGCCGTCCCCGCCGTCCTGCCCGCTCGCTGGCGGGACGCCTCGACCGTCCAGTTCCCGCTGGGCGCGGGGCTGGGGTTGATCGGCTGCGGCCTGGGGTTGATCGGGTTGCGGCTGCGCCGGGGCTGAGTCGCGGGGCGGGTGCGGCGGGGGGAGGTTCCGTGAGGGGTGTGTGCACGCCCCAGGGGGCCGGGGCGTGCCGGGAGCTGAGTATCCGTACGGATTCCGGGGCGGCGCCCGGGGGCGTACCGTCGTCAGCGGTGGCTCAGGACGGCGGTTGTACGGGGGCTTCCGCCCGACCAACCCCAGTGAGAGAGAATGTTGTTCATGACGAATCCGATGAACGAGCGCTCGTTTCAGCAGCCATTCCAGGCCGCGGGCGGGCAGTCGCAGGACGGCCAGAAGGTGCTGATCGTCGGACCGGACGGGCTGCCCGTGGGCCAGGGGTTCGCCGGCTCGGCGGGGGACGAGGACGAGGGCGACCTGCCGCGTGAGCTCCCGGTGACCGAGATGGTCGAGCAGCCCGCGAAGGTCATGCGCATCGGCAGCATGATCAAGCAACTGCTGGAGGAGGTCCGGGCGGCGCCCCTCGACGAGGCCAGCCGGGCCCGGCTGAAGGACATCCACGCCAGCTCGATCAAGGAGCTGGAGCTCGGCCTGGCCCCCGAGCTGGTCGCCGAGCTGGAGCGGCTGTCGCTGCCCTTCAACGAGGACATCATTCCGACCGAGGCGGAGCTGCGGATCGCCCAGGCCCAGCTGGTCGGCTGGCTGGAGGGCCTGTTCCACGGGATCCAGACCGCACTGTTCGCCCAGCAGATGGCGGCGCGGGCCCAGCTGGAGCAGATGCGGCGGGCGCTGCCGCCCGGTCTGAACGGCGGCGAGCTGGACGAGGACGAGCCGGGCCAGGGCCGCGGCATCCGTTCCGGCCCGTACCTGTAACGGGCCGCCGACACCGGACGTACCACGACGGTCCGCCCCGGGCCGGGGCGCCGTCCGGCGGCGCCGGCGGTCCGGGGGCAGGACCGGCCCTGGACCGATCACCGTCGGCGTCAGCCGATACCCTGACCCCTGTCGCAGGCCGGTCGTACCGCCGCGGCAGGGGTCCGCCAGGCCCGCGGGCCCGGCCCACCACGCACGGACGAGACCGAACGTCACGGTCGCGGCGCCACGGCCGCGCCGAGGGGGAGCAGAGGACCATGAGCGAGCACGGCAACGCGGCGGTCGGAGGCTCCTCCCTGGGCAACGGCCGCTATGTGCTGCAGCGGCTGCTGGGCGAGGGCGGCATGGCCTCGGTGCACCTCGCGTACGACAGCGTGCTGGACCGGCAGGTCGCGCTGAAGAGCATGCACAACGAGCTGGGCCGGGACGCCTCGTTCAAGGAGCGGTTCCGCCGTGAGGCGCAGGCGGTGGCCCGGCTGGAGCACCCGAACATCGTCACGGTGTACGACAGCGGCGAGGACGTCGCGCCGGACGGCTCCAGCACCCCGTACATCGTCATGCAGCTGGTGGACGGCAAGGGCCTGCGCGAGGCGATCAACGAGGCGGTCGCCCAGTGCGGCGCGATGCCGACCGAGGAGGCCCTACGGGTCATCGTCGGCGTGCTGAACGCGCTGGAGGCCTCGCACGACATGTCCCTGGTGCACCGCGACATCAAGCCCGGCAACGTCATGTTCGACCGCAAGGGCAACGTCAAGGTCATGGACTTCGGCATCGCCCGGGCGCTGGAACCGGGCGCCACGTCGATGACGCAGACCGGCATGGTGGTCGGCACCCCGCAGTACCTGTCGCCCGAGCAGGCGCTCGGCAAGCCGGTGGACGCCCGCTCCGACCTCTACTCGGTCGGCGTGATGCTCTTCGAGATGCTCACCGGGCAGCTGGTCTTCGACGGCGACTCGGCGTTCTCGATCGCCTACAAGCACGTCCAGGAGGAGCCGCCGGCGCCGTCCACCCTCAACCGGTCGGTCACCCCGACGGTGGACGCCTTCGTCGCCCAGGCGCTGCGCAAGGACCCGGCGCACCGGTTCCAGAGCGCGGCGGCGATGCGGGACGAGGCGGAGCGGCTGATCGCGGCCGCGAAGGGCGGCGGCAGCGGGCACCCGTTGCAGGCCAGCACGCCGCTGGTGATCAACGAGGGGCCGCGCTCGGTGCACGCGGCGCCGCAGACCCCGC
>NZ_JBHXMU010000010.1:66619-164548 GCF_042720685.1 Kitasatospora sp. NPDC058492
CACCCCCAGTACCTCCAGCAGCCTCCGCCGCCGCAGCAGCCGCAGTACCGGACCCCGCCGCCGGCCTTCCAGCCGCCGCGTCCGCAGGGGCCGCAGACCCCGCACCCCCAGTACCTCCAGCAGCCTCCGCCGCCGCAGCAGCCGCAGTACCGGACCCCGCCGCCGGCCTTCCAGCCGCCGCGTCCGCAGGGGCCGCACACGCCGCACCCCCAGTACCTGCAGCAGGCCCCGCCGCAGCGGGCGCACACCCCGCCGCCGCAGCCGATGCCGCCGTACCAGCAGCCGAAGGCGCCCAGCGGCGGCGGCTGCTCGACGGCCGTGGTCGTCATCGCGATCATCGTCGGCGTGCTCGTGCTGGCCGGCATCATCATCGCGATCGTGGTCAACAAGGCACAGGACAACAAGACGAAGACCAAGACCGGGCACACCGCCGGTGAGCGGCCCGCAGTGGTGCTGGTGGTTGACCTTCCGGTCGACCGGAATGGCCTGCTCTGACGCTTTCCGGCCGGTTCGGGCGTGCCACGGGCCCGCGTCGGAGGCGGTAGCGTTCGGGGATACGAAGCGACAGGGCACCGCGATCCGAGCGAACGCCCGGGGCGAGGAGCGATGGCACAGACGCAGCAGCCGGATGACGGAACGGGTGCCGGAGCTGACGGCCGGACCGGCGGGACGCCGAGGATGCCCGGACCCGGCAACGACGCCGCGACCAGCGCGTTTCCCCCGGTCGGGCCCGGCGGCCCGCAGACCCCCGGCCGCGGCATGGCCGCGCCGCTGGGCACGGTCGGCGACGGCCGCTACCGGCTGACCTACCGGCTCGGCCGCGGCGGCATGGCCGAGGTGTTCGCGGCCGAGGACGTACGGCTGGGCCGGACGGTCGCGGTCAAGCTGCTCCGCGGCGAGCTGGCCCAGGACGACATCGCCCGGCTGCGGTTCACCCGCGAGGCACACGCCGTCGCGGGGCTCAACCACCACTCGATCGTCGCGGTCTACGACACCGGCGAGGAGTACGCCGGGGACGAGTCCACGCCGTACATCGTGATGGAGCTGGTCGAGGGCCGGACCGTCCGCGAGCTGCTGGTGGACGAGGACGCGCCGCCGGTCGACCAGGCGCTGATCATCATCGCCGGGGTGCTGGAGGCGCTGGCCTACAGCCACCGCAACGGCATCGTCCACCGGGACATCAAGCCCGCCAACGTGATCATCACGACCGCGGGCGCCGTCAAGGTGATGGACTTCGGCATCGCCCGGGCGCTGACCGGCACGGCCAGCACCATGACCCAGACCGGCATGGTCATGGGCACCCCGCAGTACCTCTCGCCCGAGCAGGCCCTCGGCAAGCCCGTCGACCACCGCTCCGACCTGTACGCGGCCGGCTGCATGCTGTACGAACTGCTGGCGCTGCGCCCGCCGTTCACCGGCGACACCCCGCTCTCGGTGGTCTACCAGCACGTCCAGGACATGCCGGTGCCGCCCTCGCAGGCCAACGGCCGGGTGCCGGTCGGGCTGGACCAGCTGGTGCTGCGCTCGCTGGCCAAGAACCCGGACGACCGCTTCCAGGACGCCGACGAGTTCCGCGCGCACCTCCAGCACGCGCTGCGCGAGATGCACGGCGCGGGCGGCGCGGGCTGGGCCGGCGCGACGGCCGGGCTGGCCGCCGCGGGGCAGGGGAACACCGACGCCACCCAGGTGATCCGGCCCGACCAGACCGCGGCCACCGCGGCCTTCGGCGCGATCGGCCCCGGCGACCAGACCTCGGTGCTGCCCTACCAGGGGATGGGGGGCCCGGGCGGCCCGCACACCCCGTCGACGCCCTACCCGGGGGCCGGCGGCCCCTACGGTGGCGACGACGACGGCGACTCCGGCCGTCGGCGCGGGCCGTGGGCCTGGGTGGCCGGCGCCGTGGCCGTGCTGCTCGCGGCCGGGGTCGGCATGGCGTTCGCGTTCAGCGGCAACGAACCCGGGAACTCGCACATCGTGCCGCCGACGCCGCTCCCGGCGGTCAGCACGACCGAGCCCAGCACGCCGCCCCAGAGCGGCTCGCAGAGCCCGCCCGCGTCCAACACCGGCAGCCGGCGCCCGACGCAGCCGACCGAGAACGGCAGCAACGGCGGCAGCTACAACAACGGCGGCAACAACAACGGCAACAACAACGGCGGCAACAACAACGGCAACAACAACATGTCGCCGTCGCCGGGTTCGGGCAAGCACTCGACGACCCCGTCGCCCAGCCAGACCCCCAGCCACACTCCGCCCCCCACCACGGCGCCCGGCACGCCCAGCACGGCGCCGACCACCCCGAGCACGGGAAGTGGCGGCAGCACGGGGGCGGCCACGCAGCCGCCGGCGACCAAGTCGAACCCGCCGGCCACCCAGCCGCCGGCGACCCAGCCGCCGGCGACGCCCTGATCGGGCCGGGCTGACACCGGTCAGTTGGCGAAGGCGTCCAGGACCTGTTCGTACTCCTGGCACCACCACGTCAACTGGCCGGCCGAGGCGGGGTAGAGCGGGTCGGCCCGGTGGTCGGCCCGCTGGTAGCGCCACTGGAGCATCCAGAAGTCGTTCAGCCGCTCCCACCAGACCCGGTGGACGGCGGCGGCCAGGTGTTCGGCGGTGGCGGCCCCGGTGGCCCGGTAGGACTGCGAGTAGTGGCGGACCCGCACCAGGTCGAGGGTGCCGGACGCCCGGTCGTTGAAGAGCAGCGTGGCGGCGCGGACGGCCTCCTCGGCGCGCGGCTGCGGGCCGAGCTTGTCCCAGTCCAGGACGGCCGCGACCGGGCCGCCGTCGGGGCCGTCGCCGTACAGCAGGTTGAGTCCGTGGAAGTCGCCGTGGGTCCAGCCGGTGGGCGGGGCGGTCTGCGGGGCGGGGCGGCGGTGGGCGTGTTCGGCGAGCAGTTCCAGCCGTTCGGTGAGCCGCCGTTCGACCAGCGCGTCCAGGTCGCCGTACGGGCGGTGGTCGCGGGCGTGGCGCCGCAGGTCGCGGGCGAGGTCGGCGCTGTCGAGGGGGTCGGCGGTGCGGTAGCCGGGGGGCTGTTCGAAGGGGGCGCACACGTCGTCGAGCGCGCCGTGCAGTCGGCCGAGCAGCGCGCCGAGCGCGTCGCACTGCGGCGGGGAGAGGTCGGTACCGTGCCGGTGTCGGCCATCCACCCAGGGGAACAGCGCGAACAGCCGGCCGCCGTAGCCGGCCACCGTGCCGGCTCGTTCGGCGCAGGTCAGCGGGGGTGCGACGGGCAGTCCGAGGGCCTGGAGCCCGGCCATCGCCCGGTGGTGGGCGACGATCTTCGGGCGGCTGGCGGTGGCGGCGTCGACGTAGCACTTCAGGAAGTACGCGCCGGTCTCGGTGGTGACCCGGTAACCGCGGTTCAGCAGGCCTTCGGCGACCGGTTCGGCGGTCAGCAGCCCCCCCACCCGGTAGCGGCCCAGGACCTCGGCGAGTGCGGCGCGCGGGACGGGCGGACTGAGGGTCCCTATCGGCGGCGCGGAGAGGTCGGGGCGGGCCGGGGAACAGGAGAGGGTCTGGCTGAAAGTCACAGCCAGAGGTTAGGGCCCCCGTGCGGGGGCCCTTGACAAGTCGTCAGTTCTGTGATCGCTGTTCTGATCAGTGCTGCTGGTCCGCCTGGTGCCGTGCCACGAAGGCCGCTGCCTGGGTGCGTCGCTCCATGCCCATCTTGGCGAGCAGACTGGAGACGTAGTTCTTCACCGTCTTCTCGGCCAGGTGCAACTCGTTGCCGATCTGACGGTTGGTCATCCCCTCGCCGATCAGATCGAGGATCCGGCGCTCCTGCTTGGTGAGTTGCGCCAGCCGCTCGTCCTCCTTCTCGCCGCCGTCGCGCAGCCGGGCCAGCACCCGGCTGGTGGCGACCTGGTCGAGCAGCGACTTGCCGGCCGCGACGTCCCGGACGGCGGTGATCAGGTCGGTGCCGCGGATCGCCTTCAGGACGTAGCCGGACGCGCCCGCCATGATCGAGTCGAACAGCGCCTCGTCGTCCGAGAACGAGGTCAGCATCAGGCACTTGATCTCCGGCATCCGGGACCGGATCTCCCGGCAGACCTCGACCCCGTTGCCGTCCGGCAGCCGGACGTCGAGCACCGCGACATCGGGGTGGACCGCCGGGATCCGGGTGAGCGCCTCGGCGGCGGTGCCGGCCTCGCCGACCACCTCGATGTCGTCCTCGACCGAGAGCAGATCGTGCACGCCCCGCCGGACAACCTCGTGATCGTCGAGCAGGAACACCCTGATTTGTCCGTTATCAGTCACGTCCAAAGCCTCCCATATCACCGTACGGAAGACCTATCGTCCCTGGTGCCGCAGCCAGGTGGTCCGACCGGGGCGGTCCGAAACCGATACCGAGAACCCCCTTACGTACGGGCCCGCGCCCGGATAACGTGCGCTGGTGTCCTGAAGGCGCCCGAATTGAGAGCTGCGTCACGCGGTCCGTCACCCCCACCCTTCCGACGGCGCGCTGCCCGCGGCACCCTCGGGGTTGTAGGCCCTGAACAAGTAGGACGTCCTAGCGCAAGCGCGCCAAGGGCGGACGCTGGGTAACGTTCTCGTGAGGGACGCCGTCGGAACAGGATCACCACCTGCCCCGCAGTAGGAGCGCACACCCACGCGCGCCCCGCGAGGCGGTGACCGGACCGGTCACCGGCGACCCCGGGCGGCCGGACAGACCGAGGAGTGAACGTGACCGTCAAAAGCACGGCGAGGGCCCGCAAGAAGGCGGCCCCCGGCGTCCCTGACACCCTCCGCGCCACGGGGAAGGACGCCCAGCCGGAGCTCGTACAGCTGCTCACCCCGGAAGGCGAGCGGGTCGAGCACCCGGACTACCCGCTCACCACCACCCCGGAGGAGCTGCGCGCCCTCTACCGCGACCTGGTGCTGGTCCGCCGGTTCGACGGCGAGGCCACCGCACTCCAGCGCCAGGGCGAGCTGGGCCTGTGGGCCTCGCTGCTCGGCCAGGAGGCCGCCCAGGTCGGCTCCGGCCGCGCCATGCGCACCGGCGACTACGCCTTCCCCACCTACCGCGAGCACGGTGTCGCCTGGTGCCGCGACGTCGACCCGCTCAACCTGCTCGGCATGTTCCGCGGCGTGAACCACGGCGGCTGGGACCCGAACGAGAAGAACTTCCACCTGTACACCATCGTGATCGGCGCGCAGGCCCTGCACGCCACCGGCTACGCGATGGGCATCAGCAAGGACGGCGCCGACGACGCGGTCATCGCCTACTTCGGCGACGGCGCCTCCAGCCAGGGCGACGTCAACGAGGCCTTCACCTTCGCCTCGGTCTACAACGCGCCCGTCGTGTTCTTCTGCCAGAACAACCAGTGGGCGATCTCCGAGCCCACCACCACCCAGACCAAGATCCCGCTGTACCGCCGCGCCTCCGGCTTCGGCTTCCCCGGCGTCCGGGTCGACGGCAACGACGTGCTGGCCTGCCTGGCCGTCACCCGCTGGGCGCTCGACCACGCCCGCAGCGGCAACGGCCCGGTGCTGATCGAGGCGTTCACCTACCGGATGGGCGCGCACACCACCTCCGACGACCCCACCCGCTACCGGCCCACCGAGGAGACCGAGGCCTGGAAGGCCAAGGACCCGATCGCCCGGCTCCGCGCCCTCCTGGAGAGGGAGGGCCTGGCCGACGAGGAGTTCTTCACCGCGATCGACGCCGAGAGCGAGCGGCTGGGGCTGCGGGTGCGCGAGGGCGTGCGCGGCATGCCCGACCCGGACCCGACCCTGATCTTCGACCACGTGTACAGCGAGCCGCACGCGCTGGTCGATGAGGAACGGGCCGAGTACGTCCAGTACGCGGCCTCCTTCGAGGCGGGGGAGAACCACTGATGGCCGGTCAGCTCAGCATTGCCAAGGCGCTCAACGGCGCGCTGCGCAAGTCGCTGGAGAGCGACCCGAAGACCGTCCTGATGGGCGAGGACATCGGCAAGCTCGGCGGCGTCTTCCGGATCACCGACGGCCTGCAGAAGGACTTCGGCGAGGGACGGGTGATCGACACCCCGCTCGCCGAGTCCGGCATCGTCGGCACCGCGATCGGCCTGGCGCTGCGCGGCTACCGCCCGGTGGTGGAGATCCAGTTCGACGGCTTCGTCTACCCGGCCTTCGACCAGATCGTCTCCCAGCTGGCCAAGATGCACGCCCGCGCGCTCGGGAACATCAAGCTCCCGGTCACCATCCGCATCCCCTTCGCGGGCGGCATCGGCGCGGTCGAGCACCACAGCGAGTCGCACGAGGCGTACTTCGCGCACACCGCGGGCCTGCGCGTGGTCAGCCCGTCCAACGCGCACGACGCGCACTGGATGCTGCGGCAGGCCATCGCCTCGGACGACCCGGTGGTCTTCCTGGAGCCCAAGCGCCGGTACTGGGACAAGGGCGAGGTCGGCGACGCCGCCGACCTCGGACTGCACGACGCCCGGATCGTGCGCTCCGGCACCGACGCCACGCTGCTCGCCTACGGCCCGATGGTCAAGGTCTGCCTGGAGGCCGCCGCGGCCGCCGAGGAGGACGGCCGCCGCCTGGAGGTCGTCGACCTGCGCTCGCTCTCCCCGGTGGACTTCACCACCCTGGAGGAGTCGGTCAAGCGCACCGGTCGGGCCGTCGTGGTGCACGAGGCGCCGGTCTTCCTGGGCATGGGCGCCGAACTGGCCGCCCGGCTCACCGAACGGTGCTTCTACCACCTGGAGGCGCCCGTCCTGCGGGTCGGCGGCTACCACGCGCCGTATCCGCCGTCCCGCGTCGAGGAGGCCTTCCTCCCCGACCTGGACCGCGTGCTCGACGCCGTCGACCGCGCACTCGCGTACTGATCCGGGGGAGCGAAGATGACCACCGAAGTTCGCTCGCTCCGCGAGTTCAAGATGCCCGATGTGGGCGAGGGCCTGACCGAGGCCGAAATCCTCAGCTGGTACGTCAAGCCCGGTGACACCGTCACCGACGGGCAGGTCGTGTGCGAGGTGGAGACCGCCAAGGCGGCGGTGGAGCTGCCGATCCCGTTCAACGGGGTCGTCGAGCAGCTCTTCTTCCCCGCGGGCGCGACGGTCGACGTCGGCACCGTGATCATCTCGGTCGCGGTCGCCGGGGAGGCCGGGGCCGCGGCTCCTGCCGCTCCTGCTGCTGCTGTTGCGTCCGTCGCCGCCGCCGTGCCGGCCGAACCGGCCGAGCCCGAGCGGCGCGAGGTGCTGGTGGGCTACGGCCCGCGCACCGGCACCGCCCAGCGCCGGGCCCGGCGCACGACCACGACGACCGTCACCGCGACGCCGGCTCCGGCCGCGCCCGTCGTGCCGGCCGCTTCCGTCGTGCCGGCCGCTCCGGCACCGGCCGCACCGGCCGTGCCCGCCTCGCCCGTCCTGGCCGAACAGCCCGCCGGGGAGCGGCCGTTGGCCAAGCCGCCGGTGCGCAAGCTGGCCAAGGACCTCGGCATCGACCTGCGCGCGGTCGTCCCGACCGGCCGGGACGGTGTGATCACCCGCGAGGACGTGCACGCCCACGCGTCGGCCCTGGCCACCGCGCAGGCCACCGCGCAGGCCGCCCCGGCGGCGGCGCCCGTCGAGGCCGGGCCGGTCGGTGCTGCGGTGCCGGTGCCGGTCACCGTGACGGGCGACGTCCGGGTGCCGATCAAGGGCGTCCGCAAGGCGACCGCGCAGGCGATGGTGGCCTCGGCCTTCACCGCCCCGCACGTCACCGAGTTCGTCCAGGTCGACGTGACCCGCACGATGAAGTTCGTCCGCCGGCTCAAGGAGAGCGGCGAGTTGGGCCGGGACGTCCGGATCAGCCCGCTGCTGCTGGTCGCCAAGGCGCTGCTCACCGCGGTCAAGCGGCACCCCGAGATCAACGCGCAGTGGGACGAGGCGGCCCAGGAGATCGTCATCAAGGGCCAGGTGAACCTCGGCATCGCCGCGGCCACCCCGCGCGGCCTGATCGTCCCCAACATCAAGGACGCCGGCGGCAAGACCCTCACGGGCCTCGCCGTCTCGCTGGGCGAGCTGATCGACACCGCCCGCCAGGGCAAGACCTCGCCGGGCGACATGCAGGGCGGGACCATCACCATCACCAACGTCGGCGTCTTCGGCGTCGACACCGGCACCCCGATCCTCAACCCCGGCGAGGCCGCGATCCTCGCCGTCGGCACGATCCGGGACATGCCGTGGGTGCACAAGGGCAAGGTCGTCCCGCGTCAGGTGACCACGCTGGCGCTCTCCTTCGACCACCGCCTGGTGGACGGGGAGCTGGGCTCCAAGGTGCTGGCCGACGTGGCCGCGCTGCTGGAGCGCCCGAAGCGCCTGATCACCTGGGGCTGACGGCCCGGGACGTCACGAACGGGAAGCCGCGAAGGGGCCTTCCCCCACACCGCCGTGTGGGGGAAGGCCCCTCCGCTTCTGCCCGCCCGTCGGCCGGCGCTGGGAGCGAGGCCGGCGGACGGCGATCAGGACCAGCCGATGACGGACGCGCTCTCCGTGCCTTCATCCGTACAGACGTGCATCCTCGCCGGGGGTTGCAGGTGGTTTCAAAGACTTTTCCGGGGCCCGGCGCGGCGTTCGGGATACTTCCGGCATGACTGAAGAGCTGACGGTCCGACCGGAGACGGTGCCGGACGGGGGCGAGGAGCGCCGGTCGCTGCGACGGGACGTGTCGGGGCCGGCGCTGCTGGCGGGGCTGGTCTGCATCGCGGTGTCGTTCTCGGGGCCGCTGGTGGTGGTGCTCGCGGCGGCGGCCGCCGGACGGCTGGACGCGGCGCACACGGCGTCCTGGATCTGGGCGGTGGCCATCGGCAGCGGGCTGAGCGGCTTCGCGCTGAGCTGGTGGACCAGGACCCCGGTGATCACCGCCTGGTCCACCCCGGGCGCCGCGCTGCTGGTGACCAGCCTGGGCGCGTACCCGTACCGGGAGGCGGTGGGGGCGTTCCTGGTGAGCGCGGTGGTGGTGACGCTCTTCGGGGTGACCGGCTGGTTCGGCCGGCTGATCGCGGCGGTGCCGGCCGGGATCGTCAACGCGATGCTGGCGGGCATCCTGTTCTCCTTCGGCGCCGGGATCTTCGGCGCCGTGCACGGCGCGCCGGTGCTGGTGGTGGGCAGCCTCGCGGCCTTCCTGCTGGCCAAGCGGCTGGCCCCGCGGTACGCCGTCCCGGTGGCGCTGCTGGTGGGCGGGGTGCTGGCGGCGCTGACCGTCGGACTCCCGCTGCACCTGGGCGCGGGCGGGCCGACCCGGCCGGTGTTCACCGTGCCGGGGTTCTCCTGGGCGGCCACGGTGGGGCTGGCGCTGCCGCTCACGATCGTGGTGCTGGCCTCGCAGAACGCACCGGGCCTCGGGGTGATGCGGGCCTTCGGCTACCGGCCGGACGACCGGCTGCTGATCGGGTCGACCGGTGTGGTGTCGCTGCTGCTGGCGCCGTTCGGCTCGCCGGGGGTGAACCTGGCGGCGATCACGGCGGCGATCTGCTCCGGCCCGGAGAGCCACCCCGACCCGCGCCGCCGCTACGTCGCGGGGATGTCCTCGGGCGTGCTGTACGTGCTGGTGGGCAGCTTCGGCGGGGTGCTGGTGAGCCTGTTCACCGGCCTGCCGAAGGAACTGATCGCGGTGATCGCCGGGGTCGCCCTGCTGGCCTCGCTGCAGGGCAGCCTGGCGGCGGCGGTGGCGGACGAGCGGGGGCGGGACGCGGCGGTGGTGACCTTCCTGGCCAGCGCCTCGGGGATGAGCCTGTTCGGGATCGGCTCGGCCTTCTGGGGCCTGCTGTTCGGGCTCGGCACCCACCTGGTGCTGAACCTCCGCAGGCGCTGACGAGAGGCCTGTCATCGGCCATATTCCAGTCATTGGGATGACTGGTGAGGTGAGGGTCATTCGGCCAGGTCGGTGACATTTTCGGCGCGCGGTAGGGGTGACACACCCGTCCGGGTACGTCTTCGCTCCACCACCCGGGCTACGCCGGGTGACCGGAACCCCGAGGACGCACCCGTATGCCACCTGGCAACCCTGGCCGTCTCGTTCGGAGTCTGGCCGCGCTCGTGCTGGTGTCCACCGCCGTACTCCCCGCCGCCCTGGAACTGGTCGGCCCCTCGCCGTTCGGCGTGATCGGGCCGGGCGCCCCCGCCGACCGGGCGGTCCCGCCGCACAGCGCACAGCGCTCCGACCGCCGGACCGTCACGGCCGCCCCCACCGTCGACATACGCCGCACCGGGGACCCGGCCAACCGGATCACCCTGGTCCTGCTCGGCGACGGCTACACGGCCACCGAACAGGACCTGTTCCGACAGCAGGTCGACCGGGCCTGGCACGCGCTGATGGCCATCGAGCCGTTCCGCACCTACCAGGGGTTCTTCAACATACGGCGGGTCGAAGTGGTCTCCCCGGTCTCCGGGATAGCCGAGACCGAGAGCCGCGGCCGCAACCCCGCCACCCCGCTCGGCATGCACTTCTGGTGCGACGGAACCGCCCGGCTGCTCTGCGCCGACGAATCCGCCACCGCCCGGTACGCGGGCGACAGCTCCGGGCCGCAGTACCTGATAGCCCTGGCCAACTCCACCGAGTACGGCGGCGCCGGCGGCACCGGGGTGACCACCCTGGCCGGCGGCAGCCCGGACGCCGGGCGGATCATCCAGCACGAGATCGGGCACACCGTGGGGGACCTCGGCGACGAGTACGACAGCGCCCCGGACGACGCCGAGTACCCGAACCTCGCCACCCTCGACGCCGACGACATGCGCAAGAAGCAGACCAAGTGGTGGCGCTGGCTGGGCGCGCAGTCCCCGGACGGCGCCGGGACGGTCGGCGCCTACCGCAGCGCCAACGGCCTCTACCGGCCCACCCCCGACTCGGTGATGCGCACCCTGGGCAGCGCCTACAACCTGCCGTCGCGCGAAGCGATCATGGAGGAGCTGTACCGCAGGATCCGGCCCACCGACGCCCCGTCGCCGCCGCCCGGCGAGGTGAGCGGGCACCCCCGGCTGAACGTCCGGCCGGTGCCGCTGACCGGCCCGCGACAGCTGAAGGTCGAATGGAAGGTGGACGGCGTCGCGGTGACGCCGCAGGCCGCCGACGGCACCTGGCTCGACACCGACCAGCTGAACCTGGCCCCGGGCCGGACGGCCACCGTCACGGCGACCGTCCGGGACACCACCGACTGGGTGCGGGACGAGGCCTTCCGGGACCGCTACATGACCCGGTCGGTGGCCTGGACGGTGACCGGCTGACGCCCGGTCTGCGGAATCCGTGGAATCCGCGGTCCGTGGACGATCGACCGCACCCCGCACTGGGCGTCCCATCATGGGATGACTAGTCTGGTCGCACTATGACCGTGGAGCCCGCCCGTTCAGCCGCACCCCTGTCCGTCCCCGCTCCCCGAACCGCCGACTCGCCGCCGTCGGCCGCCCCCGCACCGTCGGCAGCCCCCGCGCCGTCCCCGCCCGGCGGGCGCGCGGCCTGGCTCGCCTGGTCCATCGGCGTCAGCGTCTACATCCTCGCGGTGATCCACCGCACCAGCCTCGGCGTGGCCGGACTGGACGCCGCCGACCGCTTCGGTATCGGCGCCTCCGCGCTCTCCACCTTCTCGATCCTCCAGGTGCTGGTCTACGCGGCCATGCAGATACCGGTCGGCCTGCTCGTCGACCGGATCGGGCCGCGCCGGGTGCTGCTGATCGGCGTCGTCCTGCTGAGCTTCGGCCAACTGGCCTTCGCGTTCAGCTCCTCCTTCGCCCCCGCGCTGGCCTCCCGGGCGGTGCTCGGCTGCGGCGACGCGATGACCTTCATCAGCGTGCTGCGGCTCGCCGCCCGGTGGTTCCCCGCCGCCCGGAACCCGTTCGTGGCCCAGCTCACCGGCCTCGCCGGAATGGGCGGCAACCTGATCACCACCGTGGTGCTCGCACAGGCCCTGCACCGCGAGGGCTGGACACCCACCTTCACCGCGATCGCCCTGCTCGGCGTCGCGGTCTTCGCGCTGGTCGCGCTCTTCCTCAAGGAGGCCCCGGCCGCCGCCGTACGGCCGGTCGAACACCCGCCCGCGCCGCGGCCGAACGTCGGCCGGCAGGTCCGCGCGTGCTGGCGCGAACCGGGCACCCGGCTCGGGCTCTGGGTGCACTTCACCACCCAGTTCCCCGGCAACGCCTTCGGCCTGCTCTGGGGCCTGCCCTACCTGGTGGAGGCGCAGGGCCTCTCCCGGGCCGCGGCCGGCGGAATGCTGACCCTGCTGGTGCTCAGCAACATGGCCTTCGGCTTCCTGTTCGGCCGGGTGCTCTCCGTCTCGGCGCGAGCGCGGATGCCGATCGTCCTCACCGTCATCACGGCCACCGCCCTCGGCTGGGCGCTCGTCCTGGCCTGGCCCGGCGGACACCCGCCGATCTGGCTGCTGTCCGCCATCATCGTGGTGATGGGCAGCAACGGCCCCGCCTCACTGGTCGGCCTCGACTACGCCCGCGCCCGCAACCCGGTGGAGCGCCTCGGCACCGCCTCCGGAATCGTCAACATGGGCGGCTTCATCGGCACGATGATCACCCTCTTCGGCATCGGCGTCCTCCTCGACGGCCTCTCCCCGGCCGGCACCGACTCCTACTCGGCCGACGCCTTCCGCTGGGCGTTCTGCTGGCAGTACGTCCCGCTGGCAGTCGGCACGGCGATGATCCTGCGCCTGCGCCGCAAGGTCGCGGCGGGGGCGTAGGGTCTCTGAACTGCGAAGATGCGGGAAACCCTTGTTCAGAACAAGGGTCTCCCGCGATTACAGCCCGATACCCCGGAGCACCTCGGTGACCTCCGGCGGCCGTCCGTAGAGCTGGACCCGGTCGATCACACAGAGCACCGTGCCCTCCGGCGGCATCATCGGTGTACGAGCCGGATGCGCCCCCGGTCGCGCCGGCTGCTCGGCGGCTTCGCGCCGCATGCGGATCAGGTCTACCAGCTTCAGTTTGGGGCAGCCGGGGACGATCCGGCTGGCCCGGATGCCGACCCGTTCCTCGCTCGGGCAGGCGAAGTAGGCGCCGAACGGCGGCCCGCTGTCCTCTTCCCGGCTTGGCAGGTGGAGGACCATCTCGCCGTGCTGGCAGTGGACCGTCCCGTCCGAGTGGACGGTCAGGCCGGGCCAGTCCTCGTGGTTGATCTCGGCGACGATCCGTACCTGTTGTCCGATCGCCTCGGTCAGAGTCCCTGCCATTCGCCGCTGCTGGGTGGGGATGTCGGTGTCCCCGCGGCGGACGGAGGGGAGAAGTTCTTCAGTGACCCACGCGCGGAACGGCCGGGCGGACTTCTTGTCCGACCTCATGAGAAGGGTGTACAGCCCTGCCTCGCTCACCACGCCGAGCAATGGATTTCCTCGTTGATAGGCTTTCTGAGCTGGGGAAATGGCCAAACCATCAGCTCGGCTGATGGTTACCGAACGCAGGTCGACGGTGCGGTGCTGGTGGGGTTCCAGCCCTTTGACGGCGAAGGCCGGGTTTCCTCGCCCCAGGATTCGGCACACGTCCGCTGTGACGAACCACGGTTGTTTGTCGATCATCACGACTCTGATGGGTTGGCCGGTGACCGGGAAGCTCGACCGGACCAGGACCATCTGCTGCTGTTCGTCGTCCATGGGGACGCCCCTCCTTCTTCCGGGTGGTGGCGGGAGTGCCCGGAACAACGAGGTCGAACGGGTGAGGTGTTGGTGCTGGATTGACGGATGGATGCACGAGTGGTGCCGACCCGGCGCGCACTCGTGCGTGTACGCCGGGTGGCGTGCGCTGTGGGGCGGTCGGGGTCAGATGGTGACCGCGAAGGCGGACAGGACGCGGTCGGAGAGTTCCTACGCCTGCGCCGGAAGGTTGCGGCGGCTGGGGCGTAGGGTTTCTGACCTGCGAAAACCTCGTAACCCTAGCTTTCAGCGAGGGTCTCGAGCGTCATGCCCCCGGTATACGGCATCGGTGGTTCAGCGCCGGTACTCACGCAGCAGTTCGGCGAGCTGTGGCGGCGTCCCGTAGATGCGGCCAATGTGGCCGTCGTTCACTTCTGCGTACATGAGCCCGCGATCGGGCTCGGGTTCACGGTCCGGCCTGGGTAGTGCTTCGCGCCGCATGCGGATCAGGTCCACCAGCTTCAGTTTGGGGCAGCCGGGGACGATCCGGCTGGCCCGGATTCCGACCCGTTCCTCGCCTGGGCAGGCGAAGTAGGCGCCGAACGGTGGTCCGCTGTCCTCTTCGCGGTTCGGCAGGTGGAGGACCATCTCGCCGTGCTGGCAGTGGACCGTCCCGTCCGAGTGGACGGTCAGGCCGGGCCAGTCCTCGTGGTTGATCTCGGCGACGATCCGTACGTTCTGCCCGATCGCCTCGGTCAGGGTCTCCGCCATCCGTCGCTGCTGGATGGGGATGTCGGTGTCCCCGCGACGGACGGAGGGAAGGAGGTCGCGGGTGACCCAGTCCCTGAACGGCTTGGATGACCGATTGTTGGACCTCATCAGCAGGCTGTACAAGCCGGCCTCGTTGACGAGGTTCAGGAAGGGATTTCCGCCGTTGTACAGCTTCCCACCTGCGGAAACGCCGTATGCCTGACTTTTAGTCAGGCATACGGATCGCATATCGACAGTGCGAGTGTCCTTGGGATCCACGGTCTTGCTCGCGCGGCTTGCGCTGCCTCGATCGAGAATCGTGCACACGTCCGCTGTGACGAACCACGGTTGTCCGTCGATCATCACGACTCTGATCGGTTGGCCTGTGACCGGGAAGCTGGACCGGACCAGAGTCATCTGCTGCTGTTCGTCGTCCATGGGGACGCCCCTCCTTCTTCCGGGTGGTGGCGGGAGTGCCCGGAACAACGAGGTCGAACGGGTGAGGTGTTGGTGCTGGATTGACGGATGGATGCACGAGTGGTGCCGACCCGGCGCGCACTCGTGCGTGTACGCCGGGTGGCGTGCGCTGTGGGGTGGCTGGGGTCAGATGGTGACCGCGAAGGCGGACAGGACGCGGTCGGCGAGTTCCTTGTCGCCGTCGATGGTGACCGGGCCGGGGCGGCCGCGGCCGCAGGCGAGCCGGAGGTAGGTCTCCCAGTCCATGGTGAGCTGGACGTCGGGGGCCAGGCTGATCGACTCGTCGACGGTGCCGCGGCCGGTCGAGTCGACCCGGATGGTGCGCAGGAACTCCACGCGGCCGGTGACGTCCAGGACCATGGCCGTTCCGGCCGGGGCGCCGGCCTGGTGGGCGACGGCCTTGGGCAGCAGTCCCAGCAGGACGTCCCGGGCGATCAGGGCGGCCGGGGAGTCGAGGTTGCCGGGGGCGTCCAGGGCGCGGCGCAGGTCCTGCTCGTGCACCCAGACGTCGAAGGCCCGCAGGCGCAGCAGCTCGTGGTACGGCACGTCGCGGCTGTTCGGGCCGCCCGGCCAGCGCACCGGCTCCAGGGGCATCTGCTTGGCGTTCCGCAGCGCCCGGGAGCGGCGGATGATCGTGTACTCCAGCTCGCTGGTCATCTCCAGCGCGGTGTGGCAGCGGCGCTTGTCGACCGGCAGTTCGATGTAGCGGGCGAAGTCGGTGGTGACGTGGCGAAGGTCACGTGGCAGGGAGTGGATCGGGCGGGGGTCGCCGAGGAGTTCGGACTCGACCGCGATGATGTGCGAGACGACGTCCCGGACCGACCAGCCGGGGCATTCGGTGGCCCGGTTCCAGGAGCCCTCGGGGAGGGGGGCGACCAGCTCCGATATGGACTCGATGCTCTGGGCCCACGCCTCCGTGTAAGCCTGCACGGTCTGGTTGTCCGTCACGGGAATCTCCGGCCCTCCGTCAGCTTCCTTGCCCTCTGCGCCCGGCCTCCCCGGTCGGCCGGGATGGTCCGGCTTCCGGGCGCACAAGCTAACCGCACGTTACGCTGCCGGGAGACAGCTGGGCAGCGCTTTCGGGTGACGATCGTAGGTCTCTTGCCGTGGACGGTGGTACTGTGCGCGCTTCATTGATCCAACTCGGGGTCTCCGACGCCGAGCCGCCCGCCGAACGGCGGGCCCGGGCCGCCGCGCTGGTCCGGGCGCAGCAGGGTGCGGACCTGGTGGTCCTGCCGGAGCTGTGGCCGCTCGGCGGCTTCGCCTACGACCTGTGGTCGGACGGCGCCGAGACGCTGGACGGGCCCACGTCGGACGCGATGGCGGCGGCCGCGCGGGCGGCCGGGGTCTGGCTGCACGCCGGTTCGATCGTCGAGCGCGATCCGGACGGGCCGATCTACAACACCTCGCTGCTGTTCGCCCCGGACGGCGAGCTGGTGCACACCTACCGCAAGATCCACCGTTTCGGTTTCGACAGCGGCGAGGCGGTGGTGATGGGCGCCGGGCAGGAGATCGTCACCGCGGCCACCGACTTCGCCACCCTGGGCCTGGCCACCTGCTACGACCTGCGCTTCCCGGAGCTGTTCCGGGCGCTGCTGGACGCCGGCGCGCAGCTGCTGGTGGTTCCGGCGGCCTGGCCGGCCCGGCGGCGCGAGCACTGGACGCTGCTGGCGCGGGCGCGCGCGGTGGAGGAGCAGGCGTTCGTGCTGGCCTGCAACACCGCCGGGACGCACGCCGGGGTCGAGCAGGCCGGGCACAGCATCGTGGTGGACCCGTGGGGCCGGGTGCTGGCCGAGGCCGGTACGGAGGAGCAGGTGCTGACCGTCGAGTTCGATCCGGCCGAGGTGGGCAGGGCCCGCGAGGAGTTCCCGGTGCTGCGGGACCGCCTGCTGGGGATCCCGGCGCCGGTCCAGCGCTGACCCGGGCCCCGCCCCGCCCCGCCCGGCCCCGCCCGGCACGGCCCTGGCGGGGGGAGTCCGGGGGTGTCGGAGGCCTCCGGGGGGTTGGTTTGTACCTTCTCGGGGCGGGTTTGAGAAGATGAGCACTCGTCGTGTTCCCCGCCGCTCGTTGGCCGGTCCGCCGAGGGGCGGCCTGATCAGCCCGCCCCAGGAGGTTGCGCGCATGCCCGGCAACGGCGCAGGCGACACCCGTCCCGTCATCCAGCGCAACAGCCTGCGCGAGCAGATCGCCGGTGCGCTGCGCGAGGAGATGATGGCCGGCCGGCTGGCGGCCGGCCGCAACTTCACCGTCAAGGAGATCGCCGAGCTGTACGGAGTCTCGGCGACCCCGGCCCGCGAGGCGCTGGTCGACCTCGGTGCGCAGGGCCTGCTGCGGGCCGAGCACCACCGCGGGTTCACCGTGCCCGAGCTGGGCTGGGACGACTTCCTGGAGATCTTCGAGTCCCGGGTGCTGGTCACCGACAGCTACTACCGTCAGTTCTCCGCCCGCCGGGCGCTGCCGGACCTCGCCAGGCTGCCCTCGTTGCGCCGCCGCGCCGACGCGGCGGTCCGGGCCGCCCGGGCCGGGAACCTGGACGTGATGGTGGGCTGCGACCGCCGGTTCTGGCAGGAGGTCGCCGCGCTGATCGGCAACCGCCGGATCGGCGACTACCTGGACTGGCTGCGGGTGCAGTCGTGGATGTTCGCCGCGCCCTACCTGCGGGAGCTGCCCGTCCTGGCCGAGATCTGCTGGGACCGCCACCTCGACCTGGTCGACGCCATCGGCGCGCGGGACCTGGTCGGCGCGCACCGGATCATCTGCGAGTACAACCTGTACACCGCCCGGCTGCTGGCCGGGCTGGCCGGGCGGCCGCTGGAGTCGGTGACGGTGCTGGGGCTGCTCACCGAGCCCCTGGTCGGCGAGCCCCTGGACGACGAGCCGCTGGACGGCGAGCCTCTGGACAGCGAACTCCTGAATAGCGAACTCCTGAATAGCGAACCCCTGGATGGCGAGCCCGATGGCGGCGGGCCCGGCGGCGGGTTCCTGGGCGGCGAGCCCGTGCCGCCGGCCCCGTCCGCCGAAGTCCCGTCGGTGGCGGCCGAACCGGTTCCCGGCCAGGCGTTCGACCAGGTCGGGAGGGGCCGACGCCGGCCGGGCGAGGAGGTCGGCCGGGAGCTCGGCCGGGAGCTCGGCCGCGAACTCGGGCTGGGCCTCGGCCTGGTGCCGCAGCCGCGCTCGGTGCCGTACGGCCGGTTCGGCCGGCGGCTGCCCGAACCGCCCCCGGACGCACCGCAGGGACGGCCCGACCCGCGCCCCGCCCCGGGCCGGTAGGGTGGGCGGTCGTCGAACCGGGCGTCCCGCACAACGGCCGTCCGGGTACCGACCCCGCCCCCGTCGTCGTCCCGTCCTGCGGGCGACCCCGCCGCCCGGAGAGGAACTGCCGGCCATGGCCTGCGACCTCTGGCTCGTCCCGCTCGTGGACGTGCTGAGCCACAGCCCCGACAATCCCTTCAGGGACGATCTCGCCCTCTACAACTCGGTGTTGGCCTCCCGCGGGCTGCCCGAGGTGCCGGTCTACCAGTACGTGCCGGGGCTGAGCGGGGCGGTCGAGCCGATAGCCGCCTTCGACTACGACTCGCTGCACTTCCTGCGCCGCGC
Source organism: Kitasatospora sp. NPDC058492 (assembly GCF_042720685.1). NCBI lineage: Bacteria > Bacillati > Actinomycetota > Actinomycetes > Kitasatosporales > Streptomycetaceae > Kitasatospora > Kitasatospora sp. NPDC058492. Next base: position 84,975 of record NZ_JBHXMU010000010.1, read on the forward strand.
CTACCTGCTGGGCCTCACCGGGCTGGACATCACGCCGGTGGACTCGCTCGGCGGCGACTACGAGCAGCTGCTGGAGATGTTCGAGAGCAGCGCCGAACAGTCGCACCTGGTCTGGCACTTCGACCACGCGGGCGCCTACGTGCCGATAGAGTTCCCGGCGCCGCTGGTGGACGACGCACTGCTCGCCTCCGGTGGTCCGCTCGGCTCCAGCCACGGGCTGCTGCGCGAACTGCAGGCCGTCGCCCCGGCGCTGGGCCTCGACCCGCTCAACCCGCCGGGCCCGACCCGGCCGCTCGGCCCGACCGGCCTGGAGCAGCCGTTCGGGCCGCCGCTGGACGACCTGCACCCCTTCGCCCGCGAGCGGCACGCCTGGGCGGGCCTGTACGCGGCGGCGACCCGCAGCCTCGCCCAGGGCTCGATGGTGGTCTTCGCCTGAGGCACCCGGCCGCCTTCCGCCCGAGGCGCCGCCCGCCGCATCAGCCCGCCCGCTACCGCAGCGGCCCCTCCGGCGGCCGCTGGCGCGGCATGGTGGGCCGGGTGCCCGGCGGCGGCAGCACCCGCACCTGGGCGCCCACCCCGCTCTCGCTGCGCCCGCCCCAGGTGCCCGGGGCCTGGGTGGGCAGCTGGGTCATGGACGCGCGGAACTCCAGCATCCACTCCGAGGTCTCGGTGCGGACCATGTCCGAGACGTCCTCGCAGAACCGGCGCAGCACGCCGAGGCAGCGCTCGGCGGCTTCGCCCGCGGTGCCCTCGGTCGGGCCGAGCACCTCGCGCACGCACTCCGACGCCCAGTCGAACTGGAAGGCCTCCAGCCGGCGTTGCAGCGCCTGCGCGGTGCTGACGTCACGCATCCAGCCGGAGGTGAGGCCGAACACCCGGTCGGTGCCGTAGCAGGCGGCGGCGAGGGCCAGGCCGACGTAGCCCCAGCTGGTGCCGTGCGAGACCGCGCCGGTCAGGTCGACCAGCGGCGCGGTCACCCCGCCCACCGCGAAGCCGGCCGTGCCGAACCGCAGCAGGCGCGCCCAGCGGCGCTTCCAGATCCGGTCCTTGCGGTACCACTCGATCGCCTCGACCGCCCGCTCCTCGGACCAGCGGTACAGCTCCTCCAGGCGCTCGGCCGGCTCGCCCCAGTCCCCGAGGGGGAACTGTCGAGTGCTCAGATCGGTCCGTCGGCGGGTGGACGCCTGGCGGGCGATGGTCGCGGCGGGCGGGTCCTCCTCGCCGATCTCCTTGCCCCAGGCACTCTCCTCGGGCTGCATTTCCGGCTGGCTCACCTGTGGGGCTCCCTGTGGCGGGCGGACTGCTGGGTCTGGCGGTCTGGCGGTCCATCGGCTGACGCGGCGTCTGCCGTTGGTTGTCCAACAGCACTTCTTACCGCCAAATGGCTGACCATGGGGTCGCTTCCCCGGTGATCGTTACCGGATTCGGCCACCGGAGCCCGAGGTGGAAGGGATGCGGGGGGCGGCGAGATTTCACCCGTCCGAGGGAGGGGCCGGTGACCCGCCGTCCTGACTCGGGCACCCGGTGCGCACCGAGCCGGTCCGAGTTGGAGGTTTCTCCGACATCCTCGGCGTACGGACCTCCCCGACTGGAGGATCGGACGGGACCGGAGAGCGGCCGGAACTGGCCACCGACTACCCTTGCCAAGCGTGAAGGTCCTCGTCATCGGCGGCGGCGCCCGCGAACACGCCCTGTGCCGCTCTCTGTCCCAAGATCCCGCTGTCTCCGAGCTGCACTGTGCCCCGGGCAACGCCGGGATCGCGCAGGTGGCGACGGTCCACCCGGTCGACCAGCTGAACGGCGCGCAGGTCGCCGACCTGGCCGTGCGGCTCGGCGCCGCCCTGGTCGTCGTCGGCCCGGAGGCCCCGCTGGTCGCGGGCGTCTCCGACGCCGTGCGCGCGGTCGGCATCCCGGTGTTCGGCCCGTCCGCCGAAGCCGCCCAACTGGAAGGCTCCAAGGCCTTCGCGAAGGACGTGATGGCCGGGGCCGGCGTGCCCACCGCCCGCTCCTACGTCTGCACCACCCCTGCCGAGGCCGCCGAGGCGCTGGACGCCTTCGGCGCGCCGTACGTGGTCAAGGACGACGGCCTGGCCGCCGGCAAGGGCGTGGTGGTCACCTCCGACCGCGCGGCCGCGCTGGAGCACGCCGCCTCCTGCGAGCGCGTGGTCATCGAGGAGTACCTGGACGGCCCCGAGGTGTCGCTGTTCGCGATCACCGACGGCACCACCGTCGTCCCGCTCCAGCCCGCGCAGGACTTCAAGCGCGCGCTGGACGGCGACGAGGGCCCCAACACCGGCGGCATGGGTGCCTACTCGCCGCTGCCGTGGGCGCCCGCCGGGCTGGTCGAGGAGGTCCAGCAGAGCGTCCTGCAGCCGACCGTCGACGAGCTGCGCCGCCGGGGCACCGAGTTCTCCGGCCTGCTGTACGCGGGCCTCGCGCTCACCTCGCGCGGCACCCGGGTGATCGAGTTCAACGCCCGCTTCGGCGACCCGGAGACCCAGGTCGTGCTGGCCCGGCTGCGCACCCCGCTGGCCGCCGTCCTGCTGGCCGCCGCCACCGGCACCCTGGACCAGCTGGAGCCGCTGCGCTGGGACGAGGGCGCGGCCGTCACCGTGGTCGTCGCCTCCGAGGGCTACCCGGCCGCGCCGCGCACCGGTGACCCGATCGAGGGCCTGGCCGAGGCCGAGGCCGACGGCACCGCGTTCGTCCTGCACGCCGGTACCAGGGCCGACGAGGACGGCCGGGTGCTGAGCGCCGGCGGCCGCGTCCTGTCGGTCACCGCGACCGGCGCCGACCTGGTGGAGGCGCGCGACCGCGCGTACGCCGCCGTGGACCGGATCACCCTCAAGGGCGGCCAGCACCGCACCGACATCGCCCTGAAGGCAGCCACCGAGTAGGCCCTGCCCCGCCTCCGCCCGCAGGGCGCCGCGCACCGTGGGATTTCCCCCCATGGACGCAGCGCCCTGCGGCGTTTCCGGGGCGGGAGTGACTCCGGGGGCCGGCGCACCGTTCGGCGGTCGGATTCCAGCCCATCGGGTGACAGCACCCGCATCCGGCTGACGTAGCCGGGCGCCCGGCCTTATGGTGCGCTGGATCGCAGTGCGACGTGGCCGTGCGCCGGGGTCGCCGCCGGGTAGCGGTGTTCCCACGGGGGGATGCTGGACGGCGTCCGGCCGGGCGGGTGCCCGGGTGCTTCGCACCGGACCGGTCGTGACCGTCCGGAATCCGGGCGGTGTCACCGGGACGAGTGGAAACCGGGGCGATCCGGAACACCCACCCGGGCCGGTGCGTCGAACATGGCAGAAGCGCCACACAGCATGCACTACCGGGGATCGGACGCCTCCGCTTCCCGGTCGGAACTGATCGTTTCGAGTCGGCTCAGGGCCCGTCGCCGGGCGCCCGAGGGCTCCGAAGGGGGTGCCGCACCGTATGGCCGCAGTCGACACCGCGCGCGCTCACGCCCAGGCGGTCCTGCGGGTCCGAGGTCTCGCCCTGGCCGCCGCCGTCATGCCCGCCGCCGTCGCGGTGGTCCTGCTCGCGGGTCGGTTCACCGGGCGGATCGGCGCACCCGGCTCCTCCGACGCCGCCGGGTGGGACGCCGCCCGCTGGGCGGTCTGCGCAGTGGCCGCGCTGACCCTCCTGGTGGCCGGGCTGACCGCCCGCGCCTACCACCGGGCCGTCCCGCCCCGGACCCCGGCCGTCCCGCTGAAACGCGTCGAGGCGCCCGAGCTGTACCGGCTGATCGACGAACTCGCCGACCGGCTGGACGTGCCCGCGCCCTCCGCGGTGGCCCTCACCCCGGACTGCGACAGCTGGCTGGAGGACGTGCCGCAGGCGCGGCGGGCCCGCCCGCTGCGGCCGCACCCCGAGCCGCCCGGTCCGGTCCTGGTGATCGGCTCGCCCTTCCTGTGGTGGATGCGGGCCGGCGAACTGCGCGCCCTGCTCGCCCCCGTGGTGGCCGGCACCGCGGCCTCCGCCGACCCGGAGATCGCCGCCGCCCGCCGCTTCCTGCGCAGCCTGGACGCCAGCCTGGACTCCGGCCGGAGCGCCGCCCCCGGCCTCGGCGGCGGCACCCTGGCGGGCCCGCCCCGGCCGGAGCGCCGCGGTCCGGCCGCGCTCGCCGAGCGGATCACCCGCGGGATCACCCGTCGGCTGCTCGGCGCCTGCCGCGGCCACGCCGCCGAGCTGGAGCGCTCCGTCGCGAGCTGGGCCTCCGAGCAGGCCAGGACGGTCGACTACGGCCTGCGGATCGCCGCCCAGGAGCAGGTCGGCCTGGCCTACGCGGGCTGGGACCGGCTGCTCACCCGGGTCGCGCTGCCCGCCTGGCGGCTCGGCCGCCACCCCGCCCACCTCAACGCCGGCGTCGTCTCCGCCCTCACCGAGCTGTCCCGGCGCGACCGCCTGGCCGACGGCTACGGCACCCGGCTCGGCGACCGCCCCGCCTGCGACCTGCTGGAGGAGCCCGGCACCGTCGACCGGGCGGTCTCCCGGCTCGCCGCCGAGCTGTTCTTCGGCAGCCCGGCCGCCGGCGCCTGGCACGAGCTGGAGTGGACCGACTACCCGGCCGACGTGGTGGACGCCGGCTGGCGGGCCCGTGCTGCCGCCCTCCAGACCGCCCTGGACCGGCTCGCCCCGCAGGCCCGCCCCGGCTCCCCGACGCTCACCCGGCTGCTGGTCCGGCTCGCCGAGGGCGAGGGGGAGCAGCTGGCCGCCGCGCTGGCCGCCCAGCTGGCCCGCACGACCGCCCCGGCCCCGCTGCTCGAAACCGCCCGCAGCGGCCGTGACCTGCTGGTCGACCACGTCACCGCGATGGTCTGCTGCGCCGCCGTGGACACCGCGGGCGGCGCGCCCGGCCTGGACTGGCTGGACGGTCCGGTGCTGCTGTTGGGCGGGATCCGCCGTACCGACCTGGCCGGGCCGGTCGCCCAGGCCGTCGAGCAGGGCCAGGACGGCCCGCTGCGGGCCTGGCTGGACGCCGCCGACGTCCGTCTGGAGAAACCCGTCCGGTTGTGAGCCGGACAGGCGGCGCTCGGCGCTCCGGCGCGCGCCCCCAAACCGACCGGCGGGCGGCCGTCTTCGCAGGCCGGAGGCCCGGCCGGGGGAGGGCGTGAGATTCCCGGCACCAATTGCGACCACAGGGTGACGGAGCGCCAGCACTCTGTGGTGTATTAGACCGCACGCACATCCGGGGGGCACGTGCCAACCGGGCGGAAGTGCACCTGGGAGGGGCGCGTGGGCACGGAACTCAACCGCCGCTGGGAGTCCGGAACGCACGCTTACAGCGTCTCCGACCCCTTCGGCCAGGGCCCGCTGCCCTGGCTGCGCAGCCCGGACCAGTACCTGGCCGGCGCCGAGGGCGCCGTCCCCTGGTACGTCTCGGTGGACGCGCCCGGCCAGCGGCCGCTGGCGGTCGGCGCCCGGCCCAAGCCGCCGGTCGGCACCCCGCAGAGCGCCAACGACGTGGACCAGCAGATCAAGGGCTTCGCCTCGGCCGGGGTGATCCGCCCCGGCGGTTCGGTGGACTTCCGGGTCACCGTCAACCCGCCCCGCGAGTTCACCGTGGACGTCTGGCGGATCGGCCACTACGGCGGCGACGGCGCCCGCCACATGACGTCCAGCCCGCTGATCGCCGGGCTGGCCCAGCCCGCCCCGCTGGTGGTCGAGCGGACGGTCTCCTGCCACCACTGGTGGCACTCCTGGCGGTTGCAGATCCCGGTGCACTGGAAGCCCGGCGCGTACGTCGCCGTGCTGACCACCGCGGACATGCTGCACCGCAGCCACATCCCGTTCACCGTCCGGGACTTCGAGGACCGGGAGCACGCCGCCGAGCTGCTCCTGGTGGTCCCGGACGTGACCTGGCAGGCCTACAACCTGTTCCCCGAGGACGGCCGCAGCGGCGCCAGCCTCTACCACGCCTGGGACGGCCGGGGCGGCCTGGTCGGCGAGCCGGAGGCAGCCGTCACGGTCTCCTTCGACCGCCCGCACGCCACCGCCGGGCTGCCGCTGCACGTCGGCCACGCGTACGACTTCATCCGCTGGGCCGAGCGCTACGGCTACGACCTCTCCTACGCCACCGCCACCGACCTGCACGCGGGCCTGGTCGACCCGGGGCGGCACCGGGCGCTGATCTTCCCGGGCCACGACGAGTACTGGTCCGAGCCGATGCGCCGGGCCGTCGAGCAGGCCAGGGACGACGGCACCTCGCTGGTGTTCCTGTCCGCCAACACCATGTACTGGCGGGTCGAGCTGACCGCCGCCGCCTCCGGCGAACCCAACCGGCTGCTCAACTGCCGCAAGCGGCAGAAGGTCCAGCCGGGCAACCCGGCCGTCGGGGTGCCCGGTTCGGCCAGCGCGCTGTGGCGGGACGCCGGCGAGCCCGAGCAGCAGGTGCTCGGCCTGCAGTACTCGGGCCGGGTCGCCGCGCCCGTCCCGCTGATCGCCCGGCACACCGCGCACTGGCTCTGGGACGGCACCGGCTTGCAGGAGGGCGACGAACTGCCCGGCCTGGTCGCCGGCGAGGCCGACCGCTACTACCCCAAGGTGGCGCTGCCCGAGCACACCGAGCGGGTGCTGCTCGCGCACTCGCCGTACCAGGACCTCGGCGGCCGCACCCGCTACCAGGAGACCTCGCTGTACCGGGCGCCCAGCGGCGCGTACGTGTTCGCGGCCGGCACCTTCGCCTGGTCGCCCGCGCTGGGCCGCCCCGGCCTCACCGACGAGCGGATCCAGCGGGCCACCGCGAACCTGCTCGACCGCCTCGGCAAGAACGAGCCCGCCCCCGGCAGGAACGGTGCCGCCCTCGGCCGGAGCGGGGCCGCCCTCGGCCAGAAACGGGGCCTCGGGGGTTCGTGAAAGACTGCGGGGGCAGTGACCTCCCCTTTCGCGCGCCCCACGCCCGCGAACGACCCCTGAGGACTGAGACACCTTGAGCGGATTTGTCACCAAGCCCGAGCCGGTCCAGGTGCCCGGCCTGGTCCACCTGCACACCGGCAAGGTGCGCGACCTCTACCGGACCGAGTCGGGCGAGCTGGTCATGGTCGCCAGCGACCGGATGTCCGCCCACGACTGGGTGCTGCCGAACGAGATCCCCGACAAGGGTCGCGTCCTCACCCAGCTGTCCCTGTGGTGGTTCGAGCGGATCGCCGACATCGTCCCCAACCACGTGATCTCCACCGAGGTCCCGTCCGGCGCCCCCGCCGACTGGAAGGGCCGCACGCTGATCTGCCGCAGCCTGGACATGGTCCCGGTCGAGGCGGTCGCCCGCGGCTACCTGGCGGGCTCCGGCCTGGCCGAGTACCAGGAGAACCGCACGGTCTGCGGCATCGCCCTGCCGGAGGGCCTGGAGAACAGCTCCGAGCTGCCCGCCCCGATCTACACGCCGGCGCTCAAGGCCGAGGTCGGCGAGCACGACGAGAACGTCTCCTACGAGGAGACCGCCCGCCGGATCGGCGCCGACCTGGCCGCCCAGCTGCGCCGCACCACCCTGGACGTCTACGGCCGGGCCCGGGACATCGCCCGCGACCGCGGCATCATCCTGGCCGACACCAAGTTCGAGTTCGGCCTGCTGGACGGCGAGCTGCTGATCGGCGACGAGGTGCTCACCCCGGACTCCTCCCGGTACTGGCCGGCCGACGAGTGGCAGCCCGGCCGCTCGCAGCCGTCCTTCGACAAGCAGCTGATCCGCGACTGGCTGGTCTCCCCGGCCTCCGGCTGGGACCGCTACAGCGAGCAGCCGCCGCCGGAGCTGCCGGCCGAGCTGGTCGAGCAGACCCGCGCCAAGTACATCGAGGTGTACGAGCGGCTGACCGGCACCGCCTGGGCCTGACGCCCGGCCGCCCGCGAGCCGGTGCCCGGACCTAGATCCAGCCGTGCTCGCGGGCGATCCGCACCGCCGCGTGCCGGTTCTCGGCGCCCAGCTTCCCGGCCGCCGAGGACAGGTAGTTGCGGACGGTGCCGGGGGACAGCGCCGCCCGTTCGGCGATCTCGGTGATCGAGGTGCCGTCGGCGGCCAGCTCCAGGACGTCCGTCTCGCGCGGGGTGAGCGGGGTCTCGCCCGCGCTGATCGCGTCCGCGGCCAGCTCCGGGTCCACGTACCGGCCGCCGGCCCGGACGGTCCGGATGATGCCGGCCAGGTCGGCCGCCGAGACGGTCTTCGGCAGGAAGCCGCGCACCCCGACCTCCAGCGCCCGCTTGAGGTAGCCGGGGCGGCCGTGGCCGGTGACGATCATGCAGCGGCAGTCCGGCAGCAGCCGGCGCAGTTCGGTGGCCACCTCGATGCCGTCCTTGCCGGGCATCTGGAGGTCCAGCACCGCGACGTCCGGGCAGTGGGCCTGCGCCATCGCCAGCGCCTCCGGGCCGGAGCCGGCCTCGGCGACCACGGTGATGTCCTCCTCCAGGGAGAGCAGCGCGGCCAGCGCGCCCCGGATCAGGTGCTCGTCGTCGGCGAGCAGGACGCGCACGGGTGCGGGGTCGGTCATCGGGCGGTCCTCCGTCGGTGGGTGCGGGTCAGAGCGGTACGGCGGCGAGCATCCGGAAGGTGCCCTGGGCGGTCTCGGGGATGGTCAGTTCGCCGTCGTGGGCGGCCAGCCGCTCGCGCAGGCCGCGCAGTCCGGTGCCGCCGCCCTGCGAGGGGAGCGGGACGGCGGGCACCCCGTCATTCTCCAGCTCCAGGACGGCGCGGCCGTCCTGGAGGTCCAGCCGGATCAGGCAGTGGGCGGCCTCGCTGTGCCGCAGCACGTTGGTGGTGGCCTCGCGGATCACCCAGCCGAGCACCGACTGGATCGGCGGCGGCAGTTGGTCGGCGTTCTCGCCGAGGTCGATCTCGCAGGCGACGTCGGCGCTGCGGAGCACCGCGCGGGCGCCGATCGCCTCGGCGTGCAGGTCGGCGGTGCGGTAGCCGCGGATGACGTCCCGGACCTCGCGCTGCGACTCCTGGGCGATCCGCTGCACCTCGGCCATCTGGTCGGCGGCCTCCGGGCGCCCGCGGCGGGCGAACTGGACGGCGAGTTCGCTCTTGAGCGCGATGGTGGTGAGGTTGCGGCCCATCACGTCGTGCAGGTCGCGGGAGAACCGCAGCCGCTCCTCGGCGACGGCCAGCCGGGACTGGGCCTCGCGGGCGGTCTCCAGTTCCCAGATGATCGCGGTCACCCAGGCGAAGCTGCGGCAGGTGCCGACGAGGGCGGTCAGGCTGATCGCCGCCCCGACCGCCAGTCCGGCCGTGGTGGCGGGGCTCACCCCGGTCAGCAGCATCGCCGGGGCGGTCAGCAGGATCAGGCCGAGTCCGGCGGGGAAGACCTGGCGCAGGGGCAGGCCCACGCTGATCGGACCGATGGCGGCGCACAGCATGGCGATGGCGATCGCCGCGGTGAACGGAGTCCCTCCGGGCTGCCCGGATTCGGCGGCGGACGGGCCCAGCAGCAGGACGGCCCAGGAACCGGCGACCGAGAGCGCGCTGTTGACGATCAGCCAGCGCAGGTGCTCGGTGGGGCGGTGCAGGTAGTGGTCGAGCGAGGTGCGGAACGCCCGGAGGCAGAGCAGGGTGGAGGCGAGCGAGACGACCAGGGTGACCCGGACGGCGCCGACCGACCGGTCGAGGTTCGCGACGGAGGAGGCGCTGAGCACCAGGTTCACCGGAACGATACACCAGGCCACCATGTAGAGCGACCAGCGGAAGTACAGCTCGGCGCGTTGGGGCTTGCCGAAGCCCTTCCATCTGCGAACCGGCCCCTGGACGGCCATCGAATCGCTCCCCGTATCGATCAAGATCGTGTCGCTACCTTCATATCAGAGGCGGAACGGGGGTCTGACCTTCGCACTTCCAGAGAGGGCGCCCGCCGGGGCGTCAGCGGCGCGACTCCCAGCGGAAGTAGCGCACCGCGCCCCAGACCGCCAGGCCGAGCCAGACGGCGCCGGTCACCAGGTGCGGGGCGGCGGTGGACCAGGTGCCGGCGAAGCCGGTGGCGGCGGCCGAGCCGTCGCTGCCGGTCCAGCCGATCCGGATCAGCTGGAAGGCCGGGGTGGTGGGCAGCAGGCGGCAGAAGTCGGCCAGCCCGGGGGGCATGATCTCCAGCGGGATGAGCAGGCCGGAGCCGAACTGGGAGACCAGCAGCACCGGGAGGGTGGTGATGCCGGCGGTCTCGACGGTCTTGGTGAAGGCGCTGGAGATGGCGGCCAGTGCGATGAAGACGGCGATGCTCAGGACCAGCCCGACGGCCAGCAGCAGCGGGTTCACCGGCGTGCTGAGCTTGAGGAGGGCGGCTGCGCCGACGCCGACCACGGCGCACATCATCAGGGCGAGGCTCACCGAGGGCACCGCCGTGCCGGCCAGGATCTCGATGTCCCGGGCCTCGCCGGTGCGCAGCCGCTTGAGCACCAGCTCGTTGCGGCGGGCGACGTACGCGGCGGTCAGGTTGTAGTAGACGACGAAGGCGAGGATGCCGCCGATGGTGCCGGTGATCAGCAGCGTGTCGACGTCCAGTCCGGGGTGGGACTCGGCCTGCTGCTTGAGCATGTTGCGCCGGCCGGCGATCAGCAGCAGCGGCAGCAGCAGCGCGGTGAACAGGGCGGCCCGGTTGCGCAGCAGCAGGGTGGCCTCGGCGCGGCCGAGGGAGAGCAGCCGGCGGGCGGTGGTGCTCTGCGGGCCGGCGGCGGTCTTGGCGGCGGTGGCGGTGGTCATCGGGCGGATCCGATCAGGCGGCGGCGGGCGGTGCGGGCGGTGGGGGCGGCAGGCGACTGGGGCGGGGCCTGGTGGGCGGCCTCGGAGGCGATGGCGAGGAAGGCCTCCTCCAGCGAGGCGCTGCGGGCGTCCAGGGAGCCGAGCGCGATCCCGTGCTGCTGGGCCCAGCCGAGCAGTTCGAAGAGGGTGCGCTGGAGGCCGCCGGTCTGCACGGTGACCTTGCGGCCGTCGACGGCGATCTCGGCCCCGGCGAGGACCGGCAGCGCGGTCCCGGTGAACTCGGGGAGGTCGAAGCTGATCCGGGAGGGCCGGCCGGCGATCACCTCGGCTACGGTGCCGGTGGTGACGACCCGGCCGCCGTGCATGATGGCCAGCCGGTCGGCGAGCTCCTCGGCCTCCTCCAGGTAGTGCGTGGTGAGCAGCACGGTGGTGCCCTGGGCGCGCAGTTCGCGGACCAGCCGCCAGACGGCGGCGCGCGCCTCGGGGTCGAGGCCGGTGCTGGGCTCGTCCAGGAAGAGCACCTCGGGGCGGCCGAGCAGGGCCATCGCGAGGTCGAGCCGGCGCCGCTCGCCGCCGGACAGCTGCTTGACCCGGACGTCGCGGCGGTGGCCGAGGCCGACCAGCTCCAGGGCCTCGTCGACCGGGCGGGCGCCGCTGGTCATGCCGGCCCAGCTGCGGCCGGTCTCGGCGATGGTGAGGTCGCCGGGGAAGCCGCCCTCCTGGAGCATGATGCCGATCCGCGGGCGGACGGCGGCGCGCTCCCGGTGGGGGTCGTGGCCGAGCACCCGGACGGTGCCGCCGGACGGGGCGGCCAGGCCCTCGATGAGCTCCATGGCGGAGGTCTTGCCAGCCCCGTTGGTGCCGAGCAGGGCGAACAGCTCACCGCGGCCGACGGTCAGGTCGATGCCGCGGACGGCGTGGTAGCCGGTGGTGCCGGTGCCGTAGTGGCGGTGCAGGTCGGTGACCTCGATCACGCTGTCGCCGGGGCGCAGGGGCTGGCTCGTTTCCATGGCTCAAGCCTTCCGCCTCCCCGGTCGGGCGGGCAGTGCGCGCCGTCATGAGCCGGCGGTGGAGATCCACGGGTCGGCGATGACAAATGTCATGGGCCCGGGATCAAGGTGGTGCGGGAATGCCGAAAGGCCCCCTCGATCGAGGGGGCCTTTCGTTCTGGAGCGGACGACGAGATTCGAACTCGCGACCCTCACCTTGGCAAGGTGATGCTCTACCAACTGAGCCACGTCCGCAGGTCTAACTATGGAGTTGTGCTGTGCTCGCGCACTGCGAGCGGACGACGAGATTCGAACTCGCGACCCTCACCTTGGCAAGGTGATGCTCTACCAACTGAGCCACGTCCGCACGGTGCCTGGTGGGGCACCCGCCGCCTCTTCGGATCTCTCCGTTGCGGCGACGAGGATTACTCTACAGCATCGTTCGGGGTGGTCGCCCCACCCTTTCGGTCCAGGCGGGCGGGGCGACCGGGGTGCCCGGGGCGGTCAGTTCGCCTCGGCGAACTGCTCGTACACGTGCTTGGGGATGCGTCCGCGGGCCGGCAGCTCCATGCCGCGCGACAGGGCCCAGGCGCGCACCGCGGCCGGGTCCGGGGTGAGCGCGGTGCGGCGGAAGGACTTTCCGGTGCGGCTCTGGCGGCGGCCGGCCGCGACGAACGGAGCGAGGGCCTCCCGCAGCTTTTCCGCGTTGTCCACGGACAGGTCGATCTCGTACGACTTCCCGTCGACGCCGAAGTGGACGGTTTCCGCCGCGGCGCCGCCGTCCAGGTCGTCGGAGAGCGTGACAACTACACGCTGAGCCATGGGTGTCAATCCTCTCGGGCAATTCGGCCGCCGGTCCGCGGGGTGCGTCCGGGGGCCTGATGTGCACCACTCGCGCAAGCGCATACGGGCAGGCCTGGTGGCCCGCCGGATACGCAGCACTTGCCGCGACAGGTGGCCCTATTCTGCACCCGAAGGGGGTCGAAATCGAAGAGTCCGGCATTCTTTTCCGGATATTCACGTGTCTTCGCCGGAGTGCCGGATACCGGAGTGCGGGACGGGTCGATCTGTCCCGGAGTGCCGTATTCGGGTGTTCTTCGGGTGTTCTCGTTCCGGGGGCCGAATCCGTGGAAACCGCACGGCCCGGCCGGGGGTTCACGGGCGTGGATCCCTTGCCGCGTAAGGGTCTCGGGTCTACGCGCGTCGCCTGCCCCGGCCAGCAATCCCGCCCGAAACCCCCGGTAGTCTGGAGTTCCCCCGCCTCACCGAAGACACCACCGGGAGTGCCAGTGGCACGCGTCGTAGTCGACGTCATGCTCAAGCCGGAGATCCTCGACCCCCAGGGCCAGGCGGTGCAGCGTGCACTGCCCCGTCTCGGATTCACCGGGATCGCCGACGTCCGCCAGGGCAAGCGTTTCGAGCTGGAAGTGGAGGGCCCGGTCGACGACGCCGCGCTCGCCCGTATCCGCGAAGCCGCCGAGACCTTTCTCGCCAACACCGTGATCGAGGACTTCACCGTCCGCGTCGAGGAGGCGGCGAAGTGACCACCCGCGTTGGCGTCGTCACTTTCCCCGGCTCCCTCGACGACCGTGACGCCCAGCGCGCGGTCCGCCTGGCCGGCGCCGAGCCGGTCGCGCTCTGGCACCGTGACAAGGATCTCCACCAGGTCGACGCCGTCGTCCTGCCGGGCGGATTCAGTTACGGCGACTATCTGCGCTGCGGCGCGATCTCCCGCTTCTCGCCCGTGATGGACACCGTCATCGAGCAGGCGAAGCTGGGAATGCCGGTCCTCGGTATCTGCAACGGCTTCCAGGTGCTCTGCGAATCGCACCTGCTGCCCGGCGCGCTCACCCGCAACGACTCGCTGCACTTCGTCTGCCGCGACCAGAAGCTGCGCATCGAGAACACCGGTACCGCCTGGACCCGGGATTACTCGGCGGGCCAGGAAATCGTCGTTCCGCTGAAGAACGGCGAGGGCCGGTTCGTCGCCGAGGAGCGCGTCCTGGACCAACTGGAGGCGGAGGGCCGGGTGGTGGCCCGTTACGTGGCCCGCGGCGATGCCGCTGACGGATGCGGTAACCCGAACGGTTCGTACCGCGACATCGCCGGCATCACCAACGCCGCCGGCAATGTCGTCGGCCTGATGCCGCACCCGGAGCACGCCGTGGAGCCGCTCACCGGTCCGACCGTCGAGGGCCTGGGCTTCTTCACTTCCGTCCTGAAGCAGCTGGTGAACGCCTGATGAGCCTCGACACCGTCAAGAACGCCGAGCAGACCCCGGACGTCGCCCAGCCCTGGGCCGAACTCGGCCTCAAGGAGGACGAGTACACGCGCATCCGCGAGATTCTCGGCCGCCGCCCGACCGGCGCCGAACTCGCGATGTACTCGGTCATGTGGTCGGAGCACTGTTCGTACAAGAGCAGCAAGGTCCACCTGAAGCAGTTCGGCGACAAGAAGCCCGACTCGGACGCGATGCTCGTCGGCATCGGCGAGAACGCCGGTGTGGTCGACGTCGGCCAGGGCTACGCCGTGACCTTCAAGGTCGAGTCGCACAACCACCCGTCGTACATCGAGCCCTACCAGGGCGCGGCCACCGGCATCGGCGGCATCGTGCGCGACATCCTCGCGATGGGCGCCCGCCCGGTCGCCGTGATGGACCCGCTGCGGTTCGGTGCGGCCGACCACCCGGACACCCGGCGGGTGCTGCCCGGGATCGTCGCGGGCATCGGCGGCTACGGCAACTGCCTGGGCCTGCCGAACATCGGCGGCGAGGTCGTCTTCGACTCCTGCTACCAGGGCAACCCGCTGGTCAACGCGCTGTGCGTGGGCGTCATGAAGCACGAGGACATCCACCTCGCGCAGGCCTCCGGCGCCGGCAACAAGGTCATCCTGTACGGAGCCCGCACCGGCGGCGACGGCATCGGCGGCGTCTCCGTGCTCGCCTCCGAGACCTTCGACGACAGCAAGCCGACCAAGCGCCCGGCCGTCCAGGTCGGCGACCCGTTCCAGGAGAAGCTCCTGATCGAGTGCACCCTGGAGATCTTCCGGGAGAAGCTCGTCAAGGGCATCCAGGACCTGGGCGGCGCCGGCCTGTCCTGCGCGACCTCGGAGCTGGCGAGCGCCGGCTCCGGCGGCATGCGGGTCGAGCTGGACACCGTGCCGCTGCGCGACAACACGCTCTCGCCCGAGGAGATCCTCATGAGCGAGTCGCAGGAGCGCATGTGCGCCATCGTCGAGCCCGGCAAGGTCGACCGCTTCCTGGAGATCTGCGAGAAGTGGGACGTCATCGCCACCGTCATCGGTGAGGTGACCGACGGCGAGCGCCTGGAGATCTTCTGGCACGGCGAACTCGTCGTCGACGTGCCGCCGCGCACCGTCGCCCACGAGGGCCCGACCTACCAGCGCCCGTACGCCCGCCCGAGCTGGCAGGACGCGCTGCAGGCCGACGCCCCCACCGGCGAGCGGCTGGCCCGCCCGACCACCGGCGAGGGCCTCAAGGCCGACCTGCTGAAGGTCGCCGGCTCCCCGAACCAGGCCTCCAAGTCCTGGATCACCGACCAGTACGACCACTACGTGCTCGGCAACACCGTGCTCTCGGTCGGCGAGGACTCGGGCATGATCCGGATCGACGAGGAGACCAACCTCGGCGTCTCGGTCGCCACCGACGGCAACGGCCGCTACACCAAGCTGGACCCGTACACCGGCGCCCAGCTGGCCCTCGCCGAGGCCTACCGCAACGTCGCGGCCGGCGGCGCCAAGCCGCTCGCGATCTCCGACTGCCTCAACTTCGGCTCCCCCGAGGACCCGGACGTGATGTGGCAGTTCGCCGAGGCCACCCGCGGCCTGGCCGACGCCTGCCTGGTGCTCGGCACCCCGGTCACCGGCGGCAACGTCTCGCTGTACAACCAGACCGGCGAGGTCGCCATCCACCCGACCCCGGTGGTCGCGGTGCTCGGCGTCATCGACGACGTCACCCGGCGCACCCCGGCCGCCTTCGCCGAGGAGGGGCAGCTGCTCTACCTGCTCGGCGACACCGCGGACGAGCTCGGCGGCTCGGCCTGGTCGCAGGTGGTCCACGACCACCTCGGCGGTCTGCCGCCCAAGGTCGACCTGGAGCGCGAGCGGCTGCTCGGCGACATCCTGATCGCCGCCTCGCGCGACGGCATGATCGACGCCGCGCACGACCTCTCCGACGGCGGCCTCGGCCAGGCGCTCGTGGAGAGCTGCCTCAAGGGCGGCCACGGCGCGCGGATCATCGTGCCCGAGGGCGCGGACCCGTTCGTGTTCCTGTTCTCCGAGTCGGCCGGCCGCGCCGTCGTGGCGGTGCCGCGCAGCGAGGAGCTCCGGTTCAACGACATGTGCACCGCGCGCGGCCTGCCGGCCACCCGCATCGGTGTCGTGGACGGCGAATCCCTGGACGTCCAGGGCCAGTTCACCGTCTCGCTGGCCGAGCTGAAGGACGCCCACACCGGCGTCATCGAGGCTCTGCTCGCCTGACCCGCACGGTTCGAGGGGCGGAGGGTCCGACGGGGCCGTCCGCCCTTCGGCGTGTGCGGGGCTGTCCGCACCCCGGTGCAGGCGGGGCTGTCCGCCCCTCGGCGTATGTTGAGGGCCATGCCCCCCAAGCCCCGTACCTACCAGCCGCAGAAGGTGCGCACCGCGCTCGCGGCGCAGACCGGCGCGCTGCGCGACGCCGTCCGGCAGCTCTGTGAACGCCCGGACGCCGAGCAGTGGTTGGCCCGGCCGACCAGGCTGGGGGAGTGGACGGTCCGCGAGCTGATCGCGCACCTCGCCGTCCAGCTCGACTTCGTCCCCGAGCACCTCGACGATCCGCTGGAGGGGCGGGCGCCGTTGGACCTGCCGGGGTGGGTGGCCGCGGTCGGCACGGTCGCGCCGCTGCTCGACGAGCAGGCCCGGGCGAGGGCCGCCGGCGACTTCGGCGGGGACGCGGCTTCGGTGGCGCAGGCCTTCACCCGGGCGGCGGACGCGCTGACCGGCCTGCTGGACCGGCCCGAAGCCGCCGACCCGGTACGGCGGTTCGAGATCCGACTCGGCTCGATAACCCTCGCCGACATGCTGGTGACCAGGCTGGTGGAGACCGTCGTGCACGCCGACGACCTGGCCGCCGCGCTCGGCCTCGACGGCTTCCCGCACGACCGCCAGGCCGTCGCCGCCGTCACCCGGCTGCTGGCCGACGCCTTCGCCGACCGCACGCCGGGCGGCGCGGTCGAGCTGCGGATCCCGCCGTACGCCGTCGTGCAGGCCGTCGAGGGCCCCCGGCACACCCGGGGCACCCCGCCGAACGTGGTCGAGACCGACCCGCTGACCTGGATCCGGCTGGCCACCGGCCGGGCCGACTGGGCGGCCGCGGTGGACGCGGCGGCGGTCTCCGCCTCCGGCGAGCGCAGCGACCTGCGGGAGTACCTGCCGGTGCTCGGGTAGCCGCGCTTCAGGGGGCGTCCTACGGCACCGACGGCCCGCTGAGGTAGGTGCCGTTCTCCGAGTACGGCCAGGCGTTCGGCTCGCAGCCCTTGAGCCCGTAGATCTGCTGCATCATCGCGGGCGCCGGCTTGCCCGGGCCGGGGCAGGTCTCGTGCCCGTGGCCTATCCGGTGGCCGACCTCGTGGTTGATGATCAGCGCCCGGTACTCGTCGAGCGGGCCGCTGAACTGCGGTGAACCGGTGTTCCAGCGCTTGGAGTTGACGAGCACCTGGTTGCCGACGTTGCAGTTCACCTCGCCGTGGGTGTCCAGGCCGGAGGCGCCGCAGATCCGGTCCACGGTGGCCGGCGAGGCGATCTTCACGGTGAAGTCGTACCCGCCGCCGGCGACCAGCTGGAAGCCGTTCTTGCGGTCGTTGGTCCAGCCGCGCTTGTCGCCGAGGAAGCCGTGGATCTGGGCGGCGGCGGAGGCGGCGTCGATGCCTATGCCGTCCTCGACCTCCACCCGGTAGCGGCGCACGGTGCCGCGTCCGACCGGCTGGGCGGTGGCGGCGGCGATGCTGAAGGTGCCCGCGCCCTTGGCCGGGCCGGGGTCGGGCGTGGTGGGGGCGGGCGGCGAGGGCGGGGCGGGGGGCTCGCTCGGGGTGTCGGTCGGCGTCGGGGTCGGTGTCGGGCCGGCGGGCGAGGGGGCCTGTTCGGTCGGCGGGGCGATCCGCGCCTGGGCGGTCGGCCCGCCGTCGGGCGCGTCCGAGGAGCGGGTCAGCACGACCGCCGTACCGCCCAGCACCGCCACCGCCGTGACCAGCGCCGCGAGCATGCCGGGCCCGAGCCGGCGCGGCGGCCGGCGGCGTCGGCGGCCGCGGGCACTGCTGCTCCTGGCGGCGGATCTGGCTGCGGGCATGATCGACACCCTGACATGGCGAACGGGTGAATGTCCACATACCGGGTATGCAGGCGCCCGGCGGCCGCCGCCGATCCCGGGACGGCGGTTGACCCTGGCGTCTCGGGTGGCAGACTGCCTGCATGGCGATTCACCGGAATCTTCTCGACGGCCCCGACCCGACCCTTCTCCCGGAGGACGAGCAGCCCTACCGCATGCTGGCGGAGGAATCGGCCTCACCCACCCAGGTGGCCGCCGACTTCCCGACCTTCTGCCTCGCCTGGGCGATGCTCGCCGACGACGCCTACGCGGCCGGCCGCTACGTCGAGTCCTACGCCTACGCCCGCACCGGCTACCACCGCGGCCTGGACGCACTGCGTCGCAACGGCTGGAAGGGCCACGGCCCCGTGCCGTGGGAGCACCGCGGCAACCGCGGCTTCCTGCGCTGCCTGGCGGGGCTCGCACGGGCGGCCGGCGCGATCAAGGACACCGAGGAGGAGGCCCGCTGCTGGCAGTTCCTGAAGGACAGCAGCGCGGAGGCGTACGCGGAGCTGAAGCAGTAGACCCGCACGGCTGCCGAGGCAGCAGACCCACAACACAGGTGCGCCCCCCGGTGAAGTCCACCGGGGGGCGCATCCGCGTTCACACGGTGGCCGGGCTCAGCCCGGCCGCCGGGCTCACTTCAGGCGGTTGCCGGCCGATCGCAGCTGCTGCGCGGCCTCCAGCACGCGGGCGGCCATGCCCGCCTCGGCGAGCTTGCCCCAGGTGCGCGGGTCGTAGGTGTTCTTCTTGCCGACCTCGCCGTCGACCTTCAGCACGCCGTCGTAGTTGCGGAACATGTGGTCCACGACCGGGCGGGTGAAGGCGTACTGGGTGTCGGTGTCCAGGTTCATCTTCACGACGCCGTTCTCCAGCGCGGTGGCGATCTCCGCCGCGGTCGAGCCCGAACCGCCGTGGAAGACGAAGTCGAACGGGTCGGTCTTGCCGTACTGCTTGCCGATCGCGTCCTGCAGCTCGCGCAGCAGCTCCGGCTTCAGCACGACGTTGCCCGGCTTGTAGACGCCGTGCACGTTGCCGAACGAGGCGGCCAGCAGGTAGCGGCCCTTCTCGCCCAGGCCCAGCGCCTCGGCGGTGCGCACGGCGTCGTTGACGGTGGTGTACAGCTCGTCGTTGATCTCGTGCGTGACGCCGTCCTCCTCGCCGCCGGTCGGGGTGATCTCGACCTCAAGGATGATCTTGGCGGCGGCGGCCTGGGCCAGCAGCTCCTGGGCGATCGCCAGGTTGTCGGCGAGGGTCTCGGCCGAGCCGTCCCACATGTGCGACTGGAACAGCGGGTTCTGGCCCTTGGCCACGCGCTCGGCGGAGACCGCCAGCAGCGGGCGGACGTAGCCGTCCAGCTTGTCCTTCGGGCAGTGGTCGGTGTGCAGCGCGACGGTGATGTCGTACTTGGCGGCGACGATGTGCGCGAACTCGGCCAGCGCCACGGCGCCGGTCACCATGTCCTTGTTGTGCTGGCCGCCCAGGAACTCCGCGCCACCGGTCGAGATCTGGATGATGCCGTCGCTCTCGGCCTCGGCGAAACCACGCAGTGCGGCGTGCAGCGTCTGCGACGAGGTGACGTTGATGGCCGGGTAGGCGAACTTGCCCGCCTTGGCCCGGTCCAGCATCTCGTTGTAGACCTCGGGAGTTGCGATGGGCATGCGATCCGCTCCTGTCGGGTTGCGGCGTACGGACGGTGCTGTCCGACGCTGTGTACGCCTTCGGTACGACTCCGTGCCGGCCGCCGACGCGCGGCGCTGCGGTGTGGCTCTCCGGCACCAAGGTTCGAGCGACCTCCGCGGTACGGCAATGAGGGTGGTGTGCCGCTGCGGACCGGACGCCCGTGCCATCCTCCCAGACTCGTGCCCGCAGGTCAGCAGGAGCCCGCCAGTCGGACCGTCGCCGGCGACGACGCGGACGGCCCGCTCCTACGACGTTCGGCGGACACCGGATACACCTGCCGGGCGAAGCCTCCGGACAGAACGGCCAGCTATCCTGCGGCCGTGGACTACAACCAGCTGGCCGTCAACCTTCTCGACGCCAAATCACTGATCTCGTCCGTCGGCGCCATCGGGCTGATCGCGATCATCTTCGCGGAGACCGGCCTGCTGGTCGGCTTCTTCTTCCCGGGTGACTCACTGCTGATCATCGCCGGCGTCGCGGCGTCGAACGCCGCCTCGTCGGTGCTCGGCGACGGCGCCAAGCTGCCGATCGCCGTCCTGCTCGTCGGCGCCCCGGTGGCCGCGGTCGCGGGGGCCCAGCTCGGGCACCTGATCGGGGTCAAGGTCGGGCCGAAGATGTTCGACAAGCCCGAGTCGAAGATCTTCCGCCGCGAGTACGTGATGAAGGCGGAGGAGTACTTCAACAAGTTCGGGCCCGGCAAGGCCGTGGTGCTGGCCCGCTTCATGCCGATCGTCCGGACCTTCCTCAACCCGGTCGCGGGCACCCTGGAGATGCCCGCCCGGACGTTCTTCCTGTGGAACGTCGTCGGCGGCGTGCTCTGGACCGAGTCCATGCTGCTGATCGGCTACTTCTTCGGCGACGCGCTCGCCCCGGTGATCGACAAGTACCTGATCCCGGCGGTGCTGCTGATCGTCCTGCTCTCGATCTCGCCGATCCTGATCGAGGTCCTGCGCGAGCGCAAGAAGCGGAAGGCCGGCGGCGCCGTGGAGAGCACCGAGGCCGACGCCGTGCAGAGCGGCGGCCGCCACCGGCGCGGCTGAGCACCGGGGCTTCGCGCAGCACACGCGAAGGGGCCGGGTCCCGTCTCACGTTTCACGTGAAACAGGACCCGGCCCCTTCGTGCTGTCAGGTCCGGCCGGGCTCAGAGGCCCAGGTCGTCCAGGTCGTAGGCGGTCACGTACGGCAGGCCCTGCGCCTCGACCGCGGCCGCGCCGCCGCGCTCCACGATCACCGCGACGCCGACCACCTCGGCACCCGCCTCGCGCAGCGCCTCGACGGCGGTCAGCACCGAGCCACCGGTGGTGGAGGTGTCCTCGACCGCCAGCACCCGGCGGCCCTTGACCTCCGGGCCCTCGATCCGGCGCTGCAGGCCGTGCGCCTTGCCCGCCTTGCGGACCACGAAGGCGTCCAGCTCACGCCCGCGCGCGGCGGCGGCGTGCAGCATCGCGGCGGCCACCGGGTCGGCGCCCAGGGTCAGACCGCCGACGGCGTCGTACTCCAGGTGCGAGGTCGCGTCCAGCATCACCCGACCGACCAGCGGGGCGGCCTGGCCGTCCAGCGTGATCCGGCGCAGGTCGACGTAGTAGTCGGCCTCCTTGCCGGAGGAAAGGGTGACCTTGCCGTGTACGACGGCCTTGTCCTTGATCTGTGCCAGCAGGGCGTCGCGGTCGTTGCTCATGAGCGTCCAGTCTAGGCCCTCTCCCGCCGGTCAGCGCCGACGCAAGGCCCTGACCAGCACCACGGCGCCACCCAGCAGCGCGACCCCGCCGCCGATCACCCACGGCACCGCGCTGCGGCCGCCCGAACCCGGCACCACGATCCCGCCGGCCTCGCCGCCCCACCGGGACGCCGCCCGGGCCCGGGCACTGCGGGCCGGCAGCGCCGGGGCGTACCGCCCGCGCGGCGGCGCGTGGTCCACCTCCTCGGCCGAGCGGCCGACGATGCTGCGGCGCACCGGGCCGCCGCCCGCCGGCTCCTCCTCGTACTCGAAGAGCGGCTCGGCGGGGAGCTCCTCGGCGACGCCCTCCTCGGGCCCGTCCTCGTCGCCGCCGCCGGTGGGCAGGCCGAAGCGCTCGGCGTCGGCGTCGGAGAAGGCGATCAGGTCGGACAGGTCGTCGTCGAGGTCGTCGCCGGGCTGGTCCTGGTGCTCCTCGATGAACACCACGCCGGCGTCGGTCCCGGCCTCGGCTTCGCTGCCGGTCTCCGGGTCGCCCTCGCCGTCGTTCTCGCTCTCCGGCTCGGGCTCGGCGTCCGGGGAGGCGAGCGCGGTGGCGAACCGGTCCAGCAGGCGCCGCCCGGCGGCGTCGAGGGTCTCCTCGTCGAACTCGGTGAGCCGGCCGGTGGCGCTCAGGTCGCCGGTGAAGCGGACCACCGCGGTGCCGTCCTCGGCGCCGTCCGCGACGCTGACCCGGACGGTGGCGGTCGCCTCGCCGCTGCCGCGGGCCTCCTGGCCCTCGGCGAACACGGTCAGCACGCCCTCGCGTCCCTCGATCAGGGACAGCACGCCCTTGTATGTGATGGTGGAGCCGCCGATCCGCAGCTTCAGCCGGCCGCCGATCTCCTCCGCCGGCCCTGCGCCGACCGCGGCCGGTTCGGTGCTCAGCCCCGGCACGCTACGGGCCAGCAGAGCCGGATCCTGCAAGGCCTGCCGCACCAACTCGGCGGGCATCGGGACGACAACCTCATGCTCCATGTCAGGGAGCCTACCGACCCGACCCCGCCCGGTCCCTACCCACCGCCACCCGACTTCCCCGGGACCACCGGTGTCCCGCCCCGCGCCCCCGGCTCAGCGGGGGCCGAGCAGGGTGAGGGCAGCCGGGGGGTGGGCGGGGCGGAGGGCGGCGAGGCGGGTGGCGGAGCCGCGGAGCGCGTCGGGGGTGAGGGCGCGGGGCGGTGGGGCGTCGGGGGCGAGGGTGAGCGGGGGCCGGGCGGCGGCCGCGAGGAGGAAGGTCTGGGCGGCGCCCGGCGGGTCGGGGCGGCAACTCGCGGTGGCGCTGCCCTGGACGGCGTACGGGACGGTCTGCAGCCCTGCCGTCCGCAGGCCGGACTCGATCGGCCAGAGGCCGCCCGGGTCGCCGCCGGCCCGGACGGCGACGCGGCCGCCGGGGGAGAGCAGCCGGGTGGCGAGGCCGTAGAACTCCTGGGAGTGGAAGGTGACCGGTCCGCCGTCGGCGGGCGCGGGCAGGTCGGCGAGCACCACGTCGTACGGTCCGCCGGTCGTGGCGCCGCGCAGCCAGGCCATCGGGTCGGCGGCGGTGGCGTGGACGCGCGGGTCGTCGAGGGAGTGGTCGGTGAGGGCGGCGAGTCCGGGGTCGGTGCGGGCGAGCCGGGGGAGCTCGGGGTCGGCGTCGACGAGCCGGACGGAGCGGACGCCGCGGTGCCGGAGCACCTCGCGCAGGGCGAGGCCGTCGCCGCCGCCGAGGAGCAGGACGCGGGCGTCCGGGCCGGCGGCCATCGCCGGGTGGACCAGGGCTTCGCTGCCGCGGTACTCGTCGGGTCCGCAGACGGTGAGACGGCCGTTCAGGTAGAGCCGGAGCGGGCCTTCGGCGGGGCCGGTGAGCACGATCTCCTGGGAGTGGCTGCGGGCGGCGAAGCGGACCTGGGCGCCGTAGAGGGCGTGCCGGGCGGCGCGTTCGATGGCGCCGGAGCCGGCGGCGGCCGCGGCGAGCAGGGCGAGGACGAGCGCGCAGCCGCCCCAGAGCAGGAGCCGTATCCGGGGGGCGGGTTCCTCGCGGAAGAGCCAGAGCACGACGGCGGCTCCGGCGACGGCGTTGACGGCGCCGGTGACGAGGGCGCCGTCGCCGGGCCCGAGGCCGGGGAGGATGAGGAAGGGGAAGGCGAGGCCGCCGATCAGCGCGCCCACGTAGTCGGCGGCGAAGAGGTCGGCGGCGGCGCGGCCGGCGTCCTCGCGCCGGATCCGCTGGATGAGGGTCATCAGGAGCGGGATCTCGGCGCCGATGAGGATGCCGATGAGGCAGGTGAGGCCGACCATGGCGGCCTGGTAGCGGCCGATCCAGGCCCAGCAGGAGTAGAGCGCGAGGACGGAGAGGCCGCCGGTGAGCGCGAGGGCGCATTCGACCAGGGCGAAGGCGGTGGCGGGCTGCCGGGTGAGGCGTTTGGCGAGGAGCGAGCCGAGGCCCATCGCGAACACCATGACGGAGAGCACGACGGAGGTTTGGGTGACCGCGTCCCCGAGCAGGTAGTCGCCGAGCGCCACGAGTTCGAGTTCGTAGACGAGTCCGCAGGCCGCACAGACGAACGCGGCGAGCAGGACGGTGAGGCGGGCCAGTCGGGGGTGGGAGCGCAGCCGGGACCGACGGCGGGCGGGCAGGGGGGCGAGGCTCCGCCCGGGCCGGGGTGGGGCGCCGTCGTCGAGGTCCACTCGCGAGCGGGCGGGTGGACCGGCCGGATGGTTGATCACGAACAAACGCTAGGGGACGTTCGGGACGGATAGCTGCGCCCATTCGACGGACAGTGCGGGACGCCGGATTGACGAATCGTTCCTGCGTGCGATTCATAGGCCATGGAGGGATCCGTGACCCTGGTCGGGCGGCCGGCGGTCATGCCCCGGACACCACCAGCGAGGAGCGGGTGCAGACCAGCCGGCCCTCCTGCGGGTAGGCGTGCCAGGTCCGCCAGAGCAGCCGGTCGGCGCCGCCCTGGGTGACCAGCGCGGTGAAGGCGCTCGGGTCGCCCGGGAACACCCCGGCCAGGCCGCGCGGGTGGCCCTCGACCAGGGCCAGCAGTTCCTGGGCGCGGGCCGCGAAGTCGTGCGGGGGCAGCGCCTCGATCCGGGCCGCGAACTCGTACTCCCAGCCGCCGACCTGCTTGGCCACCCGGGCCGGCAGCGGGGTGCGGCGGCCGGGCAGGCAGGCGACGGTCTCCAGGCACTCGCCGGGGCCGGCGGCGATCACCACCTGGTGCGAAGCGCCCAGCAGTCGCAGCTGGAGGGTGCCGGCCGTGGCGGGGTGGCCGCCTCCGTCGAGTCTCAGGTCGCGGACCGCGAGAGCGGGCAGCGGGTCGCCGCCCAGGCACCAGGCCAGGTCACCGGCGCGGGTGTCCGTGTAGGAGGTCTGCAGTGTGGTGAGCATGCTCGGCTCCGCGTTTCAGCTCCGTGCGCGCCCGCCGAGCAGCACCGAGTAGGCCTAGGCGATGGCGAGGCTGTTCGTGGCTGTGCGGCCCTGGGCGCGGCCGACCGTGGAAGGAGGGATTCCGGCTGGAGATTCAGCAGCAGAGAAGCATGAATACGCCGGGTCCGCCGGTGATTTACCCAACTTTGTCAAGCATTCACCGTTTCGAGCACACCTGCTTCCCGGCTCTGATCGACCCGGTGTGCGACTCTGCACAGCGCGCGCCCCTATGACCGGGTCGTGCGCCGTGCACGCTGGTAGTGCGCCGGGCACGCGCCTCGTGCGCCACCGCCCTGCACGCACCGGGCGGGCAGGGCGGTCGGAGCGTTCCGCCGAGGTTGAGGGAATTGCCTCACAGGCATCATTCAATCGTCAACCAGGTGTCAACCAGGCATGACTGTCAGGCGAGTTGAGGAAGTCCAGCCCGCTCGCCGGGCCATCATTGCTCCCCTCACGGCCGGGGGTCGATCGGCGCGAGGACCCCGAGCCGGTCCTCGACCGCCTGCGCCGCCTCCAGGCAGAGGTCCTCCCGGAACGCCCGCCCGACGAGCTGCACCCCGGTCGGCAGTCCGTCGGCCAGGCCGGTGGGCACCGCCACCGCCGGCAGCCCCGCGAAGCTGGTCACCTTGCACAGCCGCATCGCCGTGCGGACCAGCTCCCACCCGGCCGCGTCCCGGGACTCGATGCCCGGCTCGACCGGCGGTTCGGTGAACACCGGTCCGAGCAGCAGCGGGTACTCGTCCAGGAATTCGGCCCAGGAGCGGCGGATGCCCAGCCAGCTCCCCATCAGCTCCATGAGCTCGGCGGCCGTCGCGGGCGGGGTGCGGGCCATCGTCAGCTCGATGTAGCGGTCGCCGCCCGGGCCGAGCAGGGAGCGTACGGCGGGCCACTTGGGCGCGAACTCCGTCATGGTGATCCGGTCGCACACCTCCAGGGCCTCGTCGAGCCGCGGGACGTCCGCCACCTCGCGCACGTCGTACCCGGCGTCCCGCAGCGCCGCCGCCGCGCGCTCGACCGCGGCCCGGACGGTCGGGTGGACGCCGTGGCCGCCCGGATCGGCCACCACCGCGACCTTCACCGGCCCGGGCAGCGGCTCGCCGTAGCGTGGCACGGGCAGGGCGCGAGGGTCGCGCGGATCGGGGCCGGCCAGCACCTCGTAGGCCAGCCGCAGGTCGGCGACGCTCCGGGCGAGCGGGCCGTCGGAGACCAGCCACTGGGAGGCCGGCCCCGGGTCCTGTGGCCCGAACGCGCGGTGGTCGGCGGGGAAGCGGCCGCTGGACGGGTTCAGCCCGGCGACCCCGCAGAACGAGGCCGGGACGCGGATGGACGCGCCGGAGTCGTTGCCGAGCCCGAGCGCGGCCAGGCCGGTCGCGACGGCCGCGCCGTCACCGCCGCTGCTCCCGCCCGGGGTGCGGCCGCGGTCCCACGGGTTGGCGGTGTCGCCGTAGAGCTCGCTGCGGGTGTGCATCCCGGCCAGGATCATGGTGGGCATGTTGCTGTGCCCGATCGGTACGGCCCCGGCCGCGCGCAGCCGGGCGACCGGGGGAGCGTCGGCCCGCGCCACCAGGTCGCGGAAGCGCGGCACCCCGAAGGTGGTGGCCACGCCCTCGATGGCGGTGGTCTCCTTCACGGTGAACGGCACGCCCGCCAGCGGGCCGGGGTCCTCGCCCGCGGCCAGGCGCCGGTCGAGCTCCTGGGCCTGTGCCCGGGCGCGCTCCGCCAGGACCTGGGTGACGGCGTTCACCTGCGGGTTCACCGCGCCGATCCGCTCCAGGTGGCTGTCGAGCAGTTCGACGGCCGAGACCTCTTTGCCGCGTACCGCCGCCGCCTGCGCGGTGGCCGTCAGTCGCCACAGGGCGTCCTGCATGACGTACTCCCCTCCTCGTTCCGATGCGCTCGTATCGGTACCGTAGCCTGGGAACCGATACGAGTGCATCGAATAAATCGGAGGGGGAGCCCGTGCCCAGACAGGTGGACCACGACGGCCGACGCCGACGGATCGCCGAGGCCGTCTGCCGGCTCGCCGACGAACGCGGCCTGGAAGGGGTGACCCTGCGCGACGTGGCCGACCGCGCGCAGGTGTCGACCGGAGCCGTCCAGCGCTGCTTCCGCACCAAGGACGAGATGCTCCGCTTCGCCCTCGGCCACGTCGGCGAGCAGATCACCGCCCGGGTCCAGGCGTACCCCGCCGACGACCCGGCGCCCTCGCCCGCCGCCGCCCTGGCACACGCGGCCGCCGAGGTGGCGCTGCTCGGCGACGGACAGCGCTCCCAGGCGCGGGTCTGGCTGGCCTTCGTCGCACAGGCCGCCGTCGACGAGCGGCTGGCGGGCCCGCTGAACGCCGACTACGCCGCCCTGGAGGGCCTGTTCGCCCGGCTGATCGCCGAGGCCTCGCCGGCGGCCGGGCCGGACGCCGCCCGGGAGGCGAAGACGCTGCTGGCCCTTGCCGACGGGCTCACCACGCACGTCCTCGTCGGCCGCCTCACCGCACCCGAGGCCCGGGCGATCCTGAACGCCCACCTGTCCGGCCTCGGGCGGCGGCCGGGCGACGGCTCAGAGGCGCTGGAGCCGTGACACCGCTTCCTCCAGCACGGAGTCCTGCTTGCAGAAGGTGAAGCGGACCAGGCTGCGGCCGGCCTCGGTGTTGTCGTAGAAGACGGCGTTCGGGATGGCGACGACGCCGCAGCGCTCCGGCAGGGCGCGGCAGAACTCGATGCCGTCCTTCTCGCCGAGCGGGGTGATGTCGGTGGTGATGAAGTACGTGCCCTCGGGGGTGAACACCCGGAAGCCGGCCGCGGTGAGCCCGTCGACCAGCAGGTCGCGCTTGCGGAGCAGGTCGGCGCGGAAGCCGTCGAAGTAGCTGTCGGGCAGCCGCAGCGCCTCGGCGACGGCGTACTGGAAGGGGCCGGCGCTGACGTAGGTGAGGTACTGCTTGGCCGTGCGGACGGCCGTGACCAGGGCCGGGTTCGCGGTGACCCAGCCGACCTTCCAGCCGGTGAAGGAGAAGGTCTTGCCGGCGGAGGAGATGGAGACGGTGCGCTCGCGCATGCCGGGCAGGGCGGCGATCGGGTGGTGGGTGGCGCCGAAGACGAGGTGCTCGTAGACCTCGTCGGTGACGACCAGCAGGTCGTGTTCGACGGCGAGGGCGGCGATGGCGGCCAGCTCGTCGGCGGTGAGCACGGTGCCGGTCGGGTTGTGCGGGGTGTTGATCAGCAGCAGGCGGGTGCGCGGGGTGATCAGGGTGCGCAGTTCGTCCAGGTCGGGGCGGAAGTCCGGGGCGCGCAGGGTGAGCGGGCGGCGGGTGGCGCCGGCCATGGCGATGCAGGCGGCGTAGGAGTCGTAGAAGGGTTCGAGGGCGATCACCTCGTCACCGGGCTCCAGCAGGGCGAGCAGGGTGGCGGCGATGGCCTCGGTGGCACCGGCGGTGACCAGCACCTCGGTGTCCGGGTCGTAGGAGAGGCCGTGGAAGCGCTGCTGGTGCTCGGCGATCGCGGCCCGCAGCTCCGGGATGCCGGGGCCGGGCGGGTACTGGTTGCCGCGGCCGTTCAGCACGGCGTCGGCAGCGGCCCGGGCCACCGAAGCCGGGCCGTCGGTGTCGGGGAAGCCCTGGCCGAGGTTGATCGAGCCGGTGGCCGTGGTCAGGGCCGACATCTCGGCGAAGATGGTCGTCCCCATACCGGCCAGTCGGCGGTTCAGCAGCGGCCTGTTGCCCATCGGTGGCTCCTCACGCGTCGTCGTCGGCCCCATCCTGGGTCAGCCGGGGGCCGGGGACAAGGACGGCCCGACCACCTGGGGCCAAGTGGTCGGGCCGTGCGCTCGCGGGGCGGGCAGGGTCACGCCTCGTTGGTGCCCTCGGGAGTCTCGCCGTCCTCGCCCTCGATCTCGTTCTGCAGGCCGAGGCGCTCGACGATCCACTGCTCGAAGCCGACGGCGGCCTGGGTCCAGTTGGCGGTGGTGGTGACGAAGTAGTCCAGGTTGACGCCGGTGCCGACGATCATCTGGGCCTCGCCGATCAGGCGGACCACGCCGTCCTCGTGGGTGTGGGTGTAGACCTTGGGCCAGAGGGTCTCGCGGTTCCACTCGTCGATGAGGTCGAGGATCTCGCCCTTCTTCTCCAGCGGGTACGCGCGGTCGTAGAAGGCGCGCACCGCGAAGAGCTCCTTCTGCTCGCCGCGGAACATGTAGTAGACGCGGAAGCCCTCCCAGGGGGCGGTGAGGTCGCCCTCCTCGTCCACGACGTGCTTGAGCTGCATCTGGTCCAGCAGCTGGGTCACCAGGCCCTGGTCCGGGACGATGATCGGCGGCGGGCCGGCCGGCCGCCCCTGGTCGCCGGGCTGGCCGCCGCCCTGGGGCGCGCCGAACGACGGGATGGACGACGGGTCGATGCTCATGGGGTCCTCTTCCTCAGTGCACGTGGTGGCCGGCAATGAGAGGCCGCCCTTTCCACTTCCCATCCTGCCTCATCCGGGGCCTGCCTCACAGGGGCACCCGGCCACGCGTCGATCTTCGTCCGGGGCGCTCCCGACGCCCGCCGCAAGCGGTGATGGTGACGGAGCGTGTCCGGCTGGAGGGCCGCCGCGGCCGGGGCGCCGGCGGGGTGCGGCGGGTGCGACCGTGGCCGAGTGTGCCGTCAACTGTGCTGTGCGGCAAGGGTGTTGACCGGGCCGCCCGCATGATAGTGCGGGCGGCCCGGTCTGGTGGTGCTACTTCTCCAGCAGTCCGCGGCTGCGGACGGTGAGGCGGTCGCCCTCCTCGTCCCGCTCGACCAGGACGGTGTCCCCGTCGTGCACCTGGCCGGACAGGATGGCCCGGGCCAACTGGTCGCCGATTGCGGACTGGACCAGCCGGCGCAGCGGGCGGGCGCCGTACGCCGGGTCGTAGCCGGTGAGGGCCAGCCAGTCGCGGGCGGCCTCGGAGACGTCCAGGGTGAGCCGGCGCTCGCGCAGCCGGTCGCCGAGACGGGCCACCTGGAGGTCGACGATCCGGCTCAGCTCGGCGGTGCCCAGCGGGTCGAAGACCACGATGTCGTCCAGCCGGTTGAGGAACTCGGGCTTGAACGTGGCCCGGACGGAGTCCAGCACCAGGGCCTTCTTCCGGTCCTCCGGGGTGGCCGGGTCGACCAGGTACTGACTGCCCAGGTTGGAGGTGAGGATCAGGATCGCGTTGCGGAAGTCCACCGTGCGGCCCTGGCCGTCGGTGAGCCGGCCGTCGTCCAGCACCTGGAGCAGGACGTCGAAGACCTCCGGGTGGGCCTTCTCCACCTCGTCCAGCAGCACCACGCTGTACGGGCGGCGGCGCACCGCCTCGGTGAGCTGGCCGCCCTCCTCGTAGCCGATGTACCCGGGCGGGGCGCCGACCAGGCGGGAGACGGAGTGCTTCTCGCCGTACTCGCTCATGTCGATCCGGACCATGGCCCGCTCGTCGTCGAAGAGGAAGTCGGCCAGGGCCTTGGCGAGTTCGGTCTTGCCGACGCCGGTCGGGCCGAGGAAGAGGAACGAACCGGTCGGGCGGTCCGGGTCGGCGATGCCGGAACGGGTGCGGCGCACCGCGTCCGAGACCGCTCGCACGGCCTCCGCCTGGCCGATCAGGCGCTCGCCCAACTCCTCCTCCATGCGCAGGAGTTTGGCGCTCTCGCCCTCCAGCAGGCGGCCGGCCGGGATGCCCGTCCAGGAGGCGACCACGTCGGCCACGTCGTCCGGGCCGACCTCCTCCTTCACCATCGAGGCGGAGGCGTCCTGGTCCGCCGCCCGCTCCTGGGCCTCGGTGAGCTCCGTCTCGGCGGCCGGGATCTCCGCGTACATCAGCTTCGATGCCCGCTCGAAGTCCCCGTCGCGCTGGGCCCGTTCGAGCGCGCCGTTCAGGTCGTCCAGCCGCTCCTTGAGCTCGCCGACCCGGTTGAGGCTCTTCTTCTCCTGCTCCCAGCGCGCGGTCAGGGCGCTCAACTGCTCGTTCTTGTCGGCGAGATCGCGCCGCAGCCGGGCCAGCCGGTCGATCGAGGCGGCGTCCGACTCCTTCTCCAGGGCCAGCTCCTCCATCCTCAACCGGTCGACGGAGCGCTGGAGTTCGTCGATCTCGACCGGGGAGGAGTCGATCTCCATCCGCAGCCGGGAGGCCGCCTCGTCGACCAGGTCGATCGCCTTGTCGGGCAGGAAGCGGGAGGTGATGTAGCGGTTGGACAGGGTGGCCGCGGCGACCAGCGCGGCGTCCGCGATCTGCACCTTGTGGTGCGCCTCGTAGCGGCCCTTGAGACCGCGCAGGATGGCGATCGAGTCCTCCACGCTGGGCTCGCCGACCAGCACCTGCTGGAAGCGGCGCTCCAGGGCCGGGTCCTTCTCGATCCGCTCGCGGTACTCGTCCAGCGTGGTGGCGCCGACCATCCGCAGCTCGCCGCGGGCCAGCATCGGCTTGAGCATGTTGCCGGCGTCCATCGCGGAGTCGCCGCCGGCGCCCGCGCCGACCATGGTGTGCAGCTCGTCGATGAAGGTGACGACCTGGCCGTTGCTCTGCTTGATGTCGTTCAGGACGGCCTTCAGCCGCTCCTCGAACTCGCCGCGGTACTTGGCGCCCGCGACCATCGCGCTGAGGTCCAGCGAGACCAGCCGCTTGCCGCGCAGCGACTCCGGCACGTCGCCGGCGACGATGCGCTGGGCCAGGCCCTCGACCACCGCGGTCTTGCCGACGCCCGGCTCGCCGATCAGCACCGGGTTGTTCTTGGTCCGGCGGGAGAGCACCTGGACGACCCGGCGGATCTCCTGGTCCCGGCCGATCACCGGGTCGAGCTTGCCGTCCCGGGCGGCCTGGGTCAGGTCGGTGCCGTACTTCTCCAGTGCCTTGTAGGTGCCCTCAGGGTCCGGAGAGGTGACCCGGCCGCTGCCGCGCACGTCCTTGAACGCGGCGAGCAGGCCCTTCGCCGTCGCGCCCTGCTGCGCCAGCAGTTCGGCGACCGGCCCGCCCTCGGCGGCCAGGCCGACCATCAGGTGCTCGGTGGAGACGTACTGGTCGTCCAGGTCGTCGGCGCGCTTGCCGGCCTCGGTGAGCACCGCGAGGGTGTCCCGGGCGAGCTGCGGCGCGGCGACCGTCGAGCCCATCGCGCTGGGCAGGGCGGTCAGCTGGCGGCGGGCCTCGGCGTCGATCCGGGTGACGTCCGCCCCGACGGCCTCCAACAGCGGCCGGGCGATGCCCTCGGGCTGCTCCAGCAGGGCGATCAGGATGTGCACCGGCTTGACGTCCGGGTTCCCGGCCGCGCCCGCCTGCCGGATCGCGGCGGACAGGGCGTCCTGCGTCTTGGTGGTGAACTTGCTGGCGTCCACTGCTGGGGGGTCCTCCCTCGTCGTCCTTCAATGCTGCTACGTACAGCATGCACTAAGTTGAGTCTACTCCGCTCAAGTTTTTACGCCCGTTCCGCGCGTTCCGTGCGTTCCACCCGCTGCGCGCGGGGCACCTGGCGGGTCAGCCCCAGCAGCTCCCGGGCCGGCCCGCTCGGCCGCTGCCCGGCCGGCCACACCGCGCGCAGCGGCCGCCGCAGGTCCAGCCCCTCGGCCAGCGGGACGGCCACCAGCCGCCGGACGGCCAGCTCCTCCATCACCGCCAGCTCGCTCAGGCAGACCGGCCCGGCCCCGGTCATCGCCGCCGCCTTCAGCGCGGTGGACGAGGCCAGCTCCAGCCGGGGCCGCACCGCGCCCCCGTACGGCGCCAGCGCCATCTCCAGCATCTCCCGGGTGCCCGAGCCCGACTCGCGCAGCACCAGCGGGGTGGCGGCCAGCTCCGGCCCGGTCAGCGGCGTCCGGCGGCGCGCCCACGGGTGGCCGGGCGCCACCACGACCACCAGCCGGTCCGCCGCCACCACGGCGCCGGCCAGCCCGGGTGGGGTGGACGGGCCCTCGACGAAGCCGAGGTCGGCGTCCCCGGCCAGCACGTGCCCGGCGACCTCCGCCGAGTTCGCCGTCCGCAGCGTCACCGCCGTGCCCGGACTGGCCTCGGCCAGGGCCAGCAGCCAGCCCGGCATCAGGTACTCGGCGACGGTCAGGCTGGCCACCACCCGCAGCTTGGCGTCCCGCCGCTCGCGCAGCGCGTCGATCCCGGCGTCCAGCGCCTGCGCCGCCTCCACCACGTGCCCGGCCCACTCGACCACCAGCCGCCCCGCCACGGTCGGCCGACTGCCCCGGGGGGAGCGCTCCAGCAGCGGGACGCCGATCTGCCGCTCCATGCCCTTGATCCGGGCGCTGGCGGTCGGCTGGCTCACGCCCAGTTCGGCCGCGGCCCGCCCGACGCTGCCCAGCCGGGCCACCGCGAGCAGCAGTTCCAGGGCGCCGAGCTCGGGGACGCGGGGGGAGAGGGCCATAGGTCCAGGCTATGTCCTCATAGAGCCCGCGGCGCTACCGGAGCCCGGCCCGGGGCGGCACGGTGGAACCATGTCCACCTTGGCCGATGCCCGCCCGCTCACCCGCCCCTCCCGTTCCTCGCTGCGTGCCCGCCTCGACCTCGCCCAGCTCGGCCCCAACTGGTACGCCGCCGTCATGGGCACCGCGATCCTGGGCAACGGCGCGGCCGTCCTGCCGCTGCGGCTGCCCGGGCTGATCGGCTTCGGCGAGGTGATGTGGGCGCTCGGACTCGCCGCCCTGCTGGTGCTGGGCGCGGCCCGGTTGGTCCACCTCACCCGGCACCGCGAGGCCGCCCGCACCCAGCTGCTGGACAACCCGGCCACCGCCGTCTTCTACGGCTGCCCGCCGATGGCCCTGCTCTCGGTCGGCCTCGGCACCCTGCTGCTCGGCTCCCGGGTGATCGGCACCGGCCCCGCGGTCGCCGTCGACGCCGTGCTGTGGGGCGTCGGCACCCTGTACGCGCTGGCCGTCGCCGGCGGCATCCCGTACCTGATGATCACCCGACACCCGGTCTCCGCCCTGGAGGCCAACCCGACCTGGCTGCTGCCGGTGGTCGCCCCGCTGGTCGCCTCCGCCACCGGCCCGGCCCTCATCCCGCACCTGCCGGCCGGGCTGGCGCAGCAGACCATGCTGTACGCCTGCTGGGCCCTCTTCGGGATCGGCCTGCTGGCCACCCTGGTGCTGCTGCCGGTGGTCTTCACCGGGCTGTTCCACAGCAAGCTGCCCACCCTGGTGCTCACCCCCTCGCTGTTCCTGGTGCTCGGCCCGCTCGGCCAGTCCGTCACCGCCGTCCACCAACTCGCCGACGCCGCCCGCCCGGTGCTGCCCGCGCTGGCCCCAGCCATGCTCCCCTTCGCCGAGCTGTACGGCGTCGCGGTGCTCGGCGTCGCGATGCTCTGGCTGGCCGTCGCGCTCACCGCCAACCTGCGCGCCCGCCGGGCCGGCATGCCGTTCGCGATGACCTGGTGGGCGTACACCTTCCCGATCGGCACCTGCGTCACCGGCGCCTCCGCGCTCGCCCGGCACACCGGGTTCGGCGGCTTCACCGCGATCGCCACCGGGCTCTACCTGCTGCTGGCCACCGCCTGGGTGCTCGCCGCCGGCGGGACCGCCGCCGGGCTCGCCCGCGGACGGCTGCTGGCGCGTGCCTGACGATTCCCGCCGCACGCCGCCGTTGCAGGAACCCGCACCCGCGGCCCGACCGCGCGCGGCCGACCGACCGTACGGGCGGGTGCCCCCCGCGAGCCCCGCTGGCCTCGGCCTTTACCGGAATCCGTCCCGCCGCTCGACCCCGCCCGCCCCACCCGCCGTGCAGATAGCTGCAATTGCGCGAACCTGCACTCGGGCGACACTTGTTCACCGGCCGTCACACTGTGAGGGTGGAGTCACGCCAGGCCGACCGGGCACCGCAGCCCGATGGTGGCGACTTGCTCTTCGAAACTGACCACGGGTGCAACGTCCCGCACGCGTGAAACGGGGGGGAAGAGCGCCGGTCGGGGCGCCATGTGTGGTGATGGCCCCCGGAACCGGAGCCGTCGAGGCGTTGCTGCTCCGCCTCGACGGAAGCGCCTGGGCATGGGCGTAGCGACGGTGGCCCCCGGGCCCCCGGAGTGCGACGGCACCCGGACCCCGGAGGCCGCCGTCAGCCCGGTACCGTGACCGCCGAGCCCCGCGCCGGACGGCGCGACGGCGGCAACGAGGGAGAAGCGTCCGGCAGGGAGTGTGCGACGTGACGGTGGAACCGGCGGTCGCGCCGCAGCACGGACAGCCCCCGGGCGAGGAGCCCGACGAGGCCGCCCGGCAGTTCTACCTGGCGATCCTCGCCCGGGGCGGACGCATCCCGTTCGCCGACACCCCGGACGCCGACCAGGCCGCGCTCCAGCAGCTCGTCGACCTCGGCCTGCTCATCGCCAACCCGATGGACCACTGCTACACCGCCATCAGCCCACGCTCCGTCACCGACCGCCTGGGCGCCGAACTCCGCAGCGAGGCGACCAGGCTGCTGGTCCGCGCCGAGAACCTCCCCGGCGCCCTCGACGGCCTCACCCGCGCCTACGACGCGATGCCCCGGCCCTCCGGCCGGGCCGGCGGCGCCGTCCACGTCGAGGGCCACGTCCACATCCGCCAGCGGATCTCCCAGCTCGCCTCCGACTGCCGCTCCGAAGTCCTCGCCGCCCAACCCGGCCACCGCCCCGCCGGCACCCTGCAGGTCGCCCTCCTCCAGGACGTCCACCTGCTCCAGCGCGGCTGCTCCCTGCGCACCATCTACCAGCCCGTCGCCCTCGCCGACCCGCCCGCCCTCGCCTACGTCGAGGAGGTCACCCGGCACGGCTCCCTCATCCGCGTGCTCGACGAGCCGTTCCAGCGGCTGCTCGTCTTCGACCGCGCCGTCGCCGTGATCTCCGCCAACGACGACAACAGCACCGCCGCCTTCATCACCGACCCGGCCGCCATCACCTTCCTGGTCGGCGCCTTCGAACGCGACTGGGCCCGCGCCGAAACCGCCGACACCGCCGCCACCCTCGGTCCCACCCGCACCGTCCCCGACCGGATCGGCCGCCTCCTCGCCCGCGGCCTCACCCAGCGCGCCGTCGCCACCCGCCTCGGCCTCAGCGAACGCACCGTCGCCGCCCACATCTCCCGCCTCCGCGACCGCCACGGAGCCCAGACCCTCTTCCAACTCGGCTGGCTGATGAGAGGCGCCCGCGATGACCGATGAACCCGGCCCCGCCGAGCGCGCCCCCGCCGACCGGCCTGCCCTCCGCCCACACCCTCTTCCACCTCGGCCGGCAGCTCCGGGGGGAGCCCCATGACCGACCCGTCGACCTCCCCCCTGCCCGACTCCCCCCTGCCCGACGACGCCGCCCGGGCGCTGTACCTCGCCGTCGTCGGCAACGGCGGCATCCTCCGGGCGGCCGACCTGGCTCCGGGTGACGAACCGGTCCTGGGGCGGTTGCTCGACCTCGGACTGGTCGTCCCGAGGGTCGAGGACGCGGCCTACGCCGCGGTGAACCCGCGTGTCGTCATCGGCCGAATCGGGTCCGAACTGCGTTCCACGGGTGGCGAATTGCTGGCCAGGGCGGACGAAACGCCCGAGCAGTTCGCCGAGTTGGCGCAGGCCTTCGACGTCACGCCGCGCCACCCCGAGTGCTCCGTCGAGGTCACGTACGTGCACGGCTTCGAGCAGATCCGCCTGCGCCTGGCCCAACTCGACGCCGAGTGCTCGCAGGAGATGCTGGCCGCCCAGCCCGGCGGGGCCCGGCCCGTCGAGGGGCTCCCGGACGCCCTCGACCGGATGCGGCGACTCGCCGAGCGCGGCGGCACCGTCCGGGGCATCTACGAGCCGGCGGCGGCCGCCGATCCGGCGACCGCAGCCTTCGCCGCCGCGGCCGCCGAGGTCGGCTGCCGGTACCGGGTGCTGGGCGAGCCGTTCCGGCGGGTCCTGATCTACGACCGGAAGGTGGCCGTCATCCCCGCCGCGTCCGACAACAGCCGCGCGGCCTTCGTCGAGGACCCGGTGGTGGTCGACTTCATGGCCGACGCCTTCGAACGCGACTGGCAGCGCGCCGCCCGGGTCCGCTGGGCCCGTGGCCCGGAAGCCCCCGAGCCGGCCGACTCCCTGCCCGACCAGGTCGGCCGTTTCCTCGCCCAGGGCCTCACCCAGCGCGCCATCGCCACCCGCCTCGGCCTGAGCGAACGCACGGTGGCCGGCCACATCGCCCGGCTGCGCGAACTGTACGACGCCGAGACGCTCTTCCAGCTCGGCTGGCAGCTCCGGTCGGCGGCCGACGCCGCCCGTCGGCGGGTGCCGTGATGCACGGGCGCGGCACCGGGCGGCCCGACCAGGCCGCACACGACCTGTACCTGCGCATCCTCCGGCACGGCGGCTGGATCGACCGGGCCGAGGTGGCCGCCGCCGACCGGCCGGCCCTGGAACACCTGCTCGCGCTCGGGCTGCTGCTCGCCCGGCCCGAATCCGACGTCTGCACCGCCGTCAACCCGCGTACGGTCGGCGACCGGATCAGTGCCGAGCTCCGGGCCGAGGGCACCCGGCTGCTGGTCCAGGCCGCGCAACTCCCGCAGGCCCTCGACGACCTGACCAAGGCCTACGACACGGCCCCGCGCCCGACCGACCGCGCCGGTACGGTGCATCACGTCCAGGGCCTCGGCGTGGTCATCCGGCGATTCGCCGAGGTGGAGGCGGACTGCCGCCAGGAGATCCTCGTCGCCCAGCCCGGCCGGCCCCGCCACGCCCACCAGTTGGAGGACGCCCTGGAACGGATCGGCCGGTTCTGCGGCCGGGGCGGCCGGATCCGGGTGATCTACGCACCCGGCGCCGTCCGGGACCAGGCGACCGCCGACCACACCGCCCGCGGCACCGAACTGGGCGCCCGCTTCCGGGTCCTGGCCGAGCCGTTCCGCCACCTGCACATCTTCGACCGCCGGATCGCCGTGCTCCAGTCCGCCGACGACCTCCGGAGCGCGACCTTCATCGAGGATCCGGCGACCGTCGACCATTTCCTGGCCGTGTTCGAACGGGACTGGGCCCGCTCCGGCCGCCTCCTCTGGAACCCCGACCAGGCGTCCGCTCCCGAGTCGACGGCCCACGAGCAGGTCGGCCGGCTCCTCGCCCAGGGCCTCACCCAGCGCGCCATCGCCGGCCGCCTCGGTCTCAGCGAGCGGACGGTGGCCGGCCACATCGCCCGGCTGCGCGAACTGCACGACGCGGAGACGCTGTTCCAGCTGGGCTGGCAGCTGCGGGGAGCCCGGACGGGGGAGCCCGATGGGTGAGCGCTGGTCAGCCGGTGGCGGCGCTGGTCGGCCAGTAGCCGGCCCGGCCGACGACGGGGGGCTGCTGCCGGGGGACGTTGAACTGCTCACCGGGGGCGGTCCAGAAGCCCTCGCGCAGGGACAGCGCCATGCCGGCCCAGTCGAGCGCGGTCTCCACGGTGTGGTTGAGGGCCTCCTGCGACCAGGTGTCGTCGAAGACCAGCGGCAGGACGGGGGCGACCTGCTCGATGGTGGCGATCAGCGGGTTGTGCGTGATGGCCTCGTCGACGAGGAGGACGATCGGCTTCCGCAGCGCCGACGCCCACCCCAGCTCCAGGCTCACCCCGGCCGACAGCGGCGCCCCGACGTAGGCGAACACGAGGTCCGCGGACTGCAGGGCCCGGAAGTCGGACGGCACCCGGGGCTCCGGCGCCTGCCCGGCGACGGTCCAGGCATCACTGTGGTGCGCGCTGTACACGGCGGCACCGCTGCGGAGCAGGGTGGTGCGGAGCGTCGTCAGCCGCGTCCGGCTGGCGAGCGTCACCACACTGTCCGCGGGCCCGGTCAGCCGCATCAGCGGCGCGGCCAGGAACACACGCGCACGCCGGCCCTCGGGGGTCTGTCCGGCGTGCTCTCGCAGGTAGGGCTCACTCATTGTCGACTCCGGGGATAGGTGCCAACCAGGCCGATCGCCCCGTTGGGTGGTGACTATCGGAATGCTGCTGTGCATTCGTTGTGGTCGAAACGAACTAGTCATGGACATGTTGTTTGTGGTGTCCCCGTCTTCCCCCTCCCGCGAGAGGGGTTGGGGAGTGCACTGATCGTCTCTGTCGACCGTCGCCACCGTCCACAGAGCCGTGGTGTCATCTCGATGCCTGGCAGAGAGATGACGCACTGGGGTAGCAGGCCCCCTGGCTTCCGGCATGGGCTTGCGGCATTATGTGGCAGGTTGTTCGAAACAATGGCTGGGTACCCGCGCCAAGTCTTAAACAAAGAGAGGGGGCACCATGTCTCGGATACGCCGGGTGGTGCGATTTGTCCTGGTTCCAGTCGTTGTGGGTCTGGCGCTTTTCATCGGGAGCGGTTCGAGCCCGGCTGACGACACGATCTGGAACATCGGGGTTTCCCACGATGCGGCAGCGCCTCAGACCATGGCGCTGGCCAATGACACGATCTGGAACTGAGACCGCCGCGACGCTTGGTCAGTGATAGCTGTCGGAGTCGGTCGGAACGCTGTTCCGGGCCAATGCGTACCCGAGTTGGAACAGCGACTCGACATTGTGCTCGTCGCGCATCTCGGCCAGGTGCCGCGCGAGCGTCCGTTCGCTGATGCCGAGTCTGCGGGCGATCACCCGGTGGTTCACGCCTTCGAGCATGAGGTCGATGATCGTCTGCCGCATCCCGGAGACCACCTGCTGCGGAACGGCGCGCGCGCCGTCGAAGTCCAGCGCCCGGCTCCAGTTCCGCTCGAAGATCTCGCTGATCAGGTAGCTGATGACGGCCCGATCGTGCACGAAGGCGGCCAGATTGAGGTCCTCGGCGATGGGGATGACCGCGATTCGGCGATCGATGACGATCAATCGCGTGTAGGGCTCCTCCAGCGTCCGGAACCGTCCGCCGGCCTTGGTTATCGTGGCCACGTACTCCCTGGTGGGAGCGTGGTACCGGGTGCTCGGGTGGTAGATCGTCCTGAGCGTGATGCCCAGGCGGAGGGCTTCGAGGTCGCGGGCGAGGATGCCGGTGAGCGCCTCGGACGGGCGCGGCCCGCCGGGTTGGGCGGCGAGGATCTCCTCCGAGGCGCTGGCGACGATCTGCTGCACCCGCTGGTTGATCAGCACCTTTCCCCGCACGTACTCGATCGCGCCGCCGGCCTGCTCCGGTGAGTGGTAGGCGGCCGTCAGGTCGTGGAGATCGGTGGCGAGGGCCGACGCGCGGGTGAGCAGGTCGAGTGCCTGGCGCTGCCAGGTCACGGAGAGGCTCTCGGACAGCTGCTGAGGGTCGACCGCGACGAGGACACCGGGTTCGTCGGTGTCGGCGACCAGAAGGCCTATCGCCACCAACTCCTCCTGGGCCCCGCCCGCCTTGGCGAGGTCGGAGTCCTTCGGAAACCGCCCGTTCTCGCGGATGACCGCCAGATACAGCTCCCGCGCTTCTTTCGAGAGGACGGAGGGCCCAATCGCGGCGGTACCGGGCTGTTCTCGTCCACTCATCTGCGGGCTCCTTG
Source organism: Kitasatospora sp. NPDC058492 (assembly GCF_042720685.1). Lineage (NCBI taxonomy): Bacteria > Bacillati > Actinomycetota > Actinomycetes > Kitasatosporales > Streptomycetaceae > Kitasatospora > Kitasatospora sp. NPDC058492. The sequence continues at coordinate 125,184 of NZ_JBHXMU010000010.1, forward strand.
CCGTGGCCGTGTCTGCACTACCTGCCGGGCACCAATACCGGAATCGCAGTGCAGCATGCCAGATCGGGTGGCATCGGTGAGGGCGGCCAGATTTGTTCGACAGCACTCTCTCACCACGATCAAGCCGCCGGCACCCCCCGGGCGGAGGGGAGCCGGCGGCCGGAGGTGTTCAGCCAAGTCTCAGCGCTTGGGGCGCCAGACGACCAGGGCGCTGGACTGGGTGGGCGGCTGGTAGGGGACGAGGTCGCGGCGGTAGGAGGCGTGGACGGCGGCCTCGCGCTGCTGGAGGGCGCTGGTGGCGCCGTCGAGGGAGTCGACCAGTTCGCCGATGCGGGACTGGAGCGCGGTGACCTGGTTCTCCAGCTCGATGATCCGCTTGATGCCGGCCAGGTTGATGCCCTCGTCCTGGGAGAGCCGCTGGACCTCGCGCAACTGCTGGATGTCGCGCGCGGAGTAGCGGCGGCCCCGGCCGGCGGTGCGGTCGGGGCTGACCAGACCGAGGCGGTCGTACTGGCGGAGGGTCTGCGGGTGCAGGCCGGAGAGCTCGGCGGCGACGGAGATGACGTACACCGGGGTGTCCTCGGTGAGGACGTACTGCGGCGGGGCGGTGGGCCGCCGGGTGCGGCGGCCGTCGCCCGGCAGGCCGTCGCCGACGCCGGGCAGGCCTTCACCGATGCCGGGGCCGATGGGACTGTTGGGGATCATCTGGTCGTCACGCTCCCTTCGCCGCCCGGAACAGGGCGGCTCGTGGGTCGTCGGAGGCGGTGGCCTCGCGGTACTGCTCCAGGGCGTTCAGCGCGTCCCCGGTGATGTGCCGCGGCACCACGACCTCGACGGTGACGAGGAGGTCGCCGCGGGTGCCGTCCTTGCGGGTGGCGCCCTTGCCGCGGGCGCGCATGGTGAGGCCGTTGGCGCTGCCGGGGGGCAGCTTCAGCTTCACGGCCGGCCCGTTCAGCGTGGGCACCTCGATGGTGGCGCCGAGGGTGGCTTCGGGGAAGGTGACGGGGACGGTGACGGTGAGGTTGTCCCCCTTGCGCCCGAAGACGGGGTGCGGGTCGACGTGCACGGTGACGTAGAGGTCGCCGGGCTGTCCGCCGCGTTCGCCCTGGGCGCCCTTGCCCTTGAGCCGGATGCGCTGGGCGTCCTGGACGCCGGCCGGGATGCGGACCTGCATGGTGTGGGCGGAGCTGGCCCGGCCGCTGCCGTGGCAGTCGACGCACGGGTCATCGACGATCATGCCGCGCCCGCGGCAGTCCTTGCACGGCTCGGAGAGCGCGAACGCGCCCTGGCCGCGGCTGACGGTGCCGGCGCCGACGCAGGTCGGGCAGACCCGCGGGGTGGTGCCGGACTTGGCGCCGGTGCCGTTGCAGGTGCGGCAGGGGGCCTGGCTGGTCATCCGCAGCGGGACGGTCGCACCGTCGACGGCCTCGTCGAAGGCGAGGGTCACCTCGGTCTCGACGTCGGCGCCGCGCCGGGGCTGGGCCTGCCGGCCGCCGCTGCGGTTGAAGAGTCCGCCGAAGACGTCGCCGAGCCCGCCGCTGCCGGTGTTCTGGCTGCCGCTGAAGAGGTCGCCGAAGTCGAAGCTGTAGCTGCCGTTGCCCTGGCCGGGGCCGCCGGCCCGGAAGCCGCCGTTGGCGAAGAGGCTGCGGGCCTCGTCGTACTCCTTGCGGCGCTTCTCGTCGGACAGGACGTCGTAGGCCTCGGAGATGTCCTTGAAGCGGTCTTCGGCCTTGGCGTCGCCCTTGTTGGCGTCCGGGTGGAACTCGCGCGCGAGCTTGCGGTAGGTCTTCTTGATCTCGGCGGCGGTGGCGTCCTTGGGCACGCCGAGGACCTTGTAGTAGTCCTTCTCCACGTAGTCCTTGCCACTCATGCGTCCACCTCGCTCCGCTCGGCAGCCGCTCCGCGCAACACGCGCCTTTCAACGATTCGCTCGCTGCGCTTGCTCATAGCTGCCGCCACCTCCCGATGTCCATCCTCGCTGCGCTGTCAACAGCCGCTCCACCGGGCGCTGTTGACAGCGCGCTGCGGAGTCGGCCGCCGTTCTGGCCGGCGTACGACTCCGCAGCGCACTGGTTGTCAGCTGTCACAGGTTGTCAGCTGTCCGAACCACCGTCGGACTTGTCCGCGTCCCCGGACTTCGCCTCGCCGTCGGGCGCGGCCGTGGTCTGGGTGCCCGGCTGGGGCTCCGCGACGGCGACCATGGCGGGGCGGATGATCCGCTCGCCGATGCGGTAGCCGGGCTGGAGGATCTGCACGCAGGTGTCCTCGGTGACGTCCGAGGAGTAGCTGTGCATCAGCGCCTCGTGCATGGTCGGGTCGAAGGGCTCGCCCTCCTTGCCGAACTGCTGGAGGCCCAGCTTGGCGACGACCGTCTCCAGGGACTCGGCGACGGACTTGAAGCCGCCGGTGACCTCGCCGTGCTCGCGGGCGCGGCCGATGTCGTCGAGCACCGGGATCAGGGACTCCAGGATGTTGGAGACCGCGATCTCGCGGACCGTCAGCCGGTCGCGCTCGACCCGCTTGCGGTAGTTCTGGTACTCGGCCTGCAGACGCTGCAGGTCGGCGGTGCGCTCGGCCGACTCCCGCTTGGCAGTGGCGAGTTCGTCGGAGCCAGCACCGGAGCCGGAGTCGGCGGCGCCGGCTGCGGCGGCCTCCTCGGCGGCCTTGATCACAGCCTCGTCGGCGGCGGAGTCGTCGCCGGGCTTGCCGCCCTGCGGCTTGTCCGTCATGCCGCACCGCCCTTGGGCTTCTCGTCGTCCACGATCTCGGCGTCGACGACGTCGTCGTCCTTGGCCTGGGCGGACTCGCCGGCCGGGGCGGCGGCGTCGGCGTTGGCGTACAGCGCCTGGCCGAGCTTCTGCGCGGTGGTGGAGACCTTCTCCGAGGCTTCGCGGATCTTCGCGATGTCCTCGCCCTTCAGGGCCTCCTTGAGCTCGCCGATGGCGGTCTCGACCTCGGCCTTGACGTCGGCGGGGAGCTTGTCGGTGTTGTCCGCGATGAACTTCTCGGTCGAGTAGACGAGCTGCTCGGCGGAGTTGCGGGTCTCGACGGACTCGCGGCGCTTGTGGTCCTCCTCCGCGTACTGCTCGGCCTCGCGCATCATGCGCTCGATGTCGTCCTTCGGCAGCGCGGAGCCGCCGGTGACGGTCATCTTCTGCTCCTTGCCGGTGCCGAGGTCCTTCGCGCCGACGTGCATGATGCCGTTGGCGTCGATGTCGAAGGTGACCTCGATCTGCGGCAGGCCGCGCGGCGCCGGCGGCAGGCCGGTCAGCTCGAACATGCCCAGCTTCTTGTTGTACGCCGCGATCTCGCGCTCGCCCTGGTAGACCTGGATCTGCACGGACGGCTGGTTGTCCTCGGCCGTGGTGAAGATCTCGGAGCGCTTGGTCGGGATCGTGGTGTTGCGCTCGATCAGCTTGGTCATGATGCCGCCCTTGGTCTCGATGCCGAGGGACAGCGGGGTGACGTCGAGCAGCAGGACGTCCTTGACCTCGCCCTTGAGGACACCGGCCTGGAGCGCGGCGCCGATGGCGACGACCTCGTCCGGGTTGACGCCCTTGTTGGCGTCCTTGCCGCCGGTCAGCTCGCGGACGAGCTCGGCGACGGCGGGCATGCGGGTCGAGCCGCCGACCAGGACGACGTGGTCGATCTCGGAGAGCGAGATGCCGGCGTCCTTGATCACGTTGTGGAACGGGACCTTGCAGCGCTCCAGCAGGTCGGAGGTGAGCTGCTGGAACTGGGCGCGGGTGAGCTTCTCGTCCAGGTGCAGCGGGCCCTCGGCGGAGGCCGTGATGTAGGGCAGGTTGATCGAGGTCTCGGAGGACGAGGACAGCTCGATCTTGGCCTTCTCGGCGGCCTCGCGCAGACGCTGCAGGGCCATCTTGTCCTTGGACAGGTCGACGCCGTGGCCGGCCTGGAAGACCTTGACCAGGTGGTCGACGACCTTCTGGTCCCAGTCGTCACCACCGAGGTGGTTGTCACCGTTGGTGGCCTTCACCTCGACGACCCCGTCGCCGATCTCCAGCAGGGAGACGTCGAAGGTGCCGCCGCCGAGGTCGAAGACCAGAATGGTCTGGTCGTCCTTGTCGAGGCCGTAGGCCAGGGCGGCCGCGGTCGGCTCGTTGACGATGCGCAGGACGTTGAGGCCCGCGATCTCACCGGCCTCCTTGGTGGCCTGGCGCTCGGAGTCGGAGAAGTACGCCGGGACGGTGATGACGGCGTCGGTGACGGTCTCACCCAGGTAGGCCTCGGCGTCCCGCTTCAGCTTCTGCAGCACGAAGGCGCTGATCTGCTGCGGGTTGAAGTCCTTGCCGTCCAGGTTGATCTTCCACCCGGTGCCCATGTGGCGCTTGACCGAGCGGATGGTGCGGTCGACGTTGGTGACCGCCTGACGCTTGGCCACCTCGCCGACCAGGACCTCGCCGTTCTTCGCGAAAGCGACGACGGACGGCGTGGTCCGCGCGCCCTCGGCGTTCGTGATGACGGTGGGCTCGCCACCCTCCAGAACGCTGACGACCGAGTTCGTCGTACCGAGGTCGATGCCGACCGCGCGTGCCATCGTAAATACCTCCACGGAAGAGTTGAGCTTTACAGGCTCAAGGATGCACGACCGGGTGGGTGCCGTCAACAGGGATGAGTCACTGCCGCTCAACTTTGCTGAGCGGTCCGCTTCCCGTGGCCGCGGCGACTGCCCGTGACCTCGGTCGTGGCCGTGGTCCTGGCCGTGGCGCGTGTGGTGCCACGTGACTGCCGCCATAGCTTGGGAACCTTCTGGAGGACTGGTGGCGGGCGGTAATGTCCGGGCCGTCGGCCCGGCAAGTTACCGACGAGTACAATTCGTTCCACGCAAGACCGTTCAAAGACCGCTCAACAGCAAGCCGCAGGAGACGGAGAGCCGATGCAGCTAGCAGCGATCGTCATCTCGCTGGTCACATTCGTGATCGGCACCGCGCTCGCCGCCCGTGCGGCGCTGTACATCTACAAAGTGGTGCGGACCGGCCAGCCGGACCCCACCCGCTTCGGCCGGCCCGCCCAGCGGGTGAAGACCGTCGCGGTCGAGTTCATCGGCCACACCCGGATGAACCGCTGGGGGATCGTGGGCATCGCCCACTGGTTCGTCGCCGTCGGCTTCTTCAGCCTGGTGCTGACCATCGTCAACGCCTTCGGCCAGCTCTTCGACGCCGAGTTCGCGCTGCCGATCATCGGCCACTGGATGCTCTGGCAGCTCTTCGTCGAGCTCGTCGGCACCCTCACCACGCTGGGCATCGCGACGCTGATCGTGATCCGGCTGCTCAGCCTGCCGTCCCGGTCCGGCCGCAAGTCCCGCTTCGCCGGCTCGATCGCCTGGCAGGCCTTCTACGTCGAGTACACGATCCTCGGCATCGGCCTGTGCATCCTGATGCTGCGCGCCCTGGAGGGCGCCCTCAACGGCGTCGACTCGTACGGGCCCGAGCACCTGGTGTCGTACCCGCTGGTCTCCGCCCTCAGCGGCCTGTCGCACGGCACGCTGGAGAACCTGATCTACCTCTTCGCGATGCTGAAGATCTGCATCTCGTTCGCGTGGGCGACCACCATCGGCATCAACCCCTCGATGGGCGTGGCCTGGCACCGCTTCCTCGGCTTCTTCAACATCTACTTCAAGCGCGAGGAGGACGGCGGCACTGCGCTCGGCGCCCTGCGCCCGATGACCAGCGGCGGCCGGCCGATCGACTTCGAGGACCCGGCCGAGGACGCCGTCTTCGGCGTCTCCCAGGTCGAGCACTTCTCCTGGAAGGGCATCCTCGACTTCTCCACCTGCACCGAGTGCGGCCGCTGCCAGTCGCAGTGCCCGGCCTGGAACACCGGCAAGCCGCTCTCGCCGAAGCTGCTGATCATGAGCCTGCGCGAGCACGCCTTCGGCAAGGCGCCCTACCTGCTGGCCGGTGGCGGCAAGGACATGGAGGGCGAGGAGAAGGCCACCGCCGAGCAGCTCAAGGACGTCCCGGCGGCCGCCCTGGCCGAGGCCGAGCGCCCGCTGATCGGCACCGCGGAGGAGAACGGCGTCATCGACCCGGACGTCCTGTGGTCCTGCACCACCTGCGGCGCCTGCGTCGAGCAGTGCCCGGTGGACATCGAGCACATCGACCACATCGTCGACATGCGCCGCTACCAGGTGATGATCGAGTCCTCGTTCCCGACCGAGGCCGGGACGATGCTCAAGAACCTGGAGAACAAGGGCAACCCGTGGGGCATGGCCACCAAGGCCCGCCTGGACTGGGTCAAGGAGCTCAAGAAGGAGACCGGCATCGAGGTGCCGGTGATCGGCGAGGACATCGACCCCGCCGAGGTCGAGTACCTCTACTGGGTCGGCTGCGCCGGCGCCCTGGAGGACCGCGCCAAGAAGACCACCAAGGCCTTCGCCGAACTGCTGCACACCGCGGGCGTGAAGTTCGCCATCCTCGGCAAGGAGGAGTCCTGCACCGGTGACTCCGCCCGCCGGCTGGGCAACGAGTTCCTCTTCCAGATGCTCGGCGCGCAGAACGTCGAGACGCTGAACGCGGCCCTGGAGGACGCGCCGGTCAAGCGGATCGTCGCCACCTGCCCGCACTGCTTCAACACCATCGCCAACGAGTACCCGCAGCTGGGCGGCCACTTCGAGGTCATCCACCACACCCAGCTGCTGCAGCACCTGATCGACGAGGGCAAGCTCGTCCCGGTCAACCCGGTCGAGGGCCTGATCACCTACCACGACCCCTGCTACCTGGGCCGCCACAACAAGGTCTACAGCCCGCCGCGCGAGATCATGGACAAGGTCCCCGGTCTGCGCCAGCAGGAGATGCACCGGCACAAGGAGCGCGGCTTCTGCTGCGGCGCCGGCGGTGCCCGGATGTGGATGGAGGAGCGCATCGGCAAGCGGATCAACACCGAGCGCGTGGACGAGGCGCTGTCCCTCAACCCGGACATCGTCTCCACCGCCTGCCCGTTCTGCCTGGTGATGCTCTCCGACTCGGTCAACGGCAAGAAGAACGAGGGCGCCGCCAAGGAGCACCTGAAGGTGGTCGACGTCGCCCAGCTGCTGCTCGACTCGGTGAAGGCGACCCCGCCGGCCGGCGCCGAGGAGCCTGCGACGGTGGACGCGTAGCGTCCTCTGTTCGACAGTTCTGCTACAACTGCCCGGCCCGGTGGTCACCGCGAGAGCGCCCGCCGGGCCGGGCTTTTGGGGGGCCGGGACGGGCCGGACCGGGGGTGGATCCGGGGCGGGACCCGTAGGGGAGTGGTGCCAATCGCACGGCCGCCTGAGTGTCCGCCCGTTGGGAGGAAATACAGTAGGCGGCAGACCGGCCTCGCGCCGGTCGACCCGTTCCGGACGGCCGGACGGGTCCAGACCACCGACGGAGGTATCGGCCCGCCGGGCCGGGGCCGCAGAGCACAAGGGGAACAGCGCAGACCATGACCGAGGCGATCATGCTGGTCGGTGGTAAGGGCACGCGACTGCGTCCGCTGACCACCCACACCCCCAAGCCCATGCTGCCGGTGGCGGGCGTCCCCTTCATCGCCCACCAGCTGGCCCGCGCGGCCGCCGCCGGCGTCACCCGCGTCGTGCTGGCCACCTCGTACCTGGCCGAGGTCTTCGAGGACCACTTCCAGGACGGCACCCCGTACGGCATCGAGCTGGTCTACCTGACCGAACGCGAGCCGCTGGGCACCGGCGGCGCGATCCGCAACGCGGCGTCCGGGCTGACCTGCGGCCCCGACGAGCCCGTGCTGGTCTTCAACGGCGACATCCTCTCCGGCGTCGACATCGCCGCCCTGCGCGACGGCCACGTGGCCGCCGGGGCCGACGTCACCCTGCACCTCACCCGGGTCGAGGACCCGCGCGCCTTCGGCCTCGTCCCGACCGACGCGAACGGGCGGGTGCTGGAGTTCCTGGAGAAGCCGGAGACGCCCGAGCAGATCGTCACCGACCAGATCAACGCCGGCTGCTACGTCTTCACCCGGTCCGTCATCGACCGCATCCCGGCCGGCCGCGAGGTGTCCGTCGAACGCGAGACCTTCCCCGAGCTGCTGGCCACCGGCGCGCTGCTGCGCGGCGTCGTCGACACCTCGTACTGGCTCGACCTCGGCACCCCGGCCGCGTTCGTCCGCGGATCGGCCGACCTGGTGCTCGGCAAGGTCGACTCCCCGGCCGTCCCCGGCCCGACCGGCGACGCCCTGCTGCTGCCCGGCGCCACCGTCCACCCCGGCGCGGTGCTCAGCGGCGGCACCGTGGTCTCCGCGAACGCGGTGGTCGAGGCCGGCGCGATCGTCGAGGGCAGCGTGATCCTGCCGGGCGCGGTGGTCGGCCCGGAGTCCCTGGTCAAGGACTCCATCGTGGGCGCCTTCGCCACCGTCGGCGCCCGCTCGGCGCTGGACGGCGCGGTGATCGGCGACGGCGCGATCGTCGAATCCGACAACGAGCTGCCGAACGGCATCCGGATCGCCTGCGGCACCCTGCTGCCGGTCGGCGCGGTCCGCACCTCGGCCGGCCCTGGTGGCTGCCCGGCCGGCACCGCCGCGGCCGCCGCGGTGCACGGGCCCTCGGTCAGCGCGCAGCGGTAGGACCCGGGCCGGGTCGGGCCGCTGGCGCCGTCGGCGGCGGGATTTCGGCCGGGTTCGTCTCAGGCTCGCTGCAAACCGGCCCCGGCTCCGTCCAGGCCCCACGCGGATTGGGCCGGACGGGTACCGTCAGAGCGTGGCTGGTAATCGATACGACAGCGGGCAGGGCGCCGACCCCCACGGCGGGTGGGCGCCCCCTCCGCCGCCGGCGGGGCCCGGGGGGCACGGGCAGACGGACGGGCCGGAGTACTTCACGGCCCCGCACCGGGGTGTGGCCGACGGCCCCGACGGCACGCCCGGAGGCCCCGGCGCCCCGGGCCCGCAGGGCGGCTACGACCCGTACGCCGCCGACCGGCCCGGCGGCACCCGGGCCTTCCCGACCGGCGACCCGTACGCGCAGGAGCCGCCCCACCGCGGGTACTACGACCAGGGCCAGTACGGCGGACACCCCGGGTACCCGCAGGCGGGGTACGGCGCCGAGGGCTACGACCAGGGCTACGACCAGGGCGGACACCCGCAGGGCGACGGCTACGGCCAGGACGGCTACGGGCCGCAGCAGCAGCCGCCGTACGGCCAGGACAACGTCACCGTCTACCGGGCCGGCGGCCAGTCCGCCCCGCACGTCGCCGGGCCCCGCCCGCACTGGCGCGAACTGCTCATCGGCATCTTCCGCGCCCCCACCGCGACCTTCGACCGCGCCCGCGACCACCAGGTCTGGCTGCCCGCCCTCACCGTCTCGATGCTGTACGGCGCGCTCGCGGTGCTCGGCATCGGCCTGACCCACGACGACATCGTCGACTCGACCTTCACCGTCGCGCTGACTGGCATCGCCGCCGCCGCGATCGGCTTCGCCGTGGCCGGAGCGCTCTTCGGCGGCGTCACCTACGCGCTGGCCCGCCAGCTCGGCGGGGACGGCCCGTGGAAGTCGACGGTCGGCCTGGCCGCGCTGATCGGCTGGCTGACGGACACGCCCCGGCTGCTGCTCGACCTGGTGCTGCCCTCGGGCAGCGCGGTCGTCCAGGTCGCCGGCTGGGCCACCTGGGCGTTCTGCGCGTACCTGCTGACCAGCATGGTCCGACGGGTGCACGACCTGCCCTGGGGCAAGGCGGCCGCCGCCTCGGCGGTGCAACTGCTCGCGCTGCTGGTGCTGATCAAGCTGCCGACCCTGGGCTGACGGCCGGAGGGCACAATGGTGGACGGATCCCGGTCAGGCCGGGGCCCGTCCACCCTCTTCACCCCCCAGCCCCCCCCTCACCCCTCACTCCCTCACCCGTTCCACGTCACCGGAGCCAGGAATGACCCTCCCCACCACGCACGTCAGCTTCCCGGCCGGGGCGGTGACCGGCGAGTCGACGGTGATCGCGGTGCACCCGCTGGGGGACGGCCGGCACGCCGTCGTGACCGGGGCCACCCCGTTCCACCCGCTCGACCACACCTGGCCCGACCAGCCCGCCGACCTCGGCACCCTCACCGTCGACGGCACCGAGCTGGCCGTCGTCGACTGCCTCACCGGCGCCGTCGGCCCGGACGGCGGAACTCCGCTGGTCGGCGCCGACATCCCGGTCCGGCGCGGCGACGAGGAGTGGTCCTGGCTGGTCCTGCACGTCGTCGACACCGACCCCGGCGACCTCGTCGGGCGCACCGCCGTCCTCGCCGTCGACGCCGACCGCCGGGCCGCCCTCAGCGCCTCGCACAGCGGCTGCCACCTGCTCGCCCTCGCCCTCAACGAGGCCCTCGCGCCGCGCTGGCGCAAGGACCCGGGCCGCTCCGACGCCCTCGGCCACCCCGACTTCGACAGCCTCGCGATGGCCACCTCGGTGATGGACACCGAGGCCAGCACCGACACCTACCGGCTCGGCAAGTCGCTGAAGAAGAAGGGCTTCACGGCGGACGCCACCGACGAGCTCCCCGCCCTCGCCGACGCCCTGCCCGCCCTCACCGAGGCCGTCAACGCCCGGCTCGCCGCCTGGGTCGCCGCCGACGCCCCGGTCCGCATCGAGGTCCCCGGCCCCGAGCTCACCGCCCGCCGCCAGTGGCACTGCGAGCTGCCCGAGGGCGGCGCGCAGATCTTCTGCGGCGGCACCCACCTGCACCACCTCGGCGAACTCGCCGAACTCCGCACCGAACTGCGGCTCTCCGAGGACGGCACCGAACTGGTCGCCGTCACCCGCCCCAAGCGGGCCTGAGCACGCGGGAAACGCGACGGGCGGCCGCCCCTCGTCCGTCATCGGCGAGGGGCGGCCGCCCGTGCTGCGTGCGCTCCGCCCGGATCAGACGTCGGTGCGGTGGAAGTTCATGAACGAACGGGACGGCGTCGGGCCGCGCTGGCCCTGGTAGCGCGAGCCGTACCGCTCCGAGCCGTACGGGTGCTCCGACGGCGAGGAGAGCCGGAACAGGCAGAGCTGCCCGATCTTCATCCCCGGGTACAGCTTGATCGGCAGCGTCGCGACGTTCGACAGCTCCAGCGTCACGTGACCGTTGAAACCGGGGTCGATGAAGCCGGCCGTCGAGTGCGTCAGCAGGCCCAGCCGGCCCAGGCTCGACTTGCCCTCCAGCCGGGACGCCACGTCGTCGGGCAGCGAGATGACCTCGTACGTCGAGGCCAGCACGAACTCGCCCGGGTGCAGGATGAACGCGTCGTCGCCCTCGGGCTCCACCAGCCGGGTCAGGTCCGGCTGCTCCTCGGAGGGGTCGATGTGCGGGTAGCGATGGTTCTCGAACACGCGGAAGAAGCGGTCGAGGCGCACGTCGATGCTCGACGGCTGGATCATCGCCGGGTCGAACGGGTCGACGACGACCCGGCCCAGGTCGATTTCGGTCCGGATGTCCTTGTCAGAGAGCAGCACGCTTCGAGGTTACGTGCACGACAGGGCCCCGGACGAATCCGCCCGGGGCCCGTTCCGTCCTCGCGTCGACCGTCAGGCCAGGAACTCCGCGGCCTCCAGCCGCAGCGCCCGGTCCAGTTGCGGCGCCGACAGCTCCCGCACGTCGGCCAGCACCGAACTCCTCAGCCGCCCGCACTGCGGACAGCGGATCAGCCGCCCGGGCCCGAGCCGGCCCGGACCGAGGTTCTGCATCGGGAACGTGGTGGTGCTGAACAGGTGCCCCTCGGCACAACGAACGACGGCGCGCTGCTCCATCGATCCCCTTCCCATCCCTAACCCAGTACTCACCCGTACTCATCGCGCCCCGCGGGACCTCGCCCCGGGACAGCGTCACATTAGGGGATGCTCCGGACATTCCACACCGTGGCTCGCCGCCCCGAACCCACCCGCCGGAGCACTCGTACGCGGCCCACACAGTACGCCCCCCACCCACCCCCACCCACCCCCACCCGCCCCACCACTCCCTGGGCGGGCCGTGCAACCACCGTCGCGAATGGGGTACAGTGACACTGGATTGAGCGGTCTCTGACGGCTCATCAGGCGGGCGTAGTTTAATGGTAGAACATGAGCTTCCCAAGCTTAGAGCGCGAGTTCGATTCTCGTCGCCCGCTCCAGCAGTAAAGGCCCAGGTCAGGGGCATGATCCCCGACCCGGGCCTTTCGCGTTTCTGGGCTCTCGTGCCCCTTGCGTGCCCCTATGACTCGTCGGGCGGTTCCGTGTCCCGGCCGAGGGCATTGGTGATCGCTGCATCCATGCCGTCCGCGATCTTCTGATCCCGCTCGCTGGTCGCGTGCTGGTAGATCAGCGCGGCCCGGACGGAGGCGTGCCCCATGCGAGCCATCAGCTCCTTGAGGCTGGCCCCGGTGGCGGCAGCCAGGTTGTTGCCGGTGTGCCGGAGGTCGTAGAAGCGGAAGCCCGGCATGCCCGCCCTGGCGCGCGCCTTCCGCCAGATTCGCCCGAAGGAGGTCCGGCGGAACGGGGCACCCTTCTCGCCGACGAACAGCAGGCCCTCATCACCCTTCTCGGCGAACAGCTCCAGGTGCAGCCGGACATCCGGCAGGACGGCGGCCGGGATGGTCACGGTCCGTCTGCCCGCGTCGGACTTGGTGTCCCCGAGCGCGCGCCGGCCGGTGTTGAGTTCGGGGGCGGCGAGCCGGACGCGGACCGTACTGGCCCCGAGGTCGATGTCCTTGCGCCGCAGTTCGGCCAGTTCCTCCGGGCGGAGCGTGGTGAAGGCGGCGAGTAGGACCATGGCGCGCCAGCGCGGCCCCACGAACTCGGCCAGCTCGTAGACCTTCTCAATGCTGGCAACTCCGCGTTCCTCGGCCGACTCCTTGCCCGCACCCTTGATCCGGCACGGGTTCCGGCGGATCAGCTCGTCATCGGTCGCGGTGGCCATCACGGACTTGAGCAGGCGGTACGCCTTCGCAGCCGTGGTGTGCTTGCCGGTGGCCCGGAGTTCGGCCCGCCATGCGCGGACGAGCGGAGGCGTGATCTCGTCCAGGTCGAGGTCCCCGAAGGTCGGTTCCAAGTGCAGCCGCAGCAGTCGGCGGTACAGCTCCAGGGTGGTCGCCATCAGGCCGCGTTCGGTGATCCACGCTTCGGCGTACTTGCCGAAGTTGACCGCTCCCGCGTCGGGGTCGCGCCAATCCTTCTTGCGGATGCTGGTCTGCATCTCGGCCAGCCAGTCGTCCGCGTCGGTCTTGGTCTCGAAGGTCTCCGGGGCCGGCCGGAGGAGGCCGGTCGGGTCGAGGTACCGGGCCTGATACCGGCCGGACGGGAGCTTGCGGATGCGGCCGAACTGCCTTCGCTTGCTTGCCACTTAGGCCACCGCCCGCAGTCGGCGGGATCGGGGCTGGACGGTGTTGGCGGTCACGTAGTTGGCGAGGGCCGCTTCCGTGATGCGCACGTGGCGTCCGACCTTCACGAAGGCGATCCGGCGTTCGGCGACCAGGCGGCGGGGGAAGCGCTCCCCGCTGCTTTCCCAGGTGCCGAGGCGTTCGGCGACTTCCTTGACGGTCAGCAGGCGGTCCATGCCTGTTCCCCTTCTTCTCGCGCGAGTTGGGCGCGTATCTCCTGTCGGTCGGTGGTGTGGCGTTCGTGCAGGTCCCGGGCGATGGTGGCGGCGAGCATCGACTCACCTGGGGAGTTTCCGGCGCCGGCGAAGGTCCAGTGGGCGAGGACCAGGGTTTCGGTGTCGGGCAGGTCGTCCAGGTCGGGTAGCCCGGCGGCGAGCAGGCGTTCCCGGAGTTCGGTGCGGGCTTGGTCGGCGCGGTAGTCGGCGCGGACCTGGCGGAGGGCGCCGAGGGTGGTCGAGTAGGTGGGGGACTTGCTGGAGAAGTGGCCGCGGAAGCCGAGCATGTGGGACCAGTGCGCCAGCAGGCGGCCCGGATAGTCCTTGTCGAGGTCCCAGCAGGCTTCGATCAGGCGGCGGGTGTGGGCGGGCAGGTCGTGCCGGTCGAGTTCGTGGCGCTCCAGGATGCGCCGGTCTACCGTCTCGGTCGTCTCGGCGGACTTGGTGGCGTACTTGGCGACGTAGGAGGCTACGGCCCGCTCTGTGATCTCCCCGCCGGCGAAGGCCCCGATCGGGCGGACATCGACCTGCGTGCCCCACTCCAGGACGCGGGCGGGCTGGTCACCTCCGGCAGCGACAGGGACACCGGCGCGGCGGGCGGCGGCCCGGATCGCGGCGTCCAGCAGGGCGACGGTGGCCCAGGCGGGCGGGGGCGTGTCGGGGCCGTCGGGGCCGTCGATGCGGATGACGGCGTGGAAGTGGACGGCGCCGCGGCGCTGGTACTCGGCGACCTTGCCGAACGAGATCTTCGCCTGCTCCTTGAAGTCCCGCTGGTAGAGCCCGGTCATCTTGGCCATGGCCCGGAACAGGTAGATCGTGAAGCGGCGCCACAGGTCGGGGGCGTGGTTGTTCCACAGCACCGCGTGCCCGTAGTCGTAGCGCTCCGGGGTCAGTGGCGTGCCGAGCAGCGGTGATCCGGCGGGGTGGGCGTGGCCGCAGCGGCAGGTGCCCTTGTCGGGTCGGTTGTGGACCGGGCCGAAGCTTGGGGCGGTGAGGGTGGCGAAGACCCGGGGGTGGGAGCGGACGGTGGTCGGGACGTTCTTGGTGGTGTCTCCGGCGAGGCCGGCGCGGATCAGGTGAAAGGTGTCCGCCGAGTACGTGCGGGCGCAGGACGGGCAGCGGGAGGAACGGCGGTTGCCGCAGGCGACCTTGAGACGCTGGCCGGGCTCGTGGTCGGTGGAGTACCGGTGCCAGACGGCGCCGGTGGGGGCGTGGGTGAGGGTGCGGAAGCCCTTGAGGTGGATCGGGTTGGCACAGCCGCCGGTACGGCGGAGCTGGTCGTGGAGGCGGGGAAGGTCGCCTCGGGAGGCGAGGCGGGCCAGGTCGGCGAGGGCCAGTCGGTCCGGGAGTTGGTGGAGCACGGGGCATCTCCTGTGGGAGAGGGCCCCGGAGCCGGGTGGGCGAGCGGCTCCGGGGCGGAGCGGCTCAGGACGGGTTGGCGGGCTTCTGGTGGCGGTCGGTCCACTCTTCGGCGCAGACCTTGTGGACGGGCTTGCCACGGTCGGAGCGCAGGTTGGTGGGCTTGTCGCAGACGCCGCAGGGGGCGGGCTGCGGGGCCCAGTGGCGGGAGTCGCGCCAGTCGAGGAGGGCCATCGGTCAGGCCGTCTTGGCGGTGGTGGCCAGCGGGCGGGCGATGGTGCCGGCACCGTGGCAGGTCGGGCAGGTGACCGGGACGGTGGCGCGGGAGCCGTCGCGGCGGCGGATGCCGGTGGCGATGACGACGGAGGCGAAGCCGGAGCAGTTCGGGCAAATCCGGCTCGGGGCGTGGCTGTGCTGCGGCATGATGGAGCTCTCCTTCGTGGGCTTCGGTTCGGGAAGGGGTTGCGGCCTCGGGGCGGCGGGATGCTTGGCGGCGTGTTGCCGCCCCGGGGCCGGTCTTCGAATCAGCGGCGGCGGGAGGTGCGGCCGTCGCGCTTGTGCGCGTACATGTCCCGGTCGGCGCAGGCGAGTGCGTCCGTGAGCGAGACGACCGGAAGCTCGGCGACGGGGCAGATACCCACCGAGGCGGAGGCCGAGAGCGTGAGACCGGAGTGTGGGACCGGCTGGTTGAGGGCTGCGCGGAGGTCGGGCAGGCGCTCGGGGGCGTCCAGGACGACGGCGGCGAACTCGTCCCCGCCGAGGCGGGCTGCGATGCCGGGACGGCCGCACCAGGCGGACAGGCGAGCGGCGGTTGCGGTGAGCACGACGTCGCCGGCGGCGTGGCCGTAGGTGTCGTTGGTGGCCTTGAAGTCGTCCAGGTCGATCAGCAGTACCGAGGCGCGGTCCGGGTGGCGCTGGGTCAGCCGGTGGGCGCGGGCGGTGAAGCCGTCACGGGTGTGGAGCCCGGTGAGCGGGTCGCGGCGGGCGGTCGCGAGGCGGCGGTTCAGCCAGGCGCCGTGGGTGGTCCATCCGATCAGCGGTGCACCGGCGGCAAAGATCGTGGGCAGATCCATGTGCGGTCCTTCGTGATGGGTGTGGTTGGGGTCGCGATCTCCGGGGCGGCGGGATGCTGGCGGCGTGTTGGCCGTCCCGGGGAGGTCAGAGGCCGAGGCGCTGGGCGCGGCTGGCGGCCTGGGCGAGCAGGTGGTGGATGTCGGCCTGCCGGGTGGCGGGGCGGTCGTTGTACTCATCCGGGGAGCTGGCGGGACGCCCGGTGGCGTGCAGAATCTCCATGAGCTGGACGCGGGCCGTGGTGACGGTGGCCGGGGTGCCGTAGCCGTGGGCGAGGACGGCGGCCTGGGCGCCGAGGAGGCAGACGCGGCCGGCGGAGTCCCACATGGCGCCCTGGAGCCAGCCGAAGGCGCCGATGTAGCGGGAGGTGAGCCGGAGGTGGCCGGCGGCGCTCACCGACACCGGGCGGGCCGGGCGGTGGGTGATCCGGTCGAGGAGCGTGAGCCGGGGCGCCGGGTAGCCGGCGGTCCAGGGCTGGACGGTGGAGCCGAGCGGCGAGACGTACGGGACCGTGATGCGGGCCGGGGCGGGAAGCGAGGCCAGGTACGCCTCGATCTCGGCGACGAGGCCGGAGCCGTCCACGGTGACCAAGGGCGGCAGACGGACAGTGGTCGCCATGGCCAACTCTCCTTTCTGGCTTGCTACTTGTTGGAGGTCTTGTTGATGACGCTCACGCCGTCGCGGGTCGTGTTGTCGATCAGTGGGGCGGCGGAGGTGCCGGCGAGGTAGAAGCCGAGGAGGACGAGCGCGGCGACGGTCCACCAGCGCAGTCGGAGGTGCCGGACGATGAACCAGGCGACGATCGCGAGAATGACGATGAACGGAAGCTGGATGTTCACCAGGCGAGCCCTTCAGGCGAGTTCGGCGACGAGCGCCGAGGCGAGCGGGTCCTGAACCCCGAGGCGGGCACGAAGCGTGGCGGCGTCGATCGGGGTTCCCGTGCGGGTGTGGTGATCGTCGGCGACCTTGCGGGCGTGGTCGAGGAGGAAGGCCGGGACCGTGGGCGCGGGTGCTGGTGCGGGGACCGGGGTCGGCACCGGTACGGGAGGCTGGGGCGACGCCGGAATGGGAGCCGGTTCGATCGCCGGGACAACCGCAGGAGGCGGGACGGGCGTCGGCTCGACGTCCGGTTCGGTGATCGGTTCTGCGGCGGTGACGTAGAGCGGCGGGACGTCGTTGGGCTCGCGGTCGTCCGGCTCCGGCTCGGCTGTCGGGGATTCCGCGGTGGGCGTGGTGGTCGAGTGGGCGAGCAGGGTGCCGCCGAGGAACGCGGCGGCGGGCCAGCCGGCGACGAGAACGCGGAGCCAGGCGGGGGCGTTGCCGAGATCGAGCAGTCCGGCGGTGCCGACGTTGGCGCCGAGCGAGGCGGCCAGCGCGATGACGAACCAGCACCAGGCGAGCCGGCGGGCGGTCCCGGAGCGCATCCGGCGCCAGGCGGCGACCAGCAAGAGGTCGACGGACACCGGGTAGGCCCAGGACTTCCAACCGGCTTGGCCGGCGGCTGCGGCGAGGTCGTGGAGGTGGGCGAAGGAGAGGGCGGCGGCGATCACCGCTTGCGCCAGTACGGCGTCCAGCTTGGGGAGTCGACGCATGACGTACTCCGTCAGACCTGGTTCTTGTCGAGGGAGAAGAAGAGGACCGCGCCGCCGGTGAGCTCCGGCTGGTGTCGGGTCAGCGTGGCGATCGCCTTCTCGAAGATGTCGGCGCGGGTCATCCCGGGCGAGGGCGTGATGATGTTCGCGAAGGTGCCGATGGCGGTCGCGCCGGGCACGGTCTGCTGCAGCGTGAGGACGCAGTGGTAGGTGTCCTGCTTCATGGCTTCTCTCCCATGTGGAGTGCGGACCGGGCGGCGATCTGGTGGTCGACCGCCCGTCCCGTCGCGGCTGGGTTACGCGGGGGCGGTGCCAGTGCCGAGGCAGTCGAGGCAGGTCGCCTCCTGCTGGGCGACCGGGCGGCGGCGCGAACCCCGGCCGGCGTAGACGGTCTCGGTGGTCTGGCCGGTGCCCTTGCAGGGCTCACAGGGCGAGGGCTTCGGCGGCGCGGTGCGCTTGCGGGCGGCCACCGGGGTCACCGGCTGTTGCGCTGGGCGCGGTCGGCGGCGGCGCGGGCCTCGCGGGCGAGCTGGGCGGCGTCGCGGTCGTGCGGGTTGGCCCTGGCGATGCGCTCCAGGAGATCGGCCTTCTCGGCGAGCAGCGGGCCGGCGTCGTCGTTGTTGTCGCGGGTGGCCTTGAGGTGGCCGAGGAAGGCGCCGATCTCGGCGATGGACGGCTTGCGGGACATTGGTGATCTCCTCGCATCAGACGTGGCGGGGTAAGGACTTGGCGCGATACGGCCGCGCCGGCCGATGGGGGGGAGGTGTC
The DNA here is from genome assembly GCF_042720685.1 of Kitasatospora sp. NPDC058492. NCBI lineage: Bacteria > Bacillati > Actinomycetota > Actinomycetes > Kitasatosporales > Streptomycetaceae > Kitasatospora > Kitasatospora sp. NPDC058492. The sequence continues at coordinate 143,507 of NZ_JBHXMU010000010.1, forward strand.
GCTACTTGCCGAGCGAGACCGGAACCAGGTCCGGCGGCGTCGAGGGAATCGGCGGAATGCTCGCCGGGCTGGCGACCTGCGGGCGGAAGGCCGCCAGACGGCCCAGGTCGCGCGTCAGGTATGCGAACTCGCCGCAGCGATCGGCGACTTCGGTGAGCGAGCGGTACGGCGTGCGGATCTCGGACCACTGGCCGGAGGTGTCGCCGGCGACCGCCATGCCGGGCATGTCCGGGCTGATTCTGGTGGAGGCCGTGACTGCGTCGTCGGAGATGTCGCCGAGACCCATCTTCGCCGTCTCCAGGTCGTTGACCCGGTGGACAGTGCGGCCGGTGAGTTGGGAACGGAGCAGGGTCGCGCCCTTGCCTAGCTCCGAGCCGAAGCGCTGACCGGCGATCTCCAGGTAGATGCCGGCGGCGCGGGCGAGTTGGGCCAGCCGGATGAGCGCCGTGACGATCTGGTTTCGCCGTTCCTCATCGGCCTTGCTGGCCGCCAGGAAGAGTTCGGCGATCTCGTCGACCAGGACGACGATCGGGGCCGGTCGAACATCCTCGGGCAGGCCCCAGATGTCGGCGGTCAGCTCCTCGGCTGCGACTGATCCGGGGACGCCCTGGTGGTCCCGGATGAGGTCGTACCGGTCGTCCATCTCGACCAGCAGCGCGAGTAGCAGCCCGAGCGCTTCGCCCTGGTTGGTGGCCAGAGCGGACAGCCGCGGGGCGAAGGGGCGCTGTTCAACGCCGCGCTTGCAGTCGATCCCGACCAGGGCGACCGGCTGAGGGGCGAGGCCGTGGACCAGATTGCGGGTGAACATCGACTTCCCGGATTGGTTGGCGCCGAGGTTGAGCCCGTTCGGAGCCTGCCGGTAGTCCCGGTAGTGAACGGTGCCGTCGGCCCGCAGCGCGACCGGAACCCGAAGCAGCTCAGGGGACTTGGCGATGGCCCGGCGCGGCATGCGTACGTTCCGCAACACGTCGAAGCCGACGATCCGCAGGTCGACTACCCCGGGCTTGACCTCCGAGACGTGAACCGCGTGGACCTCCCAGGCGTGCCGCAGCCGTTCGGCGGCGTCGACCAGGTCCGCCGTCTGCTGACCCGGGGCGAGACGGAGTCGAATCCGCAGGCCAGTCGAACTCGGCTGCACGCCACGGATCACCGGCATCGCGGGCTTGGCCGGCCGGTCGGTGCCGGATGAGGACATGGCGCGCCAGAACGTGGGCTCCACGGTCAGCCCACAGGCCTCCATGACGTTCTCGAAGTCGTGCCGGATGCGGTGGACGGCCAGCGGCAGGCCGATGGTCGCCCAGTAGGTCCGGGGCATCTTTGCCTTGGCGTAGAACGCGCCGACGCCGACCGTGGCCGCTGGGACGCTCAGCTCCAGGAGCGTCGTGGTCAGGGTGTCCACGGCGATTAGGCGTTCGCGCCGGCGAGGACCGGGGAGGCGATCGTCACGGCGTCGGCCCGGAAGGCGATGCCGGAGCGCTTCTGACCGTTGAACTCGTTCTCCCACGGCCGGGCGATCAGCCGCGTGAGGGTGACCAGCACGCCGGGAGCCAGCCCGTCCGGGATGCCCGGCTGCGGCACGGTGAGGGACAGGATGTCCGCCTCGCCGTTGGCCACGAACGTGACATCCAGGGTGATCAGCAGCGCACCGGTCTCGGCGTCCATGGCCATCTCACCGGTCCGGCGGTCCTTGAGCTTCGGGCGGGGCGCCTGGGCGACCATCACCAGCGCGTCGGTCGTGTCGACGGGGATGAAGCGCATGCTCTGGCTCCTTCATCGGGCATCCGGGCCAAGTGGGGCAGCCCGGTGCAGCTCCTCTAACGGAGATGTTCTCATGCACTCATGTACATGAGCTGATGGATAGAAGAGCGCCCGACTCCTGTACATGAGTCAACCCGCCGCGAGAAAGAATCTTGCGACGGGCTACAGGAGTTGAGTTGGCGTCAGTCGCGTGCGGCGAAGCGGTAGTCCAGAACGAACTGGTCAGCGGCCATTACGGTGTCGCAGACCTCTACCACGCGGCCGTCATTCGTGACGGCGTCCCGGACGAGGTGGATCACTGGGGAACCAGGACTCAGCGCCAGCGCGGCCGTCTCGGCCTTCGTGGCCAGCCGGGCCCGGACGGTCTCGGTGAACTCGGCCAACGTGTGGCCGTGCTCCTCTAGGCGTGCGTAGATGCCGCCGCCGCCGGGGTTCTCGGCGAAGGTCTCCGGGATGTCCTTGACCACGTCCCACGGCAGGTAGGAAGTCGCTTCCTCAGTCGGTGTCCCGTCGCGGAAGTACCGCCGCTTACGGGCCAGTACCTTCGAGCCGGCGGGCACGTTCAGTCGCTCGGCGATCTCTTCCGGGGCATCGACCGGTCCGACGAAGAGCACGTTCACGGAAGGCTTGCCGCCGGACTGCTCTGCCTCGGCCAGGTACGCCGCCTTGCCTGCGAGCCGGTGGGCGCGGCGGAAGCGGTCCGAGGACTTGCGCTGCACAGGCGGGCGAGAGCGGACGAAGGAGCCGCGGCCGTGGTGCGTTTCGATCAACTGCGTCGTCCGAAGCTCCGCGACCGCCTTGCGGACCGTGCCGGAGGCGACCCCGTAGCGCTCCATGAGTTCGGCTTCACTTGGGATCGCCGCGCCGGGAGCCAGGACCCCGGACCGGATCTGCGACGCCAAGTCGTCCGCGATCTGCTGGTACTTCGCCTTCGCCGTCGATGCGGCCTCGCCACTCGCCATGGTGCTGAAAGGTCTCCTATTCTCCTGTACATGAGTACCAGCACCGCAAGGCAAGTTTCAACGCCTCTCCACTCCGTGTCCGTGGCTGGGGCGGTGGTGCGCGACGATGGCCGGATTCTCGCGATCCGGCGGGCCGATAACGACACCTGGGAACCGCCAGGCGGAGTTCTGGAGCTCTCGGAGACGGTCGAGGACGGCGTGCGCCGCGAGGTGTACGAGGAGACCGGGATCAAGGTCTCGGTGGAGCGGCTCACTGGGGTCTACAAGAACGTGACCCGTGGCATCGTCGCCCTGGTCTTCCGGTGCCACCCCGAGGGCGGCAGCGAGCAGCTGTCCGACGAGTCGACGGCCGTCGCCTGGCTAACTCCGGAGGAGATCACCGACCGTATGGGCGAGGTCTACGCAGTCCGCTTGCTCGACGCCGTCCGGGGCGACACGGTCCCGCACGTCCGGACGCACGACGGGCGGACGCTCATCGACATGCCGTAGGCGAGCTGAGTCAGTCGGTTTTCCGGCCGCGCTTGCCCAGCTGGCTCCAGACGTGCCGGTGGCGGGCGATGGTAAAAACCCGATCCACCCTGTTCGGGGACAGCACTGCCGGCTGGGAGGGCAGAACCGAGGCGACCTGCTCACCGTCGATGACCGTCACCCCCGGTGTCGCACCGAGCGTGATCTTCTGAGCACCGACGACGGCGATGACGGGGTGAACGGGGACCTCGAAGCCGCACCACTCGGTGAGCAACTTGGCGGTACGGCTCGCCTCGAACTCCGAGTTCTCCAGGTACGGGAAGCCGTTGCGGTTGACCTTCACCACCTTGTCGCCGACCCACACGGTGGCACCCGGGTGGTGCTTCGAGTTGATCGTGAAGACGCCCGACGGGCCGATCACCACGTGGTCGATGTCAGACCCGGACGGCAGCGGAACCCCGTGCAGCACCTTCCAGCCAGCGGCCTTCAGCAGCTCCAGCCGGGCCCCGACGATCTGCTCACCTTCCAGGCCGCGAAGCGTGCTCGAATCACCGAGGCGCTGGCGGTAGACCTTGGCAGCGAGCCGGACGAGTAGCCCGTACCTCTCCTCGCCCTCGCGCACCAGGCTCTCCAACCCCGCGCCGGGCAGGTTCCGTGCAAGGTCGTCTTCATCTCGCATTGGGGGAAGGAACGGAACCTCTGCCCGAGGCTGCGGCACAGGCACGGGAGCTGCCTTCGCCGGAAGATTCTTCTTTCCTTGGTGCCGGACGGTCCGCGGTGGCACATGGCTGCCGAAGGACTTGCACCACTCCTCGACCTTGGCCAGTGCGAGAGCCTCGAACTCCGCGACGTCGACCGTGACGACCCCGGTCTTGCAGTCGAGCCAGGCCACTGAATCCCCGCGGGCGCCAGCCGTGTTGATGTAGAGCCGTTCCTTCCCCGGCACCCTCCAAGGCTTGACCACCAGCTCCGTCATTCGTCCCCCTCTGGCATGGCCTCCCTGACCAAGGCCAGCATGCCCACGTACCGATCAGCAGGAACGCGGAGAGCCAGCTAGCCGGGCCAGTTCAACCACGGACAAGGAAGCACGGTCGGAGCGGGTGAGGTACCTACAGGCTTCAAGGGGTGGGCGCCAACGTCGTGCAGACCCAGGCGGGCGGTGTGTGGGTTGGGAGGTAGGTAGCAGGGGAGTGGGTGTGAGGGGGTGTGGTGACAAGGTGGTTGTTACGAGTTTCGCTACTGGTTCAAGGGCGCGCACAGCGCGCCAGCGCGCGGCCCTGCCGCTCGCCGTCGCTCCTGTCTGCGCCCCGCTTCGGCGGCGGCCGGCCGCGCACGTCGAGCGTGCGGCCGGGATGCCGATGTGAGAGAGCCCGCCGGGCAGACGGACGGTGCGGGTCAGGGCAAGAGGCTCCGCCGGGCCCTCCTCGGAGGGGACCGGGGGCAGGCGCACGGGTGCGGCTTCGAGAGGGTGATCGTGGGCGGGTCGCGGGAGGCCCCCTCCTCGACCGGTCACCCAAGGGCGTACCCGGAACCCCCAGGGGCCGCCAAGGCCAAGCGCAAGCGTCACCGGGTGAGCCTTGGCGGCCCCTGGAGAACCCGGGTGCGGCGAAGCTGCCCGATCGAGGAGGGGACCACCCGCTCAGACCGAGGTGCGCCGGGGGCGATTGCGTCGTGCCCGCCGTGTCGCGGGTCAACATCCGCCTTTTTGGGGGGCGTTGATGCGAGGATGGGCAGCCATCGGAAGGGGAGTTGATGTCTGGAAACGGCGTCGTCAGGCCTGACAAGAATGGTGTTCCGTGGCTCCACGAGAAGCGTTGCACGGGCTGTGGCGCTGAGGGGCCGCATCAGCCGGCCAACGGGCGGAACGTGTTTCAGTGCGGCGAGTGCGCCGACCTCGTCTACTGCAGGTAGCACCGTGTCCCAAGCGTGCCCCACTGGACGGCATCTACCGGTAAATCACGGTCACCACAGGGCGCCTGAGAGTGTCAGCCAGAGGATTGCTCGGGTGCATAAGCGCAGGTCAGGCCACATTTCGGGATGGTAGTTGACCGAGATTCCCAAGCTTAGAGCGCGAGTTCGATTCTCGTCGCCCGCTCCAGCAGTAGAGCCGCAGGTCATCTGACCTGCGGCTCTTTCTGTTGTCTGGACCACTTCGGGTCCGTTGTGCCGGATCCGTGTTCGTGGAGGGTCGGCCGTAGTTCGATCGGTTTCGCACTGTTGTTTCCGTCGCGCGCGGTAACGCATGGTGGATCAATCGGATACGGGCTGCCCGCAGCCCTGTTGTCTCATGGAGCCGCGCGGGTAGCGGTTGCCTGGCAGGGGAGGACGCAGATGATCAGGGTTCTGTTAGCCGAGGACATGACCATGGTGCGCAGCGCGCTGATGGCACTCCTCGCGTACGAGGACGACCTGGAGGTCGTCGCGGACGTCGAGCGTGGTGACCTGGTGGTGCCGACGGCTCTGCGGGTCCGGCCGGACGTGGCGGTGCTCGACATCGACATGCCCGGTCTGGACGGGCTCCGGGCCGCGGCCGAGTTGCACGAGAAGCTCCCGACGTGCGGGACGCTCATCCTGACCGGGCTGGCGAGACCCGCGCATCTGCGCAGTGCGATGTCCGTTCACGTGCTCGGGTTCCTCGGCAAGGACGCCCCGGCACAGGAACTGGCTGCGGCGATCAGGAAGGTGGCGGCCGGCGAGCGCGCCATCGACCCGGAGCTGGCCCTCGCCGCCCTGGGGGCGCGTGAGAACCCGCTGACGCCCAGGGAGCTCGACACCCTGCGCCTGGCCGCGGAAGGTGCCTCCGTCTCGGAGATCGCCGCCCGGCTGTTCATTTCGGCGGGAACCGCCCGCAACCACCTGGCCGCCGCGGTGACCAAGGCGGGGGGACGCAGCCGGGTGGATGCCATTCGGATCGCCGAGGAGATGGGATGGCTGTCCGCCGGTCCTCGCCCCTCATAGGGCCCCGGCGCCGGCGGGTCGCTGCCAGTGGCCGGCCAGGTCACGGTAGAGCCCTGAGCGCGTCAGCAGTTCCTCGTGGCTTCCCACGGTGGCGTCCGTCCCGTCCATCACGAGGACTCGACGGGCCCGCAGAGCCGAACTCATCCGGTGGGCGATGATCACCAGGGTTCCCGGGCGCCGGACGAACGCCTCCTCTGCCCGAGCCTCCGAGACCGGGTCGAGATGGCACGTCGCCTCGTCCAGGATGACGAGTTCGGCAGGCGACAGGTAGGCGCGGGCCAGGGCGATCTGCTGGCGCTCACCGGCCGAAAGCGCCTCCGCCGAGACGGCGGTCCGGTAGCCGCCGAGCCGTTCGACCAGCCGTTCCAGACCGATGGCGGCCACGGCCTCCTCCCACTCGTCCGAGCTCGCGGTGGGGTTGAGGTAGGTCAGGTTCTCGGCCAGGGTCCCGGAGAAGACGTAGGCCTCCTGCGGGATCAGGACGCGGCGGTGGACCAGTGCGGCTGCGAGGTCGGGCAGCGGGCGTCCGTCGAACCGCACCTCGCCGCTCGTGGGCCGGAGGAGGCCGGCGATCAGGCCGGCGAAGGTCGACTTCCCGATCCCGCTGGGGCCGACCACGACCAGGTGGTCCCCGGCTTCGATGACGAGGTCGAGGTCGCGCACCACCGGTTCGGCACCGGGGCCGTAGGCGAAGGTGACCTGGTTCAGCTCCACGCCGCGCCCGAGGCCGGTTCCGCCGTGCGCGTCCGCCGGTTGGTGGGGGCCTTCCACGGCCCCGGCGGCCGGGGCCTGCACGGCCGGAGTGGATTCCAGGATGCGGCGCAGGGTGACGGCCAGTCGGACACCGCTCCCGCCCAGGCCCTGGACGAGGGTCTGCAGCGCGGGTTGGAGTCCCTGCATGATGTAGGTGACCGAGCCGAGGAGGGCCCCGGCCGTCACCCCCTGCCCGGTCAGCCAGGATGCGCTGGACAGCAGGAGGACCAGCGGTAGCCAGCCGCCGACGGCCAGCACCATGGTCCGGTTCGCCGTCAGCCGGGCGATCCGCTGTGCTGCGTCGGCCTGTCGCTGGACGGCCGCCTCCAGCCGGTCGCCCGTCCACCGTTCGGCGCCGGCGGCGGTCACGTCGCGCAGTCCGGCGATGACGGTGCCGGCCATCGCGGCGAGGTGCTCGTCCGCGAGGAGCAGTTCGCGCTGGCCGTCGGTCGTCCGGCGGAGCATCAGCGCCAGCAGGCCTGCTGCGGCGACCAGCGGCGGCAGGACCACGGCCAGGACCACGGGCTCCAGGAAGCACATGCCCAGCAGTGCGCCGCCCACCGTGAAGACGAACCTGCGGACGACCATGGTGATCCCGGCGTACGCCTCGCGGACGATTTCCACCTGGTGCGTCAGCCTGGCAACGCCCGAGGTGTCGGGACGCCCCGGAAGCGCTTCGACCGCGTGCAGCCCGCCGGTCACCACCCGCCGCACCAGCTCGTCCCGGAGGGGTTCCACCAGGGCCGCCAACCGCGGGTACACCTGGCGGGTCGCCCATGCGCCGAGGAAGACCGCGGCCCCGAGCAGTGCCAGGTAGGCCATCCCGGCCATCGGCCGGCCGGCGCCGAAGCCGGAGTCGACCGAGGCCGCCACCAGCCGGCCGGCGGCGAACCCGGGCACCGCCTCCACCATCGACCACAGCGCCAGTTGCCCGACCACGCGGGGCTGACGGCGAAGCGGGGCGATCAGCGCGGTCCGCAGCGGGACGGGTCGGCCGGCCGGCGGCCCGCTCACGCCGCTCACACCGTTTATGCCGCTCACGCCGCTCATGCGGTCACCTCGGCCTGTCGGGGACGCTCCGGGGTGTGTTCCGAGCCGCCCCCGCCGGGCGACGGCTCGGGTTGGAACACGGCCCGGTACTCGGGCAGGCCCCAGAGCTCGCTGTGCGGGCCGACCTGCCGGATGCCGCCGTCGTCCAGCCACGCCACCAGATCGCAGCGGGCAGCGGTGGAGGCCCGGTGGGCCACGATCAGGCGGGTACGGCTGCCCGACTCGGTGGTGAGGGCGGCACTGATCCGGAACTCGGTGACGGTGTCGAGGCTGGAGGTCGCGTCGTCGAGGATCAGGACCTTGCCCCGGTGTGCGAATGCCCGGGCCAGGCCGATCCGTTGGATCTCGCCCCCGGACATCGGCACCCTCCGGACGTCGGTGCGGTAGCCCTCCGGCAGCCGCTGGACGAACGCGTCGATGCAGGCGGCCGCGGCGGCCCGGGCGATTCGCGGCCGGTCCGCCTCCGCCGCGTCGCCGAGCGTGATGGCCTCCCCGACGGTCCCGCCCAACAGGGCCGGGCGTTCGAAGGCGTACGCGATCGCGCCGCGGAGCCCGTCGTGCGACAGATCCGGCAGCGGCACCCCGTCCAGCAGCACCGTGCCGCCCTGTGGGTCCGTCAACCGTCCGGCGACGGAGGCGAGTACGGACTTGCCCGCGCCGGAGCGGCCCACCAGGGCGAGTGAAGTCCCGCCGGACACCGTCAGGTTGACGCCTTCGAACAGTGTCTCCTGCGCGACCCGCACGGTGACGTCGCGGAGTTCCAGACGCCCGGCGCCGGCCGGCAGCTCCCTGGTCCCGTACGCCATGGCGGGCTCTGCCAGGACCTCCTCGATCCGTCCGGCGGCGGCCCTGGCCCGGGCGATCCTGCCGAGGAGCATCGCGGTCATGCCGACTCCCGCGCCCAGGGCGGCGTAGCGGGCGGCGGCCAGCATCTCGCCGGGCGTGACGCGGCCCGCCGCCAGGCCGAACCCGGCGACCGAGAGCACGGCGACCTCCAACAGCGGCACCAGGAGCGCGCTTTGTGCCGCCACCTTGGTCTGTGCCCGCCAGAACCCGTGTCCGAGGCTGCTCAGTTCGGGGAGCGGGCGCAGGACCCGTTCCGCCTCCCGGTCCGCGGTCCCCGCCGCGGCGATGGTCCGCATTCCGCCCAAGGCCTCGACGAAGCCCGCGGCGATGGCCCCTTGGACCCGCTGGTAGCGGGCGATCAGGGCCGACATGTCCTGGGCGTACGACCGCAGGAAGAGGAACAGTGCGGGCATGCCGAGGAGGAAGGTCGCGGCCAGCCGCGGGTCGATAAGCCAGAGCGCGACGACGCTGGTGAGCGTCGGGATGGCGGACAGTGCCGCCCACACGGCGGCCTCCCCCGCGGCGCCCGCGTCCGCGGCGCCGCCGATCAGTCGGGTGGTGAGGTCACCGGGGCTGAAACGGGCGGTGGCCCGCCCGCCCAGGGTCAGCAGATGGGCGAGTTGGGCGCGGCGCAGCCAGGCCGTGGCGGTGGCGGAGCTCCGGCCCGCCGCGAGGTCGGCCAGCACCTCGCAGACGATGAACAGGGCGATCGCGAAGGAGCAGGTGGTGATCCGCCCGTCCGCGGTGCGGCCGGCCATCGCGCTGTCCACCGCGGCGCCGACCAGGGCGGGGAGGAGCACCTGGGCCACCACGCTCCCGAGCGCCGAGAGCACCAGGAGGACGGCCCAGCCGCCGGCCTGCCGCACCGTGCGCAGCAGCAGCCGGTCAGCGGCACGGCCGAGCCGGGGGCCGGCATGGTCGCCCGTTTCCAGGGAGTCGGTCATCGCTCTGCCCGTCCAGGTCGTCGCGGTGGACTGCTGAATCTTCGGCCGTGCGTCGACCGTGCGGAGGACGCGAGGCGCAGGCCACCCGGTCCTGGGCAGGTGCTTGCCCAGGACCGGGTGGCCTCACCGACTAATGGGTGAGTCGGCGTCAGTTACAGAACAGCCAGCTGGAGTTCGAGCAGTCGTTGCTCTGACCGCTGCCCATCGGGGTCATCTCCTCCGCCTCGGCGGGGAGTTCCATCGTCTGCAGGTCGAGCAGTGCCATGGTCGTTCCTTTCGGGTTGTCGTGCGGGTGGTCGTACGGTGGTCAGTGCTGTGCCGGGTGCTGCGACCGAACCGAACCGGTCGGCGTCAGTTGCAGAACAGCCAGCTGGAGTTCGAGCAGTCGTTGCTCTGGCCGCTGCCCATCGGGGTCATCTCCTCCGCCTCGGCGGGGAGTTCCATCGTCTGCAGGTCGAGCAGTGCCATGGTCGTTCCTTTCAGGTGGATGCGGTCTTGCCCTTGTGGGCACCCTTCCGGGGTCGGAAGGGGGGTCTGTGGGGTGGCGGCGGTCGCGCGGCCCGGTGGAGGGCGTCGCCCGGCCGGGAGGGCTGCTGCGGCCGGCGGTCCGTACCGGTTCAGGCGGCCCGGACCTCTGTACCGGTTCAGGCGGTCCGGGCCTCTGTACCGGTTCAGGCGGTCCGGGCCGGTTCAGGCGGAGCCGGTGCGGCCGAGGAACGGCAGGTGGACCGGGCCTTCGCCCAGGGCCGAGCCGAGGGCGAGCAGCACCCCCGCGGAGCCGGTGGCGAGGTCCATCGACAGCCGGAGCAGCTGCTCGCCGGGGTAGGCGAGGTGGCCCTGGTAGGAGAGGGCGTGCCAGGAGAGGGCCTTGATCTGCACGGCCACGTCGGGGTCGTCCGCCGGCCGCGGGTGCCGTGACGTCGAGGCGAGGTGCTGCAGGATGCCGGCCCTGCCGTTGAAGAGGCCGGACAGGACGTAGTGCTCGGACTGCGAGGAGATCCGGACACCGGCGGTGGCGGTGCGGAACTGCTCGTCCTCGCGGTGCGCCAGGTAGAGCTCCAGAACCATCGCGAGGCCCGCGCTGCCGGTCGCGAGGTAGGGCATCGAGCGCCACCCCTCGTTGACGTGCAGGGCGCCGTCCCCGCGGACCAGGCAGCGGCGCAGGTCCTGCCTCAGTGCGGTGGCGGCCAGGTCCAGGAAGGCCTCGTCGCGGGTCTGTTCGTACAGTCGGATGAACATCAGGGCGGGTCCGGCGGAGCCGCGCATCAGCCCCGCATGCGGATGGCGTCCGCCGCTGGTCACGGGCACGTCGTCCGCTCCGCCGAGCTGTCCCGACACCAGGTCGGCGGCCCGGAAGGCGGCGTCGCGCAGCGAGGACTCCCCGGTGGCGTCGGCGAGGTGCGCGAAGTTGAGCGCGAGACCGGAGAGACCGCTCAGGAGGTCGGCCCCCAGGCCTTCCCAGGCCTCGGCTAGGCAGAGCTCGACCACCTTCAACGCCTCGGTCCGATGACCGAGACGGTCGAGGACGTGGGCCACCCCGTGCAGGCCGTCGTAGAAACCCAACCGGGCGCGCTGGTCCCTCCGCAGGGCGCGGTCCAGCAACCACTGTTCGTGTTCCGGGAAACGGCCGGCTCCGGTCACGTCCAGCGCGTACAGCACTCCGGCGGCGCCGTGGGCGAGGTTGAGTCCGCCCGTCTTGAACTGCTCGATGTCGCCGGGGAAGAGCCGGTCGTCACGGTCCGGGGTGGCGCTTGCCAGGATGGCGCTCGCCAGCGAGTCGCGGGTGCCTGCCCAGTCGGCCTGGCGCGGCGTCGGCAAGGGCGCTGCGGCCGGCCCGGAGCTGGAACCGGAACCGGAGCCAGAGCGGGAGCGGGAGCCGCCCCCGGAGCCGGCGCCGGTGGCGTCGGTACGGGCCGGGCCGAGGATGTCCCGCACCGCGGCGTCGAGGAAGTCCGGTGGCACCGGGAACCGGGCGGCGATCTCCTCCGCCAGGTGCCTGGCCTTGCCGATGTCCTGGCGGAGCAGGGCGGTCAGGGGCAGGAACATCGCGAGCCGGATGCAGCCCAAGGCGTACCGGTCGATGTCGAACCCGGTCCGGTCGCGCGGCGCCGCGTAGGCGGGGTTGCCGAGCGCCGGTTTGGACTCGGCCTCCACCCCGGCCGCGACCTCGTAGTCGATCAGCGCGACGCGGCCGTCGGGCCGGACCATGACGTTGAACGGATGCAGGTCACCGAAGACGACTCCGCGCCCGTGCAGCGCGTCGACCGCTTCCTCGATGGCGCGGCAGATCCCGAGGGCCCAGTCCGTGTACTCGGCGATTTCCGCCTCGTCCGGCCTGGACTTGTTGTACGGGTAGCGCTGGCCGAAGAACTTGTTGAGCGGCTGGCCGTCCAGGAATTCCTCGACCAGGAAATGGTGGTCGCCGACCACGAAGTAGTCGATGGCCCTGGGCACGACGCTCAGTCCGGCGAGCCGTTCGAGGACGTCCCGCTCGCGTTGGAGCCGGGCGACCGCGTCCTCCCCGTCGCTGGTCAGACCGGCGTGGGCCCGGGCCTCCTTGAGCACGATCTGCTGCCCGGTCCGTTCGTCCTCGCCGACGTAGAGGCCGCCGCCGTTCGAGAAGTGCAGCACCTTTTGGATCCGGTAGGGCAGGTCCTCGACCGACTCCTGCTGGCGGGCCCTCAGTTGGGGAGCCAGGAAGTCCGGAAGCGTCACCCACGGCGGGACGTGGAAGGCCGGGTCGCGCCGGTCGGGCACCAGCGTTCCGTCGGGCGCCTCGATGGCCTGGACGAGCAGGCCCTGGTCGGAGACCATGTGCCGCTCGGTGAAGCCGCCGTAGCGCACGTACAGCGGGCCGGCGTTCCAGCGCAGGTCACTCAGGATGTAGGGCCCGGTCTCGCCCCCGATGCGGAGGTCGAGCGCCTCCAGCACGGCCTTCAGCTGGGCCTCGTCCCGAGGGTAGATGGTGACGAGCTTGCCGCTGGAGCCCCGGTGCGCGTACTTCATGTTCCGGGTGTGCAGGATGTGGCGGCCGGACAGGTGCTTGAACGCGATGCGCTCGGTGAAGCAGTGGTCCCAGACCTCGTCGAGAATCCTGTCGGCGTTCTCCGCTCGGCCGGACGTGTGGATCTTCCAGCCCTGCCCGGGCAGCGGCCTGCCGCCCTCGGGGCGGTATATCACCCAGTCACCGTTGCGGATCCGGCTCCAGCCCTCGGGCACCGCCCGGTCGGACAGGGCGAAATCCAGGCCCTCCTCCTTCAACTCGGTGGGCGAGTCGAAGAATGTCGGATCAGCCATACAGTACACATCGTAATGCTGGGACATCACTACCCCCGTGACTTCTTCGAAGTGCTCCAAAGCAATGAGTGGCCGAACCGTCGGAAGTCCGGAAAACCGGACAGGAGCTATCTTCGCCGAATTCCGGAGGTTCGCGTTTGGTTATTTCGAACAAGTACGATCCTGGCATCCGGGTGGCCTTTTGGCTACGAGGTACTCCATGAAATGCCCCATGCGATTCGCATGGATGTGTCCATGGGTTGTCCACTTCCGGACCCTCCCGGGCGGGCGGCCGGCAGGCTTGGCGGCCGGTTGACCTGGGAAGGAACCTCCGGGGGCGCCGCTCGACCGCTGTCCGGAAGCCGTCGGACGTCCAAGCGGGCGGTGTGGATTTGGCTAAGCTTGCGGTAAATGAGGGCAGGGCGCCACATCGAGGAGGGGATTCCCGTTTTCTCTCGGACTGCGGATTCCAGCGATCCGGAACAGGCCCATTCCACTTCGGAGCCGGACCTGGCGGTGCGGCTCGACGGGGTGAGCAAGGTGTACGGGCGCGGAGCGGGGGCCGTGCACGCCCTGCGCGAGGTGTCGATGGAATTCCGCCGAGGCGGGTTCACCGCGGTGATGGGGCCCTCGGGGTCCGGGAAGAGCACGTTCCTGCACTGCGCCGCCGGGCTCGACCGCCCGACCTCCGGGCAGGTCCGGCTGGCCGGCCTGGAGCTGGGGGCGCTCGGCGACACCGAGCTGACCGTCCTGCGCCGGCAGCGGATCGGCTTCGTCTTCCAGTCCTTCAACCTCCTGCCCTCCCTGACGGTCGAGCAGAACGTCACGCTGCCGTTGCGACTGGCCCGGCGCCGGGCGGACCGGGCCTGGCTGGGGGAGATCCTCGACCGGACCGGCCTCGCCGACCGGGTGCGGCACCTGCCCACCCAGCTGTCGGGCGGTCAGCAGCAGCGGGTGGCGATCGCCCGGGCCCTGGTCACACGACCCGAGGTCGTCTTCGCGGACGAGCCCACGGGCGCCCTGGACAGCACCACCGGTACGGAGGTCCTGCGGCTGCTGCGGCACGTCGTCGACGGACTGGGGCAGACCGTGATCATGGTGACGCACGACCCGGTCGCCGCCTCCTACGCGGACCAGGTGTTCTTCCTGGCGGACGGCTCCTTCGCCGAGGCGCTCGCCAACCCCTCGCCCGAACAGGTCGCGGACCGGATGACCCACCTGGGAAGGCGCTGAACGGCATGCTCCTACTGGCCTGGCAGACGGTGCGCGCCCGCAAGGCGGGCTTCGCGGGTGCTTTCGCCGCACTGTCGTTCGCCCTCGTCCTGACCGCCGCGTGCGGCGTCCTGCTGGAGTCCGCCCTGCGTGCGGGCACCCCCACCGAACGCTACGCGGCGGCCCCGGTCGTGATCGGCGGCTCGACCCGGATGGCCGACGTCGATCCGCTGATCGGAAAGCTGGCCGCACTGCCCGGCGCCGGGACCGTCGCCCCGGAGGTCTCCTTCCCCGCCGCCGTGATCACCGGATCGGGGCAGGTCCTCTCCGGCCCGCAGGGCGGGGCGTCCCTCGGGCACTCCTGGACCAGCGCCGTCCTCGCCCCCTTCCACCTGACCTCCGGTCACCCGCCGGCCGGCCCCGACGAGGTGGTCCTCGACGAGGCGACGGCCGCACGCGACGGGCTCCGGCCCGGCGACCCCGTGCGGCTGGCCACCACCACCGCCCCCCGCGCCTACACGGTGTCCGGACTGGCCTCACCCCCAAGGGAGTTGGCCCGCCAGAGCGCCCTCTTCTTCAGCCCCGACCAGGCGGCCCGGCTCGCGGGCACCACCAAGGGCGCGGACGCGATCGGCATCACGGCACGGGACGGGGCCGACCCGCAGGCGCTGGCCGCGCAGGCCGAACAGGTCCTCGCCGCGGCCTTCCCGGCCACCGGGGCGGAGCTCTGGTCCGGGCCCGAGGTGAGCACCGGCGACCAGCGGGGCGAGCGGGAGTTCTCGGGCGCACCCGGGCCCGGGGACGGCCTGGCCTCGCTCGCCGGGACCGTCGGCATCCTGTCCTTGTTCATCTCGGTGTTCGTGGTGGCGGGAGCGCTCGCGCTCACCGTCCAGCAACGCCTGCGGGAGATGGCCCTGCTGCGAGCGGTGGGCGCCACGTCGGGACAGGTGCGGCGGATGATCGCGATGGAGACGCTGGTCCTGACCCTCGGCGCCGCGCTGGTCGGATGCCCGGTCGGGGTCGGCGTCGCCTCGCTGCTCCGCGGCGTACTCGTCGACCGCGGTGTGGTCCGCTCCGACGTCCCGCTCCACGTCGGGCCCACCGCACTGCTGACCGTCGTCGGCGGGGTCGTCGTCACCGCGCAACTCGCCGTGTGGGCCTCCGCGCGCCGGGCGTCCCGGGTCGAACCGACCCAGGCTCTGCGCGAGTCCTCTGCGCCCGCGCCGCGGATCGGCTGGGTGCGGACGGTGCTCGGGGCCGGGACGCTCGCCGTGTGCGCCGTGGTGCTGTCGTCCTCCACGGGCAGCCGGAGCGGGGCCGGCACGGCCGAGAGCATGGTCCTGCTGCTCCTCCTGGGGGTGGCGCTGCTCGGACCGGTGGTCGGGCGGGTCGCCAGTGTGGTGATCGGTGGACCAGTGGGCAGGCTCTTCCCCGTGGCGGGGTTCCTCGCGTCCGCGGCCCTGCGTGCCCAGCCCCGCCGCTTCGCCGCCGCCGTCACCCCGCTGGTGCTGGCGGTGGCCTTCACCAGCACGGTGCTGTTCGTCCCCGGCGTCAAGGCCCAGGCCGCCGCGGCCGAGGACGGTCGAAGGCTGCGGGCCGACCACGTGGTCCAGGCCGACGGTGTCGGGCTCCCCCCGGACTTCGTCGCCGCGGCCCGCCAACTGCCCGGCGTCACAGCGGTCAGCGGGGTCGTACCCGCCACGACCATGGTGTCCAACGCGTCGCCCGGCACCGCCGGCTCGCGGGGAGTCAGCGCCAAGGTGGTCGATTCCGCCGAGCTGTCCGAACTGCTCGATCCCGGGGTCACCGCGGGCTCGCTGGCCCAACTGCGCGGGGACGGCGTCGCGCTGGGGCAGCGCTCGGCCTCCGGACTCGGCGCCGGCGTCGGCACCAAGCTCCGGATCGGCTGGATGGACGGCAGCGAGAGCACCGCCACGGTGGTCGCCGTCTACGACCGCGACCTGGGGTTCGCCGACGCCCTCCTCCCCACCGAGTTCGCCGCCGCGCACACACCGGACCCCCTCGCGCCGACGGTCCTGGTCCGCTCCGCCCCCGACGCCGACCCCCAGCAGGTCGGCCGGGAGCTCCAAAGCCTCACCGCCGCCTACCCCATGGCCCGTACGAGCGACCGGGCCGCGTACGACGAAGCCCGCAGGCACCGGCAGGAGTCGGCCACGGCCGTCGGCCGGCTGCTCCTCGGCATGATCAGCCTGTTCACCGCCATCGCCGTAGTCAACACCCTGGTGATGGCCACGACCGAGCGGTTGCGCGAGTTCGCCCTGCTGCGGCTGGTGGGCACCACCCGTCGTCAGATCCTGCGCATGATGGCCTGGGAGGGGGGCATCACGGTCGGCGTGGCCCTCGCCCTCGGCGCCGCGGTCACCGCCGCCGTCCTGGTGCCCGTCAGCCTCGCGCTCACCGGCTCGGCCTGGCCGTCCGTACCCGCGGCCTGGGCGGCCGCGGTGCTGGGCGGGGCAGCTCTGCTGGGTCTGGGCACCGTGCTGCTGACCACCCGGCTGGCGCTGCGCAGGGAGCCGGTCGAGGCCATGGGGCTTCGGGAGTAGCGGGCGCCGTGCGGTCGTGGCCGTCGCCGCCGGGTGTCGGGCGTCGGGTGTCGGGCGGCCACGACCGCACGGTCAGCCGGCCCTGGACGTCGTCCTGGTCGGCGGGGCCGCGATGACCGCCGAGAGGTGGAACCAGCCGGTCTCGCCCTCCTCCGCGGTCAGTCGTCCCCCGACGGCGAGCAACCGCTCCGTGAGGTTGTCGATGCCCTGGCCGCCGCCGGGCTCCGCCGAGACACCCTCCGCCAGGACGCCGTCGTTGGAGACCACCAGGCTGACATCGCCGAGTTCGCCCCTGACGGCCCGGATCTCGCAGCGCCGGGCCACGCTGTGCCGCAGCATGTTGGTGACGGCCTCCCGCGTCACCGTCGCCAGTACGGCGTCGTGCTCGGGCGGCAGGGCGCCGTGGGCCAGGTCGACCTCCACGCTGATGCCGGCCGCCCGCAACGCCGAGGCGGCGAAGCGGGTTTCCCGCGCCAACGACATCTGGAGGTCGCCACTGGAGATCCACCGGGTGTCGGACATCGCCTGTCTCACCATCGCCAGCACCTCGGAGATCTCCGCCCGGGCGCGCCGCGGGTCCTCCAGGACGGTCCGCTCGGCGATCTGGCACTTCAGTGCTGCCACGGAGAGGCTGTAGCCGAGCAGGTCGTGCAGGTCCCGGGAGAAGCGCAGCCTCTCCTGGTCCACGGCGCGCTCCGCCAGCTCGGTGCGGGCCGCCCGCAACTCCGCGGTCAGGTCGGCCAGTCGGGCCACGCCGTAGACGACGATTCCGCCCGCGGCCGTGGAGACGCTCGCGTTGAGGCACTGCCCGACGTCGTCGCCCAGCGCCGCGTAGATCGGGTACTGGCCCGCCACCAGCAGGGTGAAGAGGATCCAGGACCTGGGTGCGGCGACGGTCAGGAGCATCGATCCGGCGAACGACCCGGGGATGCCGACCCACGCCCCGTCGAAGACCAGGAACGGCAGGTAGGTGATCACTCCGTGGGCGAGAAGGCTCCACGGCCACCACGGCCGTCTGTGGCGCCACGGGCCGGCGTGCAGGAGCTGAAAGCCGAGCAGGACCAAAAGGACCGTGATGGCGGCCAGTTGGTACGAGAAGCCGTCGCGGTTTCGGACGGTGGCCACGACCGAGGCGGCGAAGAACCCGAGGGCCGCCATGACCACGATGCCCTTGGTGAGGCGGGACAGGGGATCTCTCGGGGTTGGCCGTTCGCCTGACGACTCCGAGTGGCGATCGTCGCCCAGTCGGTACGCACCGTGACCCAATGAGAGCTCCCGAAAAGCGACTTGACCCGCCATAGGCGCACAGAAGGCCCGTCGTTTACCTCAAGGACCCCCCGTGCTTCCGACCGTGAGCATAGTTCCCGTCGGAAACCCGCCGTTAACATTCGACCCCGGCCTTGAAATCCGAGGCTCAACGCCGGTTGCTCCTGCCAACTCCCCCTGGGCTTCGTACCGATCGGCCCTCGACGGATCGGCCGGCGGTTCGGACAGGTGGTGCGGCGGCTCGGACAGGTGGTGCGGCGGTCGAATGCGGGTCCGGGCGGGGGCTTCACTCGATGGGGGGAAGCGTGGCGGCGGGATCCCCTATGTCCTGATTGTCGGACGCGGGCGGGTGGGGCGTTCGGGTGGGATGGGCGTCCCGATCGACTGGAGCCGCTGAGCATGGGCCTGTTCCGACGCTCCGGGAAGGCGGCCCGGACCGCCCCGGAGCACACCGAGACCGCCGACGCCGCCGCCGTCGCCCCGGCCGGGGCGGTCAACGGCCATCAGGTACTGGAGACGGTCCTCGCCCTGCCCATCAGCACCTGGCGCTACCTGTGGGAGCCCGAACAGGTGCGGCACATCGGGCCGATGGCCCAGGACTGGCACGCCTCCTTCGACTTCCACCACGAGAACACCCGCGTGATCCCCGTCGTCGACGCCAACGGCATCGCCCTGGTCTGCATCCAGGCCCTGAACCGGCGCATCGACGAACTCACCACCGAGGTCCAGCGCCTGCGCGAACTCACCCAGGGCGCCGAGCCGGGCCGGTGAGCGGGGCGCGACCCCTGGCGGCTGCGGGTGGGATGCGGGGGGCGCGGGAGGGGCGTGCGGGAGGGGTGCGGAAGAGGGTGTGGGAACGGTAAGAGGCGGAACTGTCCGTCCACGCCCACCGTCCAAGCAGTGGACGGAATCCCGGCCCGGCCTGAACACCGGGAGGAGCGCGGAGGGGACCAGTGCAGCCAGGTGGTGCCGAACTGAACGTCGGATTCCCGGGTGGAAGCCGAGGCGGTGCGCCGGTCGTGCCACCCGCCCGGTGGCCCGGCCCAGCGCCGGCGGTCGATCAGCTCGAAGCCGCCGAGCGCTGCGAGACCCTGCTTCAGGACACCCTGGACGCCGTCCGGCCGGCGCCGGTCTGGCAGGGGGCGGCGCCCAGAGCGGGCGCACGGCTGTCGCTGCCGGGGCGGGACCCGGACCTGCGCTGGTACGTCACCCGGGGGCGGGACATCCTCACCATCGTCTCGGCGGTCCGGCGGGCGGCACTGGTGGACGCGGTCGAGCGGCACTGGCGGCAGCGCGGCTGGACGATCACTTCGCTGAACGCCGGCCGGAGCCGTCCCGGGGTTGCCGCCGCCACCCTGGACGGTTATCAACTGGCTCTGGCATTCGGCGAGTTGGGTGAGGCCGGGCTGACCGCGAGCTCGCCCGGGGTGGCCCGCTCGGAGCGGCTGCCGTCACTGCAGGGCGCCGGCGGCCGCGGCCCGGCGCCGCTGCCGAACGTGTGCTGCCCGTACTGGAGCGCGATGGTCTAGCCGGCTGCGGAAGAGCCGGAAAAGCCGGAAAAGCCGGAAGAAATGGAAGGCGCTGGACGCGGCTGAGGGCCGCGCACGCAGGGGAGGCGCGGAGCGAGTCCCCCCGGACTCGCTCCGCACCGCCTCGTCGCGCGGCTTCGCGCTGCCGCTCCCCCCGACTCCCCGGCAGCCCCGCCGTTCCCCCCTGGCAGCACCCTCCGGCGAGAGCGGTCCGCACAGGCCCCGGCGAGCCCCCACCCCCGGGGACGTCGTTGGTATCACGTTAACAAACCGCGTGGTTGGTTTGTCAATAGCGGGATCCACGAAAAATCCACAAACGTGATGGTCGGTCCGGAAGGTCCCGCCAGGCGCCGGACCAGCGGATTGAGGCCCGACAGGGCGCCCGGCGGCCCTTCGGCGGGCGCGCGGCGGGCGCCGGTACGGGCGGCGGGCCGGGCGTGGGCCGTGCTGGAATCCGACATTCCGAGCATCATGGCAGCACGCAGTGACACCACGCGAGCGCTGAGCGCAGCGGATGCGTCCGGCGGTGCCCCGGCGGGCTGATGCGGAGTGAGTTCGCCGACGGGCCGGGCCCGGCGTACGTGAGCGCCCGTCAGCGCAGCAGTCGGCGCTCCTTGGCCACGGCCACCGCGCCGGCCCGGGTGTCCACCCCCAACTTGTCGTAGATCCGGCCGAGATGGGTCTTCACGGTGGCCTCGCTGATGAACAGCGCCCGGGCGATCTCCCGGTTGCCCAGCCCCTGCCCCAGCTGCGCGAGGATGTCCTGCTCGCGCTCGGTGAGCTGCGGTGCGGGCGCCCGCATCTGTGCCATCACCCGGGAGGCGACCGGCGGCGAGAGCACCGTGCGGCCCCGGGCGGCGGCGTGCACGGCGGCGAACAACTCCTCCGGCCGCTCGGCCTTCAGCAGGTAGCCGGTGGCGCCCGCGGCGATCGCCCGGGTGATGTCGGCGTCGGTGTCGTAGGTGGTGAGCACGAGCACGTGCGGGCCGCCCGGGGTGGCGGTGATCCGGCGGGTGGCCTCCACCCCGTCGATGCCGTCGCCGAGTTGGAGGTCCATCAGCACCACCTGCGGCGCCAGCCTGGCGGCCAGCGCGACCGCCTCCTCCCCGGTGCTGGCCTCGCCGACCACTGCGATGTCGCCCGCGCTGGCGAGCAGTGCCAGCAGGCCGGCCCGGACCACCGCGTGGTCGTCGCAGACCAGCAGCCGGACGGGGGCGTCGGTGGGGGAGCCGGTGGTGCTCATGCGGCCACCCCGCCGAGCCCATCGCGGCAGGAGCACCAGGAGCACCAGGAGCACCAGGAGCGTCCGTCGCACCCCGCGCGCCGGTCGGGGGCGGGTCCGGTTCGTTCGCTCATCGGTGCTCCGTAAGGTGTTAGGTGGCCCGGGAGGGCCGGATGTGGCTGATGGGTTCTTGCCGACCGTGGCTTCCCTGGAGTGGCCGTCCGGCTCTCCGGG
>NZ_JBHXMU010000011.1:0-23571 GCF_042720685.1 Kitasatospora sp. NPDC058492
GCCGTGGCCGCCTTGGGCGCACCTGTTCGGGGGGCCCCCCCCCCCCCCCCCACCGTACCCCCCCTCCCGCGGCGCGGGGGGGCCCCCCCCGCGGCGCGCCCCGGGGGGGGGGGCCCCCGGTGCGCCCCCGCGTGCGCTCCCGGTGTCGGCGGTCAGCCCAGCAGCCGCGACCAGAACCGGGCCCAGCGTCCGCGCGGCTTCACGGGGTCGGACACCGGGGGCGCCCCGGCCGGCTCGGCGTGCGCCGGGTAGCCGGGAGCGTGGTGCCAGGACTGGTCGGCGGTGGCGACCCGGCCCTCGCGCATGATCCGGACGGTGTGTCCGCCACACCCCGGGCAGGTCGGCTTGAGCAGCGGGGACGGTACCCGGACACCGTTGGCGTGGTATTCGAACACGACGTGCCCGTCCTTGCCGGCGTGGTGCTCGATGTCGTACGCCTGCTCCCAGCCGTACCCGCATCGCAGGCAGGCGAAGGAGTAGGCCTCCCGCACGGTCTCGACGGGAGTGTGCGGCCTTCCGGCCAGGCCGGGGGCGCTCAGCGCGTTGCCACCGAGGGGGCTACCGATCATCTCGCTCATAGCCGTCTCCCAGCGCCCGCCGGGCGCTCGCCCGGCTGGGTCTTTCCATTCCAGGAAATGCCCTGACGGCCTCGGCCGATGCCCTGCTTGTGAAGAGTTGGACGCGGGTTGGGAACTCCTATACGAAAGGCCTGGATCGTTCCGGAAACCGCGACCGAATCTTCAGCTCCGTGGGCGTTTACCGGGGCCTTCCCTCAAAGGTACGACTCCCCCGGAGTCACGCAACCCCCGGAATTCACCCCTCTTTCAGGGCCCCGTCCCGGCCGCCGCCGGGCCCGCTTCCGGCGCTACTTCCCGGCCCCGTTCCCGGCCCCCTTCGCGGCCCCGCCCCCGGCCTCGTTCTTCGCCTCGTTCTTGGCCGCCACCACCGCGTCGAACACCTCCCGCTTCGGCAGCGCGAGCTCCGCCGCGACGGCCGCGATGGCCTCCTTGCGGCGCTCCCCGGCCTCCTCCCGGACGGCCACCAGCCGGGCCAGCTCGGCGGGGGTGAGCTCCTGCGGCGCCGCCGGCGGGGCGCCCGCGACGACGACGGTGATCTCGCCCCTGACGCCTTCGGCGGCCCAGGCCGCCAGGTCGCCCAGGGGCCCGCGCTTCACCTCCTCGTACGTCTTGGTGAGCTCGCGGCAGACGGCGGCGGGCCGGTCGGCGCCGAACGCCTCGGCCATCGCGGCGAGCGCCTCGGCGATCCGGTGCGGCGCCTCGAAGAAGACCATGGTGCGCGGCTCGGCCGCGATCGAGGCCAGCTGCCGGGCCCGGTCGCCGGTCTTGCGCGGCAGGAAGCCCTCGAAGGTGAAGCGGTCGACGGGCAGGCCGGACAGCGCGAGCGCGGTGAGCACGGCGGACGGCCCGGGCACCGCGGTGACCTTGACGTCGGCCTCGACGGCGGCGGCGACCAGCCGGTAGCCGGGGTCGGAGACGGACGGCATGCCCGCGTCGGTGACCAGCAGCACCCGGGCGCCGCCGAGCAGTGCCTCGACCAGTTCGGGGGTGCGGCCGACCTCGTTGCCCTCGAAGTAGGAGACCACCCGCCCGGCCGGGGTCACCCCGAGCGCCTGGGTGAGCCGGCGCAGCCGCCGGGTGTCCTCGGCCGCGATCACGTCCGCCGTGGCCAGTTCGGTGAGCAGCCGGGGCGGGGCGTCCGAGACGTCGCCGATGGGGGTGCCTGCGAGAACGAGTACTCCTGTCACGGGCCCCATCCTTGCAGCTACCGCGGCCCGGGGGCTTTTGGTGACGATTCGGGCAGCTTCCGAGGGAGCGGTCACGTGTGCGAGAAGCGCCCCTACGATGTGGCGGATGAACGGCGACACGGCGGCTCGCACGCCCACTGGTACAGACCACACCGCGCAGGATGGCGGCGACGTGGCCGGCCTGCCGTCCTCCGCCGTCCCGGCTCCGCGGCCCGCCGACCAGGCCGGGAGCCCCGCACAGCCCGACCGACCCGACCAGTTCGACGACCCGGACCAGCCCGACCAACCCGGCAGCGCCGCGCGGAGCTGGCGCGAGCGGCTGGCCGGGTTCGGCTACGCCGGCCGCCCGGTGGCCCCGCTGGCCGAGCGCCTGGCCCCGCCGATGCCGGACGGCCCCGGGGTGACCCCGGCGGTGGTGCCCCCGTCGCCGCTGCTGCTGCGGCTGGGCGTGTCCGTGCCGCCGGCCGTGTGGTCGTGGCTGTGCCGCTGGTCCGGCTGGCTGGGCCCGATCGCGGTGGCGGTGTTCGCCGGGATCCTGCGCTTCACCAACCTCGGCCAGCCGCACGCGATCATCTTCGACGAGACGTACTACGCCAAGGACGCCTACGCGCTCTGGCACGGCGGCTACGAGATCAACTGGCCGGACGGCGCCAACGAGCAGATCATGACGCCCGGCGCGGCCGTCCCGTACCGCTCGGCGGCGTCCTACGTGGTCCATCCGCCGGTGGGCAAGTGGATCATCGGCGCCGGCGAGATGCTGTTCGGCATGAACCCCTTCGGCTGGCGGTTCGCGGTGGCCCTGCTCGGCACGCTGTCGGTGCTGATGGTGGCCAGGATCGCCCGCCGGCTGTTCCGCTCGACCCTGCTGGGCTGCGTGGCCGGCCTGCTGCTCTCGGTGGACGGCCTGCACCTGGTGCTCAGCCGCGCCGCGCTGCTGGACCTGGTGGTGATGTTCTGGATCCTCGCCGCCTTCGGTTTCCTGCTGCTGGACCGCGACCGCACCCGGGCCCGGCTGGCCGACCGGCTCGGCGGGGTGGCGGACGCGGTGCTGGCGCAGCGGGCGAACCTGGGCTGGCGCCCGTACCGGATCGCGGCCGGCGTCTGCGTCGGCCTGACCTGCGCCACCAAGTGGAGCGGCCTGTACGTCGCGGCGGCCTTCGGCGTGATGACGGTCCTGTGGGACGTCGGCGCCCGCCGCCTGGCCGGGGCCCCGCGCCCGTACCTGGCGACGCTCGCCCGGGACGTGGTGCCGGCCTTCGTGTCGGTCGTGGTGGTGTCGCTGGTCGTCTACGTCACGTCCTGGTGGGGCTGGTTCGCCAGCAGCAACGTGCCGGGCAAGGGCGGCTGGGGCCGGGACTGGGCGGTCGGCCGCTCGACGGACTACCCGTGGATACCCGAGGGGCTGCGCGCCCTGTGGCACTACCACTCGACGGTCTACGACTTCCACACCCATCTGAGCGACCCGCACACCTACCAGTCGAACCCGTGGTCCTGGCTGGTGCTGGGCCGGCCGGTCTCGTTCTTCTACGAGTCCCCCAAGCAGGGCCAGAGCGGCTGCACGGCCGCCGAGTGCGCCCGCGAGGTGCTGGGCATCGGCACCCCGCTGCTGTGGTGGGCGGCCGTGGTGGCGCTGGTGTACTGCCTGTGGCGCTGGGTGGCGCGGCGGGACTGGCGGGCCGGAGCGGTGCTGTGCGGCCTGGCCGCCGGCTACCTGCCGTGGTTCGCCTACCAGCAGCGGACGATCTTCCTCTTCTACGCGGTGGTGTTCGTCCCGTTCCTGGTGCTCGCGGTGACCATGCTGGTCGGTGCGCTGATCGGGCCGCCGGGCGCCTCCCGGGACCGCCGGATCATCGGTTCGGCGGCGGCCGGGCTGCTGGTGCTGCTGATCGTGTGGAACTTCCTCTTCTTCTTCCCGCTGTTCACCGGGCAGACGATTCCGATGGACGACTGGCGCCAGCGGATGTGGTTCAACAGCTGGATCTGATCGACACCGCTGTTCCCTGAATCGTCCGTATGCGGTGCACGACACGTACCAGATCCGTCACAACTCGCGGGCATTTCGTCGGCGCACCGATCGGCGCTGCCTAGGGTGGGGGGAACAGCGTGTCCGGCCCCGGTCGGTTGCGCCCGTCCGGCAGACCCTTGGGGGAACAGCACCATGCGCAGAGGCGCGAAGATCGGCATCATCACCGGCGTCTCCGTCGCCGTGCTCGCAGGCGGTGGCTACGGGGCGTACAGCCTGATGGGCGGCTCGGACTCCGGATCGTCCTCGGCGAAGAAGCCCCGCACGGTGGTCGCCGAGCCGCCCTCGGCCGAGCAGGCGACCAACGGTGCGAAGGACTTCCTGGCGGCCTGGGCGGCCGGCGAGCTGGACAAGGCGGCCGCGCTGACGGACGACCCGGCCGCGGCCACCACCGCGCTGACGGCGTTCCGCGACCAGGTCAAGCCGAGCGCGCTGACCCTGGCCCCGGCCGGCCCGGCCACCCCGCAGGCCTTCGCCTCGGCCACCGGCACCCCCGCGCCGGCCAAGCCCTCCGCCGGAGCCTCGGCCACGCCGTCGGCGGGCGCGACCCCGGGTGCCACCGACTCGCCGTCGGCCTCCGCCTCGGCCGGCCCCGCCGGTGTGCTGATGGGCTTCAAGGCGCGCGCCGAGTTCGCCGGCACCAACCGGGTCTGGGACTACAACGGCTTCCTGAACGTCGTGAAGATGAGCGACAACACCCCGGCCGTGCACTGGGCGCCGACGGTGATCCACCCGCACCTGTCCGGCAACGAGACGATCGCCACCCAGCAGGTCTTCGCCCCGCCGTCCACCGTGGTGGACCGCAACGGCAAGCCGCTGCAGGGCGCATCGCTCACCCCGGCGCTGCTGTCCACCCTCCAGGACAACGCCCACAAGCTGCTGCCGCCGGACCCGAACAAGGACCAGGACGCGGGCAGCGCGGTGGTGATCAGCGACCCGGCCGGCAAGGGGGCCGCGGACAAGCTGTTCACCATCGTCGAGCCCAAGCCCGGCAAGCCGTTCAAGGTGACCATCGACAACACCATCCAGGCGGCGGCCGAGAAGGCGATGACGGACCTGGGCGGCAAGTCCGGATCCGTCGCCGCGATCGAGCCGAGCACCGGCCAGGTGCTGGCCTTCGCCAACGCGCCGGCCAACGGTCAGAACCGGGCCTTCACCGGCCTGCTCGCGCCCGGCTCGACGATGAAGATCGTCACCTCGACGGCGCTGCTGGAGGCCGGGGTCAACCCGGACACCGTGGTGGCCTGCCCGGAGAAGAGCAGCAACCCGGTCGCGATCCCGAACGACTTCCCGGGCGCCTTCCCCAACAACACGCTCCAGCAGGACTTCATGATGTCCTGCAACACGGCCTTCATCAACCAGGGCCTGACCAGTCTCAAGCCCGAGACGCTGTCCAGCACGGCCAAGGACGTGTTCGGCATCGGCCTGGAGTGGAAGACCGGCCTGCCGAACACCGACGGCAAGGTGCCGCCGACGCCGGGCAGCAAGGACGAGCAGGCCATGAACTACATCGGCCAGGGCAAGGTCCAGATGAACCCGCTGGCCATCGCCTCGATCACCGCGACCGTCCAGAGCGGCGCGTTCAAGCAGCCGATCCTGGTCCCCGGCCTGCCGCAGCAGGCGGCGGCCCGCCAGATCGCGCCGGACGTCGCGGGCAAGCTGCGCGCGATGATGAACGCCACCGCCACCGGCGGCACGGCCAAGGACGTGATGGCCGGGATCACCGACAACGCGGGTGCCAAGACCGGCTCCGCCGAGGTCGCCGGCGCGTCCACCACCAACAGCTGGTTCACCGCCTTCCGCGGCAACATCGCGGTCGCCGCCGAGGTGCAGGGCGGCGGCCACGGCGTGGACGCGGCCGGCCCGGCCGTCGCCTCGCTGCTCAAGGCCGCGGGCCGCTAGAACAACCCGTCCGACCGGAGCCCGCTCAGCCCCGCGGCAGGGCGGGCTCCGGTCTGCCCGGGAGCCGGTGCGGCGGGATCGGGCGCCGGCTGCTCCAGCGCCGGGCCGCCAGCCGCGGCCAGATCACCAGGACCACCGGCAGGGCGAGGTAGCCGAACCGCCCGGCCGGGGCGAGCATGAACGCGATCGCCAGCCCGGCGGCCAGCAGGTCGGCGGCCGCGATCGCGGACACCGGCGGCCGGGCGAGCAGCCAGATGGCCACCCCGATCCCGCCCATGGTCATCAGCGCCAGCGAGACGGAGTGCCCGGTCGGCCCGAAGCCGGCCAGCACCTTGCCGGGCAGCGGGCTGCCGGCCGGGGTGCGGATGGCGGTGAGCCCGAGCGGGAAGCGCACCACCTGCTCGCGCAGCGCGTCCGCCCGGGTCAGCACGGAGGGCAGGAGCACGGCCAGGCCGGTGCCGAGCGCGATCAGGGTGGTCCGGGCGGCGGGCCGGCGGCCGTACAGGCGCCACAGCAGCAGGGCGGCGACCGGCAGCGCCGGCCAGGCCGTCCACTTGAGGGTGCAGGCGAGGGCGAGCACCAGGCCGGCGCCGACGGTGCGGTCCCGCTCGGCGAGTGCCATGGCGAGGCAGCAGAGGCCGATCAGCGGCAGGTCCACCCCGCCGACGACGAGGGCCAGCGAGATCAGCGGCGAGGCGGTGAGCACGGCGAGCGGCAGCAGCGGCGCGCGCTCGCGGGTGGGCCGCAGCAGCCGCCAGCTGGCCAGCAGGCAGACCACGAAGGCCAGCGCGAACCAGATCCGGGCGTCCCCGGCGACCTGGGCGAGGTCGGAGCCGTCGCCCAGCAGTTGGCGCGGCATCCCGAACAGGGTCATGGCCGGCAGGTACGGGTTGTAGTCGGTGACGACCACCGGGTGCGACAGGTACGGGCTGCCGGTGGTGAGCAGCAGGTGGGCCGAGCGTTCGACCACCATCACCTCGGACTGGTGGCGGCCCTGCACGGCGAGCAGGGCGAGCGGCGCGAGGACGGCCCCGGCGAGGGCGACCACGGCGGCGGCGCGGGCCGCGTAGCGGCGCGGCAGGGTGAGGCAGAGCAGCCCGGCCAGGACGTAGGCGGGGGCCGCGATGAAACCCCACATCCGCTGGTTGGGCAGGTCGGAGACGAGCGGGAAGGCGGCCGCCCAGCCGGCCGCGATCAGGCAGCCGAGCAGTTGGACGGTGCGCATCGAGGCGAGTCGGGCGGGATTCAGCCGATCGGGCGTGGGTGGGAACGTGCTCTCGCCACGCTGGCGGGGGAACGGCCGACTGGAGAAGCCGAGGGGCGGTCGTCCTGGTCCGGACGGCGCTGCGGCGGGGGTCGGCGGGGCCGGCGTTCTGCTGCGGCCGGTGAAGCGGCCGCGCGGGCGGGAGAAGCCGGGCGTGCGGGTGCTCACCATGGTGGAAGGTTATGGGTGGTGGCCGGGCCCTGTCGCCATGGCGTGGGGCACGTGGCGGGAGGCGGCATGAGGGGGGCCGCCGAGTGTCGTGGTCGGCGGCCCCTCATGTCCGGATTCGTCCGGCTCAGCTGTTGCGGTGGCCGGTGGAGCTGTCCGCCGCGGCGGCCTGTGCCTGCTGCTCCAGCTTGGAGTGCTTGATGCTGTAGCCGAAGTAGACGACCACGGCGACGGCGAGGGCGATCGCGCCGGCCCGGAAGGTGTCGGCGTGCAGGCCGGTGATCAGGTAGGCGCAGAAGGCGACGCTGAGCAGCGGGACGACCGGGTAGCCGGGGACCTTGAAGCCGCGCGGCAGGTCGGGCTGGGTGCGGCGCAGGATGATCACGCCGATCGAGACGACCGAGAAGGCGATGAGCGTCCCGAGGCTGGTGATGTCGGCCAGCTCCTTCAGCGGGACGAAGGCGGCCAGCGCGCCGACGCCGAGGCCCACCACGAGGGTGTTCCAGACCGGGGTGCCGGTGCGCGGGGAGAGTTCGGCGAAGCGCTTGGGCAGCATGCCGTCGCGGCCCATGGAGTACAGGATGCGGGTCTGGCCGTAGATCACCACGAGGGTGATGCTGAAGATCGAGATGATCGCGCCGATCGCGAAGACGATCGAGGGCCAGGTCTGGCCGGTGATGTCCTGGAGGATCTGGGCGAGGCCGGCCTCCTGGCCCTCGAACTTCTGCCACGGCTGGGCGCCGATGCCGGCGAGGGCGACCAGGATGTAGAGCAGGGTCACCACGACCAGCGAGATGATGATCGCCAGCGGCAGGGTGCGGCGCGGGTTCTTGACCTCCTCACCGGCGGTGGACACGGCGTCCAGGCCGATGAAGGAGAAGAAGATGCTGGACGCGGCGACCTGCACGCCGCCGATGCCGAGCGGCATGAACGGGGTCAGGTTGCCGGAGTGGAAGCCGGTGAGCGCGATGCCGACGAACAGCAGCAGGATCAGGATCTTGATCCCGACCATGGCCGCGTTGACCTTCACCGACTCGCTGACGCCGCGGGTGAGCAGCACGCAGACCATCGCGACCAGCAGCAGCGCCGGCAGGTTGAACCAGTGGGTGTCGTTGGGCGCGCCGGACAGCTGCTCCGGGATGGTGAAGCCGAAGGCCAGGTCGAAGAACTTGTTCAGGTACTCGGCCCAGCTCACCGCGATCGCGGAGGCGGAGACGCCGTACTCCATCAGCAGGCAGATGCCGACGCCGAACGCGACGCCCTCGCCGAGGGTGGCGTAGGCGTAGGAGTACGAGGATCCGGAGACCGGGATCGCGGAGGCCATCTCGGCGTAGCAGAGCGCGGTGAGTCCGGCGGTGACCGCGGCGAGCACGAAGGACAGGATGACGGCCGGTCCGGCCGAGGGCACCGCGGTACTGAGCACGAAGAAGATGCCGGTGCCGATGGTGGCGCCGATGCCGATCGAGGACAGCTGCCAGAGGCCGATCGTGCGGCGCAGGTGGATGCCGGAGCGTCCGCCCTCCTCGGGCGCACCGGCCGGGAGGCCGTCCTGGCCCTCGCTCTCGGCGATGAGGGACGAGACGGGCTTGCGTCGCAGCAGACGCGCACCGAGAGAGTTGCTGGTCACAACTGCGGTCCTTCTGGGCGGGGGGAGGGTGTCCTGGCGGCCGGTCACTCGACGCGCCATGGGGTGTCATCGGGGACCAACCGAACAAAGATGGGACAGTACCCCGCGAAAGCACCAGTGTCGCAAACGAACAGTCCGGATCGGCGCATTGTACGAATTGGCGCATGAGCCTATACAAACCGGACACTTCGCAGACGGCGGATTCGCCGTCCAGCAGCTAAAGCAGCAGCTCAGCGGCCCAGCACCGCCCGCATCACCGAGCGGGCGATCGGCGCGGCCAGCCCGCCGCCGGTGACGTCCGTGGCGTCACTGTCCGCGATCACCACGGCCACCGCCACCGGCGGCACCGCGTCCGAGCCGGCGGGCTTGGCCCAGGAGATGAACCAGGCGTACGGCGTCCCGCTGTTGTCCACCCCGTGCTGCGCGGTGCCGGTCTTCCCGCCGACCACCGCGCCGCCGATCCGGGCGTTGCCGCCGGTGCCGTTCTCCACCACGTCGGCCATCAGCTTCTGCACCTGCCCGGCCACCGCCGGGGTCATCGCCCGCCGGTACACGGCGGGTTTCATCAGCTGCACCGCGGTGCCGTCGCCCTTCGTCAGCTTGTCCACGAGCTGTGGGCGCATCACCGTCCCGTCGTTGGCGATCCCGGCCGCGACCATCGCCATCACCAGCGGGGTCGCCGCGGTGTCGAACTGCCCGATCGAGGAGAGCGCCACCTGCGACTGGTTCATCGTGGTGTCGAAGTTGGACCGGGCCGGGCGCACCGGCATGTCCAGCCTGGCGTCGTTGAAGCCGAAGTTCTCGGCCATCGCCACCATCGGGCCCAGCCCGGTCCGCACCCCGAGGTAGCCCAGCACGCTGTTGCAGCTGTGGACCATCGCGGTGTCCAGCGACTGGCCGGGCCGGTCGCACGCCGAGGTGTCGTTGACCAGCGGCGTGGTCGTCCCGGGCAGCACGTACGGGAACGGCGCGTCGGTCGGCGCTTCGGGGTCGGTGACCACCCCGGCCGCGAGCGCGGCCGCCGCCGTGACCACCTTGAAGGTCGAGCCCGGCGGGTAGGTCTGGCGCAGCGCCCGGTTGAGCATCGGCTGGTCGGTGTCGGCCTGCAGCCGGTTCCAGGCGGCCTGGTCGGCCGCGGCGGAGCCGGCGAAGCTGCCCGGGTCGTAGGACGGCGTGCTGGCCAGGGCGAGGATCCGGCCGGTGGCCGGCTCGATCGCGGCCACCGCGCCCTTCTGGCTGCCGAGCCCGCGCACCGCGGCCTCCTGGGCGGCCCGGTTCAGGGTGGTGTAGACGTCCCCGCCGGGGTTCTGCCTGCGGGCGACGGCGTCCCAGACCGCCCAGCCGGCCAGTCTGCTGTCCGTCCCGGACAGCAGGTCGTCCTCGACCCCCTCCAGCTGGGTGTTGCCGTACGCCTGCGAGGCGAAGCCGGTGACGGCCGCGTACGTCGGGCCGTCGGTGTAGGTGCGCTTGTAGTCGTACCGGCCGCCGGTGGGCTCGGAGCCGGTCACGGTGTCCGCGCCGACCCGGATGTTGCCGCGCGGCTGCGAGTACCGCTCGATGGTGAGCCGCTGGTTGGCGGAGTTGTGGTTGAGGTCCTCGGCCTGGAACACCTGCACCCGGGTGGCCTGGACGCACAGCGCCGCGACCAGCAGCAGGCAGAAGACGCCCGCGCGGCGCCCGGTGACGGAGATGCCGGGCAGGCCCTGCGGCCCGTTGCCCCGGGCACGCGGACGGGAGCGGGCGCGCGCCATCAGTCCTCCTCCGACCCGGACGCGGACACGGGCAGGACCGGGGCCGGGGCCGGCCGGCGCGCGATGTCGCTCATCCGCACCAGCAACGCCACGATGATCCAGTTGGTGACCACCGAGGAGCCGCCCTGCGCGACGAACGGCAGCGTCATCCCGGTCAGCGGGATGAGGTCGAGCACCCCGCCGGCCACCACGAACACCTGGAGGCCGACGATCGCGGCCAGCCCGATCGCCAGCAGCCGCCCGAACGGGTCGCGCAGCGCGATGCCCGTCCGGAACCCCCGGGAGATCAGCAGCGCGTACAGCAGGAACACCGCGACGAGCCCGGTCAGGCCGAGTTCCTCGCCGATGGTGGCGAGGATGAAGTCCGACTTGGCGGCGAAGCCGATCAGCACCGAGTGCCCGTTGCCGAGCCCGGTGCCCAGTTCCCCGCCCCAGGCGAAGGCGAACAGCGACTGGGCGATCTGGTTGGCGCCCTTGCCCGCCGCGATCGAGCCCAGCGGGTCCAGCCAGTCCGTCACCCGGCTGTGCACGTGCGGCGAGAGCCAGCCCACCGTGGCCGCCCCGACCGCCGCCAGGGCCAGCCCGATCACGATCCACCCGGTGCGCGCGGTGGCCACGTACAGCATCACCACGAACAGGCCGAAGAACAGCAGCGAGGTGCCGAGGTCCGTCTCCAGCACCAGGACGCCGACGAACGCCGCCCAGATCAGCAGCACCGGCCCGAGCACCCGGCCGCGCGGCAGCTGCCAGCGCCAGACCCGGCGGCCGGTGAGCGCCAGCGCGTCCCGGTGCACCGCCAGGTAGGCGGCGAAGAAGACGGCCAGCAGGATCTTGGCGAACTCCCCCGGCTGGAAGGACAGCGGCCCGATGACGATCCAGATCCGCGAGCCGTACACCGGCGGGAAGAAGATCGGCAGCACCAGCAGGACCAGCGCCACCAGCGCCCCG
The DNA here is from genome assembly GCF_042720685.1 of Kitasatospora sp. NPDC058492. Taxonomy (NCBI): domain Bacteria; kingdom Bacillati; phylum Actinomycetota; class Actinomycetes; order Kitasatosporales; family Streptomycetaceae; genus Kitasatospora; species Kitasatospora sp. NPDC058492. Next base: position 11,449 of record NZ_JBHXMU010000011.1, read on the forward strand.
AGGTAGGCGTACCGCTGCAGCCGCCGGTGGTCGCGCACCAGCAGCACGACCGCGATGAACAGCGCCACCCCCAGGCTCGACCAGAGCAGCTGGGTGGAGGCCGCGCCGGCGCCCGAGGTGGCGCGGTCGAGCCGGTAGATCACCACCAGGCCGATCCCGTTGAGCAGCACCGCGATCGGCAGCAGCAGCGGGTCCGCGTACCGGGCCCGCCGGCGGACCACGGCGTGCGCCAGCAGGGCGAGCACGCCGAGCGCGGCGCCGTACTCGACCGCGCCGGCCGGCACCCTGCCGTCCAGGTTGACGCCGACCTCGACGTAGCCGAACACGGCGATCAGCACGGCGGCCAGGACCAGCAGCAGCTCGGTGGTACGCCTGGTCGGCACGGCTGCGGTTCTCGTCACGGCGGGGGGTGTCGCCACGGACCGTCCTGGGGGTCGCGGGGAGCCGGAGCGCTGTTCCGGGGGGATGCCAATCGGGATGGACCGGCGACACGAAGCCGGTTCACCCAGGTTCGTCACCCTAACGAGCACTATCCATATTTATCGGCTTTTTGCTGCGGTGTGTCCGCTCTTGGCGTGAATCCTCCGCTCACTCGGGCCGCCGTCCGGCCAGCGCCGCCGCCCCGGCCGCCGCCGCGGCCAGCAGGACGGCGGCGAGCGGCAGTTCCGCCCACGGCACGGCGACCCGGCCGGTGCGGGCCGCGGAAACCAGACCGCGGACCGCCGCGTTGGCCGGCGAGAGCGGCGCCACCAGCTCCAGCGCGGCCAGCACCAGCGCCACCGCGATGCCGTACTGCGGCCGCGCCAGCACCGGCCGGTTCGCCAGCGCCCCGGCCGCCACCCCCAGCAGCACGCACACCACCGCGGCCGACGCCCCGGCCGCCAGCGCCGGTCCGGCCGGCGGCTGCCGCTCCACCCCCGGGTTGGCCACCGTCCCGCTCAGCCACCACAGCACCGCCACCTCGGCCGCCGCCAGCGCCAGCCCGGCCGTCAGCGCCGCCAGCAGCGCGCCCAGGTGCACCCGCAGCGGCCCCGCCGCCGCGACCAGGCAGGCCCGCGAGGCCGGCGGCTCCGCCCCGAGCACGCTGCGCACGTACCAGGCGCTCACCGGCAGCAGCACGGCCGCGCCGTAGCCGAGGTCACCCAGCAGCGGGTTGCCCGCCGACACGCCCACCACCAGCAGCAGCGCGTACGCCAGGAACGGCGGCAGCCAGGCGTGCGAGCGCACCAGCAGTTCCAGGTGGTACCGGGTCAGCGCTCCGAGCTGCCTCACCGCTGCCCCTCCCGCTGCCGTACCGCCAGCACCCGGACGACCGGGCGGCCGAGCAGCAGCCGGCGCAGCAGCGCGTCCGTGTGCGCGGCCGGCACGGTCAGCCGCACGACCGTGCCGGCCAGCGGGGTGAGCCGCGGCGCCCCGGGCAGCCGGGGCGGCAGCGGGGTGCCGTCCGGGACGTCCACCTCGACCTCCATCGTCGGGCCGCCGCCGTCCGGCGCGGGCCCCGCCTCCTCGGCGGGCCGCAGCGCGCCGTCCGCGCCGACCCGGTAGGCGGCGCTGGTCAGCCCGGCCAGCCGGGCCGGGTCGTGGTCGACGAACAGCACCGCCCCGCCGTCCGCCGCCCGCTCGGCGGCCGCCTCGTCCAGCACCGCCCTGGCGTCGGGGTCGAGCCCGGTCCACGCCTCGTCCAGCAGCAGGACCGGGGCCTGCGCGAGCAGCGCCTGCGCGACCGCGACCTTCTGGCAGGTGCCCTTCGACAGCCGGCTCAGCGGCGTGCCCGCCCGGTCCGCGATGCCGAAGCGGTCCAGCCAGTCCCCGGCCCGCCGCCGCGCCCGCTCGGCCGACAGCCCGTGCACCCGGCCCACCCGCAGCAGGTACGAGGCGGCGTCGAACGGCAGCGCGGGCGGGAAGCGTTCTGGCACGTACGCGGCACCGCCCGGGCGGGCCACCCGCCCGGCGGTCGGCCGCTCGATCCCGGCCGCCAGCCGGAGCAGCGTCGACTTGCCGCTCCCGTTCGCCCCGGCGATCCGCACCAACTCCCCCGGCCCGACCGCGAGATCGACCCCGCACAGGACCCACCGCCCGCGCCGCCCGTACCGTTTGCCGACCCCCGTCAGCTCCACCGCGCCCCCACTCCCGCCCGGACTCGCACGAAACCCGCACGGAAGGCTATCCGGCCCGGGTAGGGCGGACGTAAGTCCTCGCAGCCCCGACGGCCTTTCCACGCGCCGGAGTTCACGCCGCGGCGGGGTGGCGCACGATCCGGTCTCGTTTGGCCATCGCGAACTGATGATCCCTAGGATCACCGGGTGACTACCGGACGACGACCAAAGACCAGGCTCGGCAGCCTGCTGGGCGCCCTGGCGATAACGGGCGCCTCGCTGCTCATCGGCCTGCCCGCCCACGCCGACGAACCATCAGCCGGAGCCGCCGCGCCCAAGGAGGCCCCCAGGGTCGACCTCGTCCTGGACGTCAGCGGCTCCATGAACGAGCGGGACATCCAGGGCAAGAGCCGGATCTCGGTGGCCCAGCAGTCGCTGAACGACGTGATCGACGCGCTGCCCGCGGAGACCGAGTTCGGCATCCGCACCCTGGGCGCGAACTACCCCGGCAACGACAAGACCCAGGGCTGCCAGGACACCAAGCAGCTGTACCCGGTCGGCAAGACCAACAAGGTCGAGGCCAAGACCGCCATCGCCACCCTGCGGCCCACCGGCTGGACCCCGATCGGCCTGGCCCTGCGCGGCGCGGCCCAGGACCTCGGCAAGGGCGAGACCACCCGCCGGGTGGTGCTGATCACCGACGGCGAGGACACCTGCACCCCGCCGGACCCCTGCGACGTCGCCCGTGAACTCGCTTCCCAGGGCATCCACCTGGTCGTCGACACCCTCGGCCTGGCCCACGACGACAAGACCCGCCAGCAGCTGCTCTGCATCGCCAACGCGACCGGCGGCACCTACACCGACGTCCGCACCCAGGAGCAGCTCACCGACAAGGTGAAGCAGCTGGTCGACCGCTCCAACGACACCTACGCGGTCACCCCGGTGAAGACCTCCGGCGCCGACAAGTGCGAGAGCGCCCCGGTGCTCGCCCCGGGCGTGTACAGCGACCGCGAGAAGTTCTCCGAGCACCGCGTCTACAAGGTCCCGGTCAAGTCCGGCCAGGAGCTGCGCGCCTCGGTCAGCGTCGGCCTGGACCGCGCGGTGGCCCGGGACTACGGCGTCCTGCTGCAGGCCACCAGCGCGACCGGCCAGGAGCTGGTCCGCGGCACCGACGCCGGCAGCAGCCGCACCGACGTGATCTCCACCGGCCTGCGCTGGTCCACCAGCGACTCCAAGGGCTACATCACCACCGGCCCGACCTCCTCGTCGAGCGCCAAGCCGGAGACCACCGTCTGCCTGGTCGTCAGCAACTCGCTGGCCCCGCAGGCCGGCGTCCAGGCCGACCCCGGCCTGCCGCTGGAGCTGACCGTCGACCTGGCCACCGCCTCGTCCGCCCCCGAGGGCGCGGCGATGGGCCTGGGCCGCGGCTGGATCCTGCTGCTCACCCTCACCCTCGCCGGACTGCTGTTCGGCCTGGTGTTCGGCTGGATCGCCCGCTGGCGGATCTCTGTCTGGCGGGAGAACTGACCATGCGACCGACCACACGATCGACCACGCGCACGACCCTTCGCGGCGCCCTCGCCGCCCTCGCCCTGCTGCCCGCCCTCGCGCTGGCCGCCCCGGCCGCCTCCGCCGCCTCCCCCTCGCCCTCGGCGAGCGCGAGCGGCGCCCCGGCCCCGGCCACCAAGGCCGGCACCTCCTTCCTGACCGCGACCAACCTCTCCCCCGGCCAGGACGCCAACGTCGCCGCCTCCACCGGTGACTACCTGTACTGGGCGTTCGGCGCCTCCGAGGGCCAGACCCCGACGATCGGCCTGACCGTCAACCTGGCCCCCGCGACCGACCGGCACGGCCCGCAGACCTGGTCCGCCGAGGTCTTCGACGGGCTCCGCCGCCGCCAGTCCTGCACCGCCGGCACCCAGAACGCCACCGGCGACCAGAACACCGGCACGCTCACGCTGAGCTGCACCCTGCGTGAGATCCGCTCCTGGGCCGAGCCGTGGTCCGGCGACCCGCTGCCCGGCACCTACTACGTGCGGCTCTCGGTCAGCGACGTCCCGCAGCCCGACCTGGGCCTGGCCACCTCCGTCCAGCTGCACGTCAGCGCCAAGGGCAACGCGGACAACGCCCAGCCGGAGGGCGGCGAGCTCAAGGCCCCGCTGGTCCCGCCGGCCGGCGGCGGCGCCAGCACCGCCAAGGCCGCCGCCCCGGTGGCGGCCGAGGAACACTGGTACACCGGCTGGTTCTCCGGCTGGAACAGCCGCTGGTACTGGACCATCGGCGGCGGCGCCCTGGCCGCCCTGGCGGGCGTCCTGGGCTACAACCTGACCCGGCACCCGCGCGGCTACCGCCCGCCCCGCTACGGCGCCGTCCCGCCGCAGTCCGGCGCCCCCCAGCCCGGCCCCTACGCCGGCTCCCAGCGCCCCTGACCCACCCCGCCCCACCCCGAGGGCCGGCCGGATTCCCCCGGCCGGCCCTCGGCCGTTCCCACTCCCGTTTCCGCTCCTGCTCCCACTCCCGTCCGCGACCGACCGTCAGTTCACCGGCCCACCCCGCCGTGACGGTCGTCACACGGCCAACTCCCGCACCCCCGCGCGGGATCGACCCCGGACAACGCAGAAGCCCCGCCCGGTCTGACGACCGGGCGGGGCTTCTGTTGGGTGGAGCTGAGGGGATTCGAACCCCTGACCCCCTCGATGCGAACGAGGTGCGCTACCGGACTGCGCCACAGCCCCAACGAGAAGAAACTCTAGCACCTTCCGGAGGGGGTCCGTGACCACCCCCGGGGATGCGGTGCTGGTCCGGGGGCCGGGGAGGTCACTCGTTGGCCGCGCGGGGGCGGGCGTCGGGGGCCGACGGTTCGGCGTACTGGTCGAACAGCGGGGTGTTGCGGGCGGACTCGGCGGGGCGGCCCGCGGTCCAGGTGCCGGGGGCCGTCAGGTCGAGGCCGCGGGAGACCCTGGGGGCGACCGGCGCCGTGACGTACGTCGGCAGCGGGACGGGCACCGGCTCCCAGGAGTCCGGGCCGGCCGCACCGCGCTCGCGCATGCCGTCGACCCACTCCTCGTGCTCGGTCGCCTCGGCCACCGCGGAGGCGGACGGCGCGGAGACGGCGGCCTCGCCGGGGTCGGCGGCCAGCCGCAGGTGCGGGCGGCGTCCGGCCCGCCCCTCGGCGGCCGGGGCCTGGGCACGAGCCGGGGCGTGGGCCCGGACGTGGGGCTGGGTGTGGACCTGGGCGTGGGCCTGGGTGTCGACGGCCTCGGCGGGGACGCTCCGGGCCGCGGCGCGCTGCTGCTCGCGCTTGCGCAGCCGCTCGGCCGCCTGGGCGGCCCGGGCACGGTCGAGCTTCACCTCGTAGCGCTGGCGCTCCAGCTTGCGCAGGTGGCCGATGTACAGGGTGAGGAGGGTCGCCGGGACGGCCGGGACCCAGAGGAAGGCCAGTCCGGCCACCGCCGCGACCACGGCGCCGAGCGCGAAGGCCAGGAAGAGGGCGGTGACCATCCGGCGCCGGCGGGCCAGCAGCCGGGCCCGGCGCTGCGCCCCGCCGTGCGGCGCGGAGCCCGGACGCTCTCCCCGGGCACCCCGCTCGGGCGAGGGCGCGGTCGCGGTCGCGGACACCGGCACCGGCGCGGGTGGAGGCTCGACGGAGGCCGAGGACTCGGGCTCCACGACGGGCGGCACGGAGTCCGCCGCGGGGTCGCCTGAGGCGGCCCCGTCCCGTCCGGGAGGGCCGTCGCTGCTGTGCTCGTCGTCACGCGGTTCGTCGCCCAGGGCCCGGGCCGCCCGCCGCTCCAGCCCCGAACGCCCGGCCAGCAGGCGGATGGCGGTGCTGAAGCGCTCCGTCGGGCGCGCCTCGTTGAGTTCGTCCTGCCTGCGGAGCCACATCGGCACCAGATAGGCGGCCCAGGCCCCTACGATGACGGCGTAGATAAGGCCGCTACTGCTCACGACCCACACCGTACGGGCGCCGGGAAGGCCTGGCAGCAATTTGGCTCGGCGTGTCGTGTGATCAAGCTGATTCTCCGACTATTTTGCCGGTATTTGTGCCAGTCCGCCGTCGCGGCGATGCCATATCGATATTTGATTCGAACATATATTCAATTACTTGGCCCGTGACCTGAACTGATCGACCGCCAGCGTTCCAGCATCCCCTCCGGCACCTCCTCGGCGGTCAGCGCGTACACCAGGTGGTCCTGCCAGGCGCCGTCGATGTGGAGATAGCGCGGGCGGATTCCCTCCGAGCGGAAGCCGAGCTTTTCCACCACCCGGCGGCTCGGGCCGTTCTCCGGGCGGATGCAGACCTCGATCCGGTGCAGGCCGAGGGTGCGGAAACAGTGGTTGACGGAAAGCGCCACGGCCGTCGGCATGATGCCCCGGCCGGCCACCGCCTCGTCGATCCAGTACCCGACGTTCGCCGAGCACATCGAGCCCCAGGTGATGCCGCCGACGGTCAGCTGGCCCACCAGCTGGCCCTTGTAGAGCACGACGAAGGGCAGCATCCGCCCGGCCGAGCCCTCACCGCGCAGGAAGCGCACCATCTGCCGGAACGTCGGACGCGGCCCGGCGGCCTGCCCGGCCGGACCGGGCGGGACGGTCGCCTCCCAGCGGCGCAGCCAGTCCCGGTTGCGGAGGCTGACCTCCTGCCACTCGCGCTGGTCGCGGGCCCGGATCGGGCGCAGCACGACCTCTCCCTCGTGGAGTTCTACCGGCCAGCCGGCGTTCAGTGCGCTCTCCCGGAAGCTGGTGCGTCCGGCCGGGGGTGGTCCCCGCCGCCGAGTTGGTCGACGGCGTGGGCGAGCAGCGGTTCGAGGACGGCCAGGCCGTCCTTGACGCCGCCGGTCGAGCCCGGCAGGTTGACGATCAGGGTACGTCCGGCGAGCCCGGCCAGCCCGCGGGAGAGCGCCGAGGTCGGGACCTTCTCCCGGCCGTACGCGCGGATGGACTCGGCGATGCCGGGGACCTGCCGGTCGATCACCCGGGCGGTCATCTCCGGGGTGAGGTCCATCGGCGAGATGCCGGTGCCACCGGTGGTGAGCACGACGTCGTAGCCGGCCGCGACGGCCTCGCGCAGGACGGCCTCCACCGGCTCGCCGTCCGGGACGACCCGGGGGCCGTCGGCGGTGAAGCCCATCGCGGTCAGGCCGGCCACCAGCAGCGGGCCGCCCCTGTCCTCGTACACGCCGGCCGAGGCCCGGTTGGAGACCGTTACCGCAAGCGCCCTCATGCGCCCGCCCCCTCGATGGTGAACCCGTTCCGCCCGCTCACTCGCCCGCCTCCGGCGCGAACCAGTCGCCGCTCTTGCCGCCGGTCTTGCTGAGCACCCGGACGGACTCGATGGCGGCGCCCTTGTCCACGGCCTTGACCATGTCGATGACGGTGAGGCCGGCCACCGCGACGGCGGTCAGCGCCTCCATCTCGACGCCGGTGCGGTCGGCGGTCCTCACGGTGGCGGTGATCTCGACGGCGTCGTCCGCGACCGTGAGGTCCACCGTGACGCCGGAGACGGCGATGGGGTGGCAGAGCGGGACCAGGTCGGGGGTCTTCTTGGCGCCCATGATCCCGGCGATCCGGGCCACCGCGAGGGCGTCGCCCTTGGGCACGCCCTCGCCGCGCAGCAGCTCGACCACCTTCGGGGAGACCCGGACCCGGCCGGCCGCGACGGCGGTGCGCGCGGTGGCGGCCTTCTCGGAGACGTCGACCATCCGGGCCGCGCCCTGGTCGTCGACGTGGGTGAGGCGGTCGCCGGGGGGAGGTGTCGTCACGGGTGGCTCCAGGGGCGCGCAGGTGGAATACCGCGCTACCGTACAGCTCCCCCGCCCCACCCCGTGGGAGGGGCCTGGTCCGCGGGACATGTCCCAGGGCGTGTTTCATCATTCGCGTCGGATCAGCGCGCGGCGTTGGGCGCCCGGCTGGGCGTGCCGGCGAAACGTCCTCGTACTGGGTCGTACTTGGACGTTTCGCCGGTGCGGTCAGGCGGGATGCCCGGCGTCGCGCGCCCGGCGGGAATGATGAAACACGCCCTAGCAACCGAGCAGGACCACGTCGACCTCGCTGCCGGCGGGCAGGGCGGTGACGGCCTCGGGGACGGTGATCAGGCAGTTCGCCCGGGCCAGGGCGCCGACCAGGTGCGACTCGGCGCCGCCCACCGGCTCGACGGTGCCGTCCGCCGCCGAGTAGCGGCCGCGCAGGAACTGCCGGCGGCCGGCCGGGGAGCGCAGCGCCGCCGGGCAGAGCGCGCGGACCACCGGGCGGTGGACGTCGGCGGCGCCGAGCATGGTGCGGATGACCGGGCGGACGAACAGCTCGAAGGAGATGTAGGCGCTGACCGGGTTGCCGGGCAGGGCGAGCAGCGGCACGCCGGCCGGGCCGCCGATCCGGCCGAAGCCCTGCGGCTTGCCGGGCTGCATCCGCAGCCTGCGGAAGTCGACGCCGCCGTAGGACTCGAAGACCTCCTTGACCACGTCGTACGCGCCGACGCTGACCCCGCCGCTGGTGACGATCAGGTCGGCCCGGCCGAGCTGGTCCTCCAGGACGGCGCGCAGCCGGTCGGCCCGGTCCGGGACGGCGCCGACCCGGTAGGCGATGGCGCCGGCGTCCTGGGCGGCCGCGGTGAGGGTGAAGCTGTTGGAGTCGGAGATCTGCCCGGGGCCGACCGGCTCGCCGGGCTGGACCAGCTCGCTGCCGGTGGACAGCACCACGACCCGGGGGCGCGGGCGGACCGTGACGGTGGCGCGGCCGATCGCGGCGAGCAGGCCGAGCTGGGTGGGGCCGAGCCGGGTGCCGGCCCCCAGGACCTTGGTGCCGGCCGCGACGTCGCTGCCGCGGCGGCGGATGTGGGCGCCCTCGGCGACCGGGCGCAGGACGCGGACCTCCTCGTCCTCGACGGGCGCGGTCATCGCGTCGGCGGGCACGCCGGTGCCGGTGCCGCCGTCGGTCCATTCGACCGGGGCGACGGCCTGGGCGCCGGGCGGGACGGGGGCGCCGGTCATGATCCGGGCGGCCTGGCCGGGCCCGACCCGGGGCAGTTCGCCCGCGCCGGCCGCGATGTCGCCGACGACCGCGAGCACCGAGGGGTACGGGTCGGTGGCGCCGACGGTGTCGGCGGTGCGCACGGCGTAGCCGTCCATCGAGCTGTTGTCGAAGGGCGGCAGGTCGCCGTCGGCGAGGACGTCCTCGGCGAGCCGGCAGCCCTGGGCGTCGAGCAGTTGCAGCTCGATGGCGGGCAGCGGGCCGACCGCGGCCAGGACGTCGTTGAGGTGTTCGTCCACCGTCCAGAGGCGGGGGGCCGCCGGTGCCGGGTCCGTGGTTCCGTCGCAGCAGGCTGCGGCGGATCCGGTGGTGTGGTGGGTGGACCCGGTCATCGGCGGCTCGCTCTCTGTCGTCGTGTCAGTCCTGCAGCTCGGAGGCGACGAACTCGCGCAGCCAGGAGCGGAACTCCGGGCCGAGGTCCTCGCGCTCGGAGGCCAGTCGGACGATAGCGCGCAGGTAGTCCGCGCGGTCGCCGGTGTCGTAGCGGCGGCCCTTGAAGAGCACGCCGTGGACCTGGCCGCCGGCCTCCGGGTCGCGGGTGGTCAGCTCGCGCAGGGCGTCGGTGAGCTGGATCTCGCCGCCGCGGCCGGGCGGGGTCTCCCGCAGCACGTCGAAGACCAGCGGGTCGAGGACGTAGCGGCCGATGACGGCGTAGTTCGAGGGGGCCTCGTTCGTCTCGGGCTTCTCGACCAGGTCGGTCACCTGGAAGACGTCCTCGCCGAAGCCGTTCGCCTTGACGGCGGCGCAGCCGTAGAGGTGGATCTGGGAGGGGTCGACCTCCATGAGGGCGACGACCGAGCCGCCGAGCTCCTGCTGGACCTCGATCATGCGGGCGAGCAGCGGGTCGCGCGGGTCGATCAGGTCGTCGCCGAGGAGGACGGCGAAGGGCTGGCCGGCCACGTGCTGCTCGGCGACCGAGACGGCGTGGCCGAGGCCCTTCGGGTCGCCCTGGCGGACGTAGTGCATGTTGGCCAGCTCGACGGATTCGCGGACCCGGCGCAGGCGGTCCTCGTCGCCCTTGCGGGCGAGCAGCTCCTCCAGCTCGTACGCGCGGTCGAAGTGGTCCTCCAGCGCCCGCTTGTTACGGCCGGTGACCATCAGTATGTCGGACAGCCCCGCGGAGGAGGCCTCCTCGACGACGTACTGGATGGCCGGCTTGTCGACGACGGGCAGCATCTCCTTCGGAGTGGCCTTGGTTGCCGGGAGGAAGCGGGTGCCCAGTCCGGCCGCGGGTACCACGGCCTTGGTTACCGGGATTCGGGAGTTGGTCGTCGTCATGCGTTTACCTTACTCAGGCACGTTTTCGCCCGGCCGAGCGCGGTCGACGGCTAGGACAGCACGTCGCGGGGCCCGGCCACGGCGGCAGGCGTATGGGAATTGACCGGCTGGGCGAGGGGGTCCCCGCCGGCACAGGGCGACAGACTACCCGGCTTTTTTGAACGGTCACGCTCGGCAGTCGCGTTGGGCTGCGCACCGGCGGCGGGCGGGGCGGCCGGCCGCGCCGCCGACCGGTCGCCGGGGCCCGGGCGGACCCGCCAGCAGTCGCCGCCGGCCGCCCTGGCCTCGGCGAGCGCGCGGTCGGCGGCGCGCAGCAGCACGGCGGCGTGGGTGCCGTCCTCGGGCAGCACGGCGACGCCGACGGCGGCGGTGAGGCCGTTGCCGTGCGCCGGGCGGGACTCGCGCGGGCCGGAGGACCAGTCGAGCAGCAGGTGCCGGCGGACCGACCAGACCAGGCGCTCGGCGACCTGCACGGCGCCCTCGGCGCCGGTGTCCGGCAGCACCACCAGGAACTCCTCGCCGCTGTAGCGGCCGAGGGTGTCGGCGCGGCGGATCTCCATCGCCAGCCGCTGGGCGAGGTCGCGCAGCACCGCACCGGCACGGCCGCGGCCGTGCTCGGCGACGACCGCGTCGAAGCCGGTGATCTCCAGCAGCAGCACGGCCAGCGGGCGTGGTCCTTCGGGCTGGTCGGTCCGCTCGGCGCGGCGGGAGCGCTCGATCTCGCGGTCCAGGGTGAGCTGCAGGTGGCGGTAGTTCCACACGCCGGTGAGCGGGTCGCAGGAGGCGGTGCGCTCCAGGTCGGCGCAGTGGGTCTCCAGTTCGGCGATCCGCTCGCGCAGCTGCTCCTGCCGGGCGGCGGCTTCGGCGCCGCCCCGGCGCAGCCGCAGCCCGAGCACGGTGGCGCCGGCCAGCGCGGGGGCGCTGAGCACGGCCAGGGCCTGGACCAGCAGCGGGGTGGACAATCGCGGCGGCCTTTCGCATGTCAGGCTCTGCGCGTCGATGGCGCCGGTCGGCGAGACCAGTCGGCGAGACCGGTCGGCGGCACAGCTCGACGGCACAGAGTTGCGGAGGATCCGATGCACAACGAGAAGAGCGATCTGAGGACACGGCTGTTGACCCGGCGCCGCGCACTCTCCGCCGACGGGCGCGCGGAGGCCGCGCACGCGCTGGCCGGGCACGCCGGGGAGCTGGCGGCGCCGGGCACCACCGTGGCCGCGTACGTGTCGGTGGGCGCCGAGCCCGGGACCAGGCCGCTGCTGGACGCGCTGCGGGCGCGCGGGGTGCGGGTCCTGCTGCCGGTGCTGCTGCCCGACAACGACCTGGACTGGGCCGCCTACCAGGGCCCGCAGGAGCTGGCCCCGGCCGGGCGCGGGCTGCTGGAGCCGGTCGGCCCGCGGCTCGGCCCGGAGGCGGTCACGGAGGCCTCGGTGGTGCTGCTACCGGGCCTGGCGGTGGACCGGCGGGGGCTGCGGCTGGGCCGCGGCGGCGGCAGTTACGACCGGGTGCTGGCCCGGCTGGGGCGGGCGGGCGCGCGGCCGGTGCTGGCGGTGCTGCTGTACGAGCACGAGCTGCTGGACGAGGTGCCGGCCGAGCCGCACGACCGCCCGGTGGACCTGGCGGTCACGCCCGCCGGGCTGCGCAGGCTGGGGTGAGACGGCGGCGGGGCCCCCCCCGGGGGGGGGGGGGGGGGCCGGGGGGGGGGGGGGGGGGGGGGGGCAGC
>NZ_JBHXMU010000011.1:23581-157114 GCF_042720685.1 Kitasatospora sp. NPDC058492
CTTCCGGGAAGTGCATGCGGGGCCTCGGGCCCGCCCCCCCCCCCCCCAAGTTTTGAAACCACCCGCGTTTAGGCCGGTTTTTTGGAACGCCAGCGCGGCACCCCCCCGCCCGGGGGGGGGCGGGGCCCCGCCGGGGTCGTGCGGGTCGTGCGGGGTCAGCCGTTGGTGAGCACCAGCTTGTGCTTGGTGGCCTTCTCGACCGCGTCCGGCGTGTAGGCCCAGGTCAGCAGCTTGCCCTTGAGCCAGAGGTCGGTCTGGTCGTTGTAGTTGTCGTGGAAGGCGTGGCCGGAGGCGCCGCCGACGTTGATCCAGCGCGAGGAGTCGAGGTCGCTCAGGTCGATCACCATCCGCATCGACGGGATCCAGTCCACCTGGTAGCCGGCCGCCGCGTTCCAGCCGGCCGCGTCGACGGCCGCGGAGCCGCCGGAGAGCCGGTACGGGCCGCGGTTGAGCAGCCGGTGGACCACGCCGGAGGCGATCGAGGAGTCGTCGGTGCCGAGGGTCTGCTCGCGCAGGGTCAGCTTGTGCAGGCGGCCCCAGCTCCAGGTGGAGATGTCCTTGCTGAGCAGCGAGGTGAGGTCCTGCCGGGCGTCCTTCATCGCCTCCTTGAGCAGGTTGTCCAGGCCCTTCTGCTCCTTGTGCTGGGAGTCGATGTACGTCCACCAGGAGCTGTCCGGCTTGTCCAGCTGCTGCCGGACCACCTCGGTCCAGCGGTCGCCGCCGTCCGGCTGGGCCTTGCCCGGGTCGCGGGTGCCGCACTCGGTGACGATCTTGCTGGAGCTGTCCGGCCTGGTCGGGTCGTCCTGCTGGCGGACCAGCAGGCAGTTGCCCTTGGCCCGCAGGTCGGCCGGGAACTTCTGGCCGAAGGCGAGGCTGAGCAGCTGGCGCCAGACGCCGTTGTAGTAGGCGGCGGCGGCCGAGTCGGCGTCCTGGTGGTAGTTCCAGTCCTTCAGCAGGTCCTGGGCCTCGCGCACGTACGGGTCGTCGATCTGCTGCTTGAGCAGCAGCGGGACGAGCGTCTTGGCCATGATGCTGGTGTTGTCCAGCTGCATGGTCTGCATGTCGTCCGGCGAGATCTTGCCGTTGTTCTTGAGCAGGCCCTCGATCTGGTCGGTGATCTCCTTGGCCCGGGTGCCGTACTCCCAGTCCTTGGTGAGCGAGTACTTGTAGCTCGGGTCCACCACGGCCTGGTTGGCGGTGACGATGTAGCCCGCGGACGGGTCCAGGCTGTACGGCAGGGCGGTGAAGGGGATCGAGCCCTTCCACTGGTACGTGGAGTCCCAGCCCGGGGCCGGGTAGCTGCCGTCGCCCTTGCCGCGGACCGGGATGTCGCCGGGGGCCTGGTAGCCGATGTGCTTGGCGTCGGCGTAGACCAGGTTCTGCGCGGGGACGGCGAAGTCCTTGGCGGCGGCCCGGAACTCGTCCCAGTTGCGGGCCCGGTCCAGCTCGAACACCGCGTCCATGGTCTTGCCGGGGTTCAGCGCCGTCCACTGCAGGGCGACGCCGTAGCCGCCGGTGCCGCGGTCGGGGGCGGCGCTGCCGTTGGGGGCGTACTTGCCGACGTTCTGCTGCTCGGTGCTCTGGTCGGAGATGAGCGGGGCGCCGGTCTGGGTGGTGCGGACGGTGATCGTGCGGTCCTCGCCGCCGGCGACCTTGATGGTCTCCTTGCGGAGGTCGAACTTCACGTCCTTGCCGTCGACCTGGTAGGTGTCCGGGCCGGTGACCTTCTCCAGGTAGAGGTCGGTCACGTCGGCGCCGAGGTTGGTGAAGCCCCAGGCGACGTCCTTGTTGTGGCCGATTATCACGCCGGGCATGCCGGCGAAGCTGAAGCCGGAGACGTCGTACTGGCAGGCCGGCGAGCTGGCGCGGCAGTGCAGGCCCATCTGGTACCAGACCGAGGGCAGGCCGGGGCCGAGGTGCGGGTCGTTGGCCAGCAGCGGCTTGCCGGTGGTGGTGTGGGTGCCGGCGACGACCCAGGAGTTGGAGCCGATGCCCTGGCCGGGGCTGCCGAGCAGCTGCGGCATGCCGTCGATCCGGTCGGTGAGGCCCTGGAGCAGCGCCTTGGTGGTGGCCGCGCCCTGGGTGGTGGCGGTGCCGCCGCCGGACGGGGGCGAGCCGTCGGCGGGGCGGTAGTTGTCGCCGGCCACCGTGCCGGTCTTCACGATCGTGCCGTTGCGGGTGTACGGGTAGTCGGGGTACAGCTCGGCGATCTTGTCCGGACCGAAGTCCTGGGCCAGCAGCGAGCGGTCGATCTCCTCCTGGAGGTTCCCGGAGAGGTTCCAGGCCATCGCCTTGAGCCAGGCCACCGAGTCGACCGGGCTCCACTGCTCGGGCTGGTAGTCGCCGTTGACGGCGCCGAGCAGGGCGTATTCCAGCGAGGCCTTCTCGCCGCCGGGGTGCTCGCCGAGCCAGGCGTTCACGCCGTCCGCGTAGGCCTGGAGGTTCTTCTTGGTGTCGGCCGACAGCTTGGTGTCGAACTCCTTCTGCGCCACCTGCCGCCAGCCCATGGTGCGGATGAAGGCGTCGGTGTCGACCTGGCCGTCGCCGAACATCTCGGACAGCCGACCGGCGGTGATGTGCCGCCGGACGTCCATCTCCCAGAAGCGGTCCTGCGCCTGGACGTAGCCCTGGGCGCGGAAGAGGTCCTCGTTGGTGTCGGCGTAGAGCTGCGGGATGCCGTTGGCGTCCCGCTTGACGTCGACCGGCGCGCTCATGCCCGCCACCTTGACGGTGCCGTCGACCTCCGGGAAGGACGCGCGGACCGCGGTGACCCCGCGGTAGCCGCCGTAGCCGACGCCGGCCACCAGCAGCACGACCAGCACGATCACGATCAGACGGGCGCGCCGGAACTTCTTCGAGCGGGGCATCTGGGTCCTTGCGGTCCTGACTTCGGGGCGGGCGGGCGTGTCCAGGGCCGGGGGCCGTGACAGGGCACCACATTAGGCCGAGTCGGCCGAGCGGCGTGCACGGGGGACGCTCACCGTGGGATCGGAGGAGGTCAACGAGGAGGCCTGGAGGCGGTGGTCGGGGGCCCGGGGAGGAAAAGAAACTAAAGATATGGCAAAATGTTAGACTGAGTAACGATCCGCAACAGGAGCATTGACGCCTTCTTAACGGGTCGCACCCTCCAGCACCACCAGACACCCCGCCCGCCCCTGCCTGCACGAGGTGCCACTGCGTGAACATCGACCACCTGAACCAGCTCCTCCTCGAGTTCTCCGTGATCCTGCTGGTCGCGGTGGTCGCCGTGCGGATATCCACCCGCTCAGGGCTACCGAGCCTGCTGATCTACCTCGGGATCGGCGTCGCCCTGGGCCAGAACGGCATCGGCGTCTCCTTCAACAACGCCGAGCTGACCCAGGTGCTCGGCTACGCGGCGCTCGTGGTGATCCTCGCCGAGGGCGGCCTCAAGACCAGCTGGCGCGAGGTCAGACCCGTGATGCCGGCCGCCACCGTGCTCGCCACCGTCGGCGTCGGGGTCAGCGTGTTCGTCACCGCGGCCGGCGCGCACTGGCTGGTCGGCCTGGACTGGCGGACCTCGATGCTGCTCGGCGCGATCGTCTCCTCCACCGACGCCGCCGCCGTCTTCTCCGTCCTGCGCATGGTCCCGCTGCCGCACCGGCTCACCGGCCTGCTGGAGGCCGAGTCCGGCTTCAACGACGCGCCCGTGGTCATCCTGGTCGTCGCCTTCGCCACCACCGGCGAGCTGGACTCCTGGTACGTCCTGGTCGGCACGATCATCGCCGAGCTGGCGATCGGCGCGGCGGTCGGCTTCGCGACCGGCAAGCTCGGCGCGTACGGGATCAAGCACGTCGCGCTGCCCTCCTCCGGCCTGTACCCGATCGCCGTGATGGCGCTGACCGTGCTCGCCTACGCGGGCGGCGCGCTGCTGCACGGCTCCGGCTTCCTCGCCGTCTACATCTGCGCGGTGATCCTCGGCAACGCCAAGCTGCCGCACGGCCCGGCCGTCCGGGGCTTCGCCGACGGCCTGGCCTGGATCGGGCAGATCGGCATGTTCGTGCTGCTCGGCCTGCTCTGCACGCCCGAGACCATGGGCTCCGCGGTGGTCCCCGCGCTGGTGATCGGCGGCGTGCTGGTCTTCCTGGCCCGGCCGCTGTCCGTGGTGGTGACGCTGACCCCGTTCAAGGTGCCGGGCCGGGAGCAGGCGCTGCTCAGCTGGGCCGGACTGCGCGGGGCGGTGCCCATCGTGCTGGCGACCATCCCGCTGGTGTCGGGCGCGCCGAAGGCCCAGGACGTCTTCAACATCGTCTTCATCCTGGTCGTCGTCTTCACCCTGCTCCAGGGCCCGACCCTGCCCTGGGTGGCCAAGCAGCTGCGGATCGGCGAGGGCTCGATGGGCCAGGACCTGGACATCGAGTCAGCCCCGCTGGAGAAGCTGCACGGGCACCTGCTGTCGGTCGCGCTCTCCCCCGGCTCCCGGATGTCCGGCGTGGAGGTCAGCGAGCTGCGGCTGCCCAAGGGGGCCGCCGTCACCCTGGTGGTGCGGGAGGGCAGCTCCTTCGTGCCGGACAAGGCGACGGTGCTGCGCGGCGGGGACGAGCTGCTGGTGGTCACCACCGACGAGGTCGGCGAGGCGGCCGAGCGGCGGCTGCGGGCCGTGGACAAGGGCGGCAAGCTCGCGGGGTGGCTGCACGGGCGGTGAGCCCGGCGGGTGGGCGGCGGGTGGTGACCGGAAGACCGGAAGGCCTCACCCGCTGTTCACCTTCGATGGGCAGGACAGTTTTGGACGTGCCTTGTAGTCTGGGGATGCGCGCGACATCTACGCGCGTATATGTATGATGGTCAGATCACACCCAGCATCTGCCTGAAGCAGAGTTGGCGCGACCGTTCGGCGGCCGCGGTCCGGACCTCGGCCACCACGCCGGGCCGGCCCGGTATCTACCCCGGTCGACGCGCGAGAGGACGACTCTCGGCGCCGTCGGGGCCACCCCATGCCCTGCCGCGCTACCAGGCAGCAGGAAGGACCGACCGTGACGGCCCGCCGAACGGTCGACGACCCCGCGGACACCGCGACCCCGCGTGACACCGCCAACGCCACCCCCGCCGACGGCACCGCCGATGCCGTCGACGCCCCCGCCCCCGTGCGGGTCGGGTACGGCGCACTGCTGCGCACTCCCGGCGCCTGGACGTTCCTGGCACCGGCATTCCTCGCGCGGCTGCCGTACGCGATGCTCAGCATGGGCATCCTGCTGCTCGTCAAGGACACCCACGGCTCGTACGGCACCGCGAGCACCGTCGCGGCCGTCGCCGCCGTCGCCCAGGCCCTGATCGGCCCGCAGACCGGCCGGCTCGCCGACCGGTACGGCCAGACCGCCGTCCTCGTCCCGACCGTCGTGGTGCACGCCGCCTCGGTCGGCGCGCTGATCGCGCTGGCGCTCGGCCACGCACCGGCCTGGAGCCTGTTCCTGGCCGCCGTCCCGGCCGGCGCGAGCGTTCCGCAGATCGGCGCCATGGTCCGGGCCCGCTGGATCGCCGAGTTCACCGCGGACGGCGCGTCCGCCTCGTCCGCGGCCAAGGTGGGCACCGCGTTCGCCTTCGAGTCCGTGACGGACGAGTTCACCTTCGTGATCGGCCCGATCCTGGCCACCGCCGTCGCCACCACGGTCAGCCCCTCGGCCGGGCTGATCGCCGAGGCCACGCTGACCCTCGTCGGCGGCCTGGCCTTCGCCGCCCAGCGGCGCACCGCGCCCGCCCGGGCACTGCCCCAGCCCGGCGTGCGACGCGCCTCCGCGCTCGCCTCCCCCGGCGTCCGGCTGCTGGCCGGGGCCTTCCTCGGGGTGGGCGCCGTGTTCGGCGGCATGCAGGTCTCGGTGAACGCCTTCGCCGACTCGGTCGGGCAGCACGGCGCCGCCGGCACCGTGTACGGGATCTTCGCCGGCGGCTCGATGGTGGCCGGCGTGCTGTACGGCGTGATCGCCTGGCGGCGGTCCGTGCAGCAGCGGATGGTCATGAGCTACGCCCTGCTGGTGCTGGGCTGCTCGACGCTGTGGGCGATGCCCAACCTGGTCGCGCTCGCCGTCGCCGGACTGGTCTGCGGCCTGGCCATCGCGCCGACCCTGATCAGCGGCTACACCCTGGTCGAGACGCTCGTCGCGGACGGCGCCAAGACCGAGGCGTTCACCTGGCTGACCGGCGCCATCGGCCTCGGCCTGGCGGTCGGCCAGATGATCGCCGGGCAGCTGATCGACGGCCACGGGCCGTCCAGCGGGTTCCTGGTGCCGGTGGCCGGCGCCGGCCTGGGCCTGATCGCGCTGGTGTCGCTGCGGCACCTGCTGACCGCGCCGGGCGGGCCTGGTCAGGTCGTCGCGGCCGCACCGGAGCGCGGCACCGCGGCGCAGCTGGTGGGCGCGGCCAAGGGCTGAGCGGGCACGCGGTGGCGCACCGCGCGAAGCCGTGGGCGGCGCGCGGTGGAAGCCGCGCGGAGCCGCGGTGGAGAAGTGTGCGCGGCTCGGCCACGGCTCATCTCACATCGGAGTCGCTGGACTGATTCAGCGGAATGCCGCATCATTGACCATCGTTAGCACTCATCAGGCGAGAGTGCCAGGAGGAAGACAAGTGCCCACGTACCAGTACCAGTGCACCGAGTGCGGCAACGGCCTGGAGGCGGTGCAGAAGTTCACCGACGAGGCGCTGACCACGTGCCCCGACTGCCAGGGACGGCTCCGCAAGGTCTTCTCGGCCGTGGGCGTCGTGTTCAAGGGCTCGGGCTTCTACCGCACCGACAGCCGCTCGTCCTCCAGCAGCACGGTGGGCGCAGGCTCCTCCGGTAGCTCCTCGGCGGCGTCGTCCGGCTCGACCCCGGCGTCGCCCTCGACGTCGTCGACGTCCTCGTCCTCCGGTTCTTCGAGCTCTTCCAGCTCCTCCAGCCCGGCTCCGGCCGCGAGCTGACCTCGGCGCCGGACGCACACAGCGCATCGACAAGGCCCGCCGCCCCGCGTTCTCTGCGGGGCGGCGGGCCTTCGTCGTCCCTGCTCGCTGTCACCACTCGCCGCCCCGGTTCGTCAGCCCCGGCGGGCCGGATGCACTCGTGCGGGTGTACGAATTCATCCACAGGGCCCGAGTTGTCCACAGGCTGCGGATAACGGCTTTCCGGGGCGGGGCGCGGCGCACATCGTAGGGGTCGCCGGAGAACGACCGGCCCGCACAGGGGCGGCCCCCCACGACCTCGGTGGTGACCATGACGACGATGAGCCTCTCCGTACCGCTGCCCGCACCCGCCGTACCGCCCCGGCGGGAGGTGCCGCGCTTCCCGCCGATCCGGCGCGGGGCCGGCGGGTGGCACCGCTGGCGGCACGCCGTACGGCGCCGGGCCGGGGTGCCCGCGCTGGTGCTGCTCGCGGTGGCCGCGGCGCTCGCGGTCGGGCCCGCACGGGCCGGGCTGCCGTCGCCGCCGGGCGGCCCGGTGAGCCGGACGGGTTGTCAATCCGGTCCGACGGAAGATCACCCGTAACCGGGCAACGACTTCGTCGTTCACGGCGGCATGAAAGGCTTCAAGCAATTCCTGCTGCGTGGAAACGTCGTCGAATTCGCCGTCGCCGTCGTCATCGGCGCGGCCTTCACCAACATCGTCAACGCCTTCGTCAAGGGCGTCATCAATCCGATCGTCGGCGTCTTCGGAACGAAGGACCTGGCGTCCTACAGTTCCTGCCTCAAGGGGCCCTGCGAGCTGAACGCCACCGGCGAGGTCACGTCCGGGATCCTCATCCTGTGGGGATCGGTGCTCAGCGCCCTGCTGCAGTTCCTGATCACGGCGGCCGTCGTCTACTTCGTCCTGATCGTGCCCATGAACAGGCTGGCCGCCAGGCGGAAGAGCACCGCCGAGACGCTGGCGGAGGCCGAGGCCAAGGAGGTCCAACTGCTCACCGAGATCCGCGACGCGCTGGTCGCCCCGCAGCGCTGAGCGCCGCGCCTCAGTCCCCGTGGTGCGGCGGGCGCTGGCTCAGGTACCAGTCCAGCCCCCGCCCACCGCTCTCCCCCGCCCCGGGGCGCTCACCCCAGCCGGTGTCGGTGTCGTCCCGGGACTGCTGGTCCAGAGGGTCCCGGAAGACCAGCCGGGCCTTCGGCGCCGCCGGCCGCTGCTCCCGTCCCTGCTGCTCCCCCTGTCCCTGCTCCTGCTCCCGCGCCTGCCCCTGCTCGCTCACCCTGCTCACTTCCGCTTCCCGTCGACTGCCGTCCGGATCGTCCTGTCCCTCCAGCCTAAGAGCCCCGTGACACACCCCGGGCCCTGGTGCGGAGTGCTCCGCACCAGGGCCCGGGGCGGGGATGGAGCCGCAGGCAGTTGCTCGGGTTCTCAGGCGGCCTCGAAGCCCGCGTGGTCGGCGATCTTCTTCAGCTCGGCCAGCGCGTGCTTCTCGATCTGGCGGATCCGCTCGCGGGTGAGGCCGTGCTGCTTGCCCACCTCGGTGAGGGTGCGCTCGCGGCCGTCCTCCATCCCGTAGCGGGAGCGGATGATCGAGGCCGTGCGGTCGTCCAGCCGCCCGATCAGGCCGTCCAGCTCCTCGCGGCGGAGCATGACCATCACGGCGTCCTCGGGGGACGTCGCCCCGGTGTCCTCGACCAGGTCGCCGAACTGGGTCTCGCCCTCGTCGTCGACCGCCATGTTGAGGCTGACCGGGTCGCGGGCCCAATCCAGCACGTCCTTGATCCGGGCCTCGGTGGTGTCCAGCTCGGCCGCGATCTCGGCCGGCTCGGCCTCCCGGCCCAGCTCCTTGGACTTCTCCCGCTGCACCCGTCGGATCCGCCCCAGCTCTTCGACCAGGTGCACGGGCAGCCGGATGGTGCGGGACTGGTCGGCGATCGACCGGGTGATCGCCTGCCGGATCCACCAGGTGGCATAGGTGGAGAACTTGAAACCCTTGGCGTAGTCGAACTTCTCGACGGCGCGCACCAGGCCGGCGTTGCCCTCCTGGATGAGGTCCAGCAGCGGAAGGCCGCTGCGCGGGTACCGGCGGGCGACCGCCACCACGAGCCGGAGGTTCGAGCGGATGAAGACGTCCTTGGCGCGCTCGGCGTCCTCGGCTATCGCCTCCAGCTCCTCGCGCTTCACGCCGTCGGGGAACACGCCCTCCGCCAGCAAGTGCTGGGCGTACACGCCGGCCTCGATCCGCAGTGAGAGCTCGACCTCCTCGGCGGCATCGAGCAGGGGTGTCCTGGCGATCTCGTCGAGGTACATGCCGACCAGGTCGCGGTCGGCCTCAAGGTTGGTCGGGCGGGCCGCGCGAGTCCGGTCGGCCCTGTCGCGAACGACGGCACGGGTGGCCATGCTTGCTCCCTTTGCTGGAATTGCCGAGGTCTGCCTGCCTGCCCCCCGAGAGGGCAAGAAATGGGGGCCCCGCGGGGCTCACACGTAACGATCCAACGAACAGAATCCGGACAACATTCCCAAGTTACTCAGATTCTTCCCCGCGATGCAGTATCCTGCCGGTTTTCACCCCGGTTATGGACACCGGGTGACCGGTCGAGCACCTTAGGTGCCGTTTCCGCAACTGCTTCCGAGCGCTTCCGTCACGCCCCGCACACGCGCCCGCCGCCCCGCCGGCCGCCGTACAGGGTGAAACCCGCGAACGGGCACGCGCGTTCCCGCGCGCCCCCGCCTTCCGCCGGCGCCTTCCGCCGGCGCCCGCCCCCGGCGCACGCAGGTTCTCCCCACAAACGATGCCGAATCGCTATCACCCGTGGTCCTGATCGGCCCGGGACACTGGGAAGGTGTCAGCCATGCACCTGACCAACAGCTCGACCACCGTCACTGCGCGTCACCGCCGCCTCCTGCGGGATTCGGCGCTCGCGGTGGTCTGTGCCGCGCTGTTCGGCCTCCTGGCCGCCCTGGTGACCCGGCACTGGCATCCGCTGGAACAGCTCGACCAGAGCTGGATCGGCGAACTGCACACCTTCGCCCGGCAGCACCGGATCTGGACCGCCTCGGTGCAGACGCTCTCCGACATCGGCGGCACGGTCACGATGCGCACCCTGCTCGGCATCGCGGCCGTCTGGCTGTGGCTGATCGGCGCCCGGGTCCTGGCCGGCTGGGTGGCCGCCCAGACCCTGGTCGGCTGGGGCGGCCAGTGGGCGCTGAAGCTGGCCGTCGGCCGCCAACGCCCCTCCTTCGCCGACCCGGTCTCGCACGCCGGCGGCCCGGCCTTCCCCTCCGGGCACGCCATGGCCTCGGCGATCACCTGCGCGGTGCTGGTCGGCCTGGTCTGGTACCGGGTCCGTCGACGCGGACGGATCGCCGCCTGCGCGGTGGCGGCGGCGACGGTGCTGACCATCGGCTGGACCAGGATCGCCCTCGGGGTCCACTGGCCGAGCGACGTGGTCGCCGGCTGGCTGGCCGCCGGGTTCGTGCTGGGCGCCGTGACCGCCGTCGTCGAACTCTGGCGACCGGGCGCGCTGGCCCGCGACGTACGGCGGGTCAACTGGCGTACCCGGCCGAGAGTCCAGCGGATCACCGTGCCGTCGGTCCGGTCGCCGCGTGGCACCGATCCGCTGGGCGACGCCGCCACCGACCACCCGGACGGGGCCGTCCACTGAGACCACCGGCATCCGCGTGCGGTCGTCCGGGGCCGCCCAGGGCCGGTCCAGGGCCGTCCGGGGCTGCCCGAAGCCGTCCGCTAGCGTGACGGCCATGTCTCCCGACCCGGTCCCCGCCGCCGCCGTCCGTCACCCCGAGCGCCCACTGCGGATCGCCACCGTCCAGGCCCAGGCCGTGGCCGGCGACATACCCGCCAACGCCGCCCAGGCCGCCGAGTTGGTCCGCGAGGCCGCCGCGGCCGGCGCCCGCCTGGTGCTGTTCGCCGAGAAGTTCCTCTCCGGCTACGAGCCCGAGCTGATCCGCACCGACCCGCTCAAGTGCGCCGTCCAGCCCGGCGATCCGCGCCTCGCGCCGATCGCCGAGGCCTGCCGCGAGACCGGCACCGCCGCGATCGTCGGCGCCGCCGCGCAGGTGGGCGACGAGCTGCGGGTCTCCGCCTTCGTCCTCGGCCCGGACGGCGGCCTCGTCACCCGCTACGACAAGCAGCACCTGTTCAAGACCGAACGCGACTACTACCGCCCCGGGGCGGCCGGTTGCACCCTGGAGCTGGACGGCTGGCGGCTCGGCCTCGGCGTCTGCTACGACTCGGGCTTCCCCGAGCACGCCCGCGCCGCCGCGCTCGACGGCTGCCACGCCTACCTGGTCGGCGCGCTGTTCAGCGTCGGCCACGGCCACCACGAGTCCCGCACCTGGTTCCCCGCCCGCGCGCTCGACAACACCCTCTACACGGTGCTCGCCAACCACATCGGCCACACCGGCGGTTGGCACACCTGCGGTGGCAGCGCGGTGTGGGCCCCGGACGGCCGGCTGCTCGCCGAGGCGGGCGAGGACCGGCGCGAACTCGTCGTCGTCGACCTCGACCCGGCCGTCCTGCGCGCCGCCCGGGAGAGCGAGACCATGCTCGCCGACCTGGCCGCCGCCAGCGCCCGCCCGACTGCCCCGCGCGCGCTCTTCGCCCTGGCCTGAGCCGGTCGACCTCCGTGCCCGGCCGCTCCGGGCAGGCCGGGTGGCCCGGCCGCTCCGAGCCGGGTGCGCTGGCCGGTCAGGCGGTCCGCATCGCGTCCACCACGGTCATCCGGCCGACCCGACGGGCTGGCAGGACGGCGGCGGCGAGCCCGGTCAGGACGGTCAGCCCGAGTGCGGCCAGCACCAGCACCACCGGCGGGCCGCCGACCGTCCCCACCGTGGAGGTGAGCGAACGCGCGGCCGCCCAGCCGTAGCCGACGCCCAGTCCGGTGCCGGCCAACGCCCCGGCCAGCGACAGCAGCACCGCCTCCAGGGTGAGCATCCGGCGCAGCTGCCGCCGGGACATCCCGATGGCGCGCAGCATGCCGATCTCGCGGGCGCGTTCGCTGACGCTGAGCATCAGGGTGGCCGCGACGCCGAGCCCGGCGATGGCGACCGAGAAGGACAGCAGGGCCATGCTGACGGTCGTCATCCGGTCCAGCAGCAACCGCAGCGTCTCCGCCTGCGCGCCGGTGTCGGTGACGGCCACCTCCGGGTGATCGGCGAGCGCCCGGTCCAGCGCCCGGCGGGCGGTCGACCGGTCCTCGCCCGCGCCCGGGCTGATCCAGACCGTGGTGACGGCCGCGCCGGGGGCGAGCCGGTCCAGGGTCGCGGGGGTCACCAGCAGCGTCGCACCGGTCTGCAGGGTGAGCGGCAGGCTGCTGCGTCCGGGTTCGACCCGCAGGTCGGTGCCGGGCCCGCCCGCCGGGCCCCCGACCCGGCGCACCCCGCCGCCGCCGAGACCG
Source organism: Kitasatospora sp. NPDC058492 (assembly GCF_042720685.1). Taxonomy (NCBI): domain Bacteria; kingdom Bacillati; phylum Actinomycetota; class Actinomycetes; order Kitasatosporales; family Streptomycetaceae; genus Kitasatospora; species Kitasatospora sp. NPDC058492. Next base: position 35,882 of record NZ_JBHXMU010000011.1, read on the forward strand.
CTCAGCGCGGCGCCGTCGGCGAGCGCCCCGGCCTGGTCGACGCCGTCCGCCGAGGGGTTGAGCCGGGCCAGGTCGGCGGCCGCGACCAGGGTGGGCCGGCCGTCGAGTTCGACGGTGGCCGAGCGGACCGGCGTGACGGCGAGCCCGCGCTGCGCACCGAGCGCGGTGACCGCCCCGGCGGGCAGCGCGCCGCCCCCGGTGACGACCGCCGAGAAGACCCCGGGCTGGCGCGCGGACACCGCCGGCACCAGGGAGTTGGAGGTGATCTCCAGCGCGGTGACCGCGCCGACCATCACGGTCACGCCGAGCAGCAGCGCCGAGCCGGTCGCCCCGGTGCGGCCCGGGTTGAGCCGCAGCTGCTGGGTGGCGAGCCGCCCGGCCGTCCCACCGAGCCGCCGGGCCGGGCCGCCCAGCACGCCGACGACGGCGGGCAGCAGCCGGTCGGCGAGCCGCAGCACGCCGAAGAAGCTGACGATCGCGCCGACGGTGACCGCGAGCAGCGACAGCGGCGGCGGGGCCACCGCGCCGGCCACCAGCAGCGCCGTCCCCGCGCACAGCAGCACCGCCGTCCACACCGCCGCCCGGGCCTTGGCCGCCCCGCCGACCGGCCCGTGCGTGCCGCCGAGCGCGGCCACCGGCGGCACCGCCGCCGCGGCCTTCGCCGGGCCGCGGACGGCCAGCAGGGTGAGCAGCACGCCGAACAGCCCGGCCAGCGCGCAGGTCAGCGGGGCCGGCGCCAGCGAGAGGTGCACCGGGCCGAGGTCGAGCGTGCCGACGACCACCGTCCCCGCCGCGCACAGGCCGACCCCCAGCAGCACGCCCGCCGCCGAGGCTCCCGTCCCGAGCAGCAGCCCCTGACGGCGGATCAGCTGGCGCAGCTGCCGCCGGTCGGCGCCCACGCAGCGCAGCAGGGCGAGTTGGCGGGTCCGCTGGGCCAGCACCACCGTGAAGGTGTTGCCGACCACCATCCGCGCCACCGCGAGCGCGATCAGCACGAAGGAGAGCGCGGCGATCAGCACCACCCCGTAGAGGGTCCGGCTCTGCCGGGTCGCCTCGGTGACGGAGGCGTCTCGGGTGCGCACCTCGACGCCGTCGCCGAGGACGGCGCGCAGCGCCTCGACGGTCCGGGCCCGCGAGGCGTCCGGCCGGACCCGGACGTCCAGCTGGGCGGTGGTGACGCCGGTCGCGTACTGGGCGACCGCACCGGCCGGGACGCCGACGATCGGGCGCCCGGCGAGGCTGGGCGCGCCCCGGCCGTCCAGGACGCCCGCCAGCCGGGCGGTGGCGGCGGAGCCGTCGGCCCGGGCCAGCCGCACCTCGGCCCCGGGGGCGGCGTCGAGCCGGTGCGCGGTGTCGGCGTCGAGCAGCACCTCGCCGGGCCCGGCCGGCCAGTGGCCGCCGGTGAGCAACTGCCAGCGCAGCGCCGGGTCGTCGGCGACCGCGCTGACCGCGGCGGTCTGGTCGAGCGGGCGCCCGTCGGCCGTCAGCACCGATCCCTTGCCGACCAGTCGCGGCGCCACCCCGGCCACCCCGGCCGTCCGCCGGGCCCGCTCGGCGGCGGCGTCCAGCCCACCGCCGGCGGCGGTCCTGGTCACCTGCACGTCGCCGGGCCCGACCTCGGCGGCCGCGGTCTGGCTGAAGGAGTCCACCAGCGCCCCGCTGCCGCTGACCGAGGCGATCAGGAAGGCCACCCCCAGCGCGATCGCGGCCCCGCTCAGGAGCAGCTGCCGCAGTTGCCCGCGCAGCTCGGCCACGGTGTATCGGTACGTCGTCATCGCTCCCCGGCTCGTCCGCCCTGACCAGGCACGACGCACTGGCAGGGGCCTCACCGAGCCTAGGGTCCGCACCCGCCCCGGCCCGTCAGCACGAGGTCTCCTCGATGATCACTCCGAGGACGGACGGCCGACCGCGCCCCCTCCTCCCCGAGAGGTACGCCGCCCCCGACCCGGCCCGGCCCCGGAAACGCCGTAGGCCCCCCGCCCTGGTGGGCGGGGGGCCTACGGCGACACACGCGTCTCTGGTGCCCCAGGCAGGATTCGAACCTGCGACACCGGCTTTAGGAGAGCCGTGCTCTATCCCCTGAGCTACTGAGGCGGGGCCCGTCTGCGACAAGGCCGTCCACAGCCTACCGGATCGGGGGTGGGGTGGGTGTGGCGGTTGGGGGTGCGGGTGCCGACGAGGGGTCAGGGCGGGTCAAGTAGCCTGCCGGAAAAGTGTTCGACCGCCTTGCCACGCCGTGCGAAGGAGACGAAGGACCCGATGAGACCTGCTGGGCACCCGGTGGTGCGACTGCTGGGGCAGGTGTGGGTGTGGCCCGCGGTGGTGATGCTGGCGGTGGGCGGGTACCGGCTGGGGACGCCGGAGCTGTGGCGGGACGAGATGGCGACCTGGACGGTGGCCACCCGGTCGTTGGGCGACCTGCTCCGGCTGCTCCAGCACGTGGACGCCAGCAACGGGGCGTACTACCTGCTGATGCACGGCTGGACGGCGGTGTTCGGCGACTCCGTGGTGGCGCTGCGAATACCCTCCGTGCTGGCGATGGCGGGGGCGGCCGCGTTCGTGGCGCTGACCGCCGAGCGGCTGTTCGGCAACCGGGTGGCGGCGGTCGGTGCGGGGCTGCTGTTCGCGGTGCCGCCGGAGGTGTCGCGGTACGCGCAGGAGGCGCGCGCGTACGCGCTGGTGACCTTCGCGATCGCGGCGGCCACCTGGTTCCTGGTGCGGGCGCTGGAGCGGCCGACGTGGCGGCGGTGGGCGCCGTACTGCGCGGCGATGGCGGTGGCCGGCGCCGGGCACCTGATCTCGTTCAGCACGGTGGCCGGGCAGGCCGCGCTGGTGCTGCTGCACCTGTGGCGCACGCGCGGGGCGGCAGAGCGGCGGCTGCTGTGGCAGTACCCGGTGGCGGTGGGGGTGGCGGCGGTGCCGGTGCTGCCGGTGGTGCTGCTGGGCAGCCGGCAGTCGGACCGGCAGCTGGGCTGGATCGAGAAGCCGAACCTCGGGGGCCTGGTGCACTTCGGCCAGCACCTGTTCGGCTCGCACACGGTGTTCTACGCCTTCGTGCTGCTGGCGCTGCCGGTGCTGCTGCTGCCGGGCCGGCGGGTGCAGGCCGGGCAGGCGCTGCTGCTCGCGGGGCTGCCGGTGGTGGGCGTGTGGGTGGTGTCGCAGGGCGGCACCTCGTACTTCATCGAGCGGTACCTGCTGTTCACGGTGCCCGCGTGGGCGGTGCTGGCCGGGGGCGGGGTCGGCGCGGTGTACGGCGTCGCGGCGGCCTGGGCGAAACGTTTCCGTGCTCCGGGACCGGCCAGGGCGGCGGTGGGACTGCTGGCGCTGGGACTGCTCGCCGTCCCGGCCGTGGCCGCCCTGCCGAAGCAGCCCGCAGTGCGCTACGTGGGCTCGCACAACGGGTCGGAGGAGCCGTTCCGGGCGGCGGCCGGGGTGATCGCCGCGGGCTACCGGTCCGGGGACGGGATGGCGGCCCCGCTGGGCAACCAGGCCTGGGCGATGGTGTGGCCGGGCGTCAGCTACTACCTGCCGTCGGACGTCCACCCGTACCCGGTGTTCGTCGCGCAGAGCGCCGACGACGCGGAGGAGCTGTCGCCGACGCCGTGCCCGCAGCCGGAGGCCTGCCTGGGGCAGGCGGCGCGGATCTGGCTGCTGGTCCTCGGGGACACCGAGGACCCGCTGACCACCATGCCGGAGGACCAGGCGCAGGCTCTCCGCACGCAGTACGGGACGCCGGACCAGGTGACGCCGCTCGGCGGGTTCACGGTCGCGCTGCTCGACCGCGACAACTGACGAGCGGGACCCGGAGCACGCGGCGACTGACGGGACGGACCCGGAGCACGCGGGAACTGACGAGCACTGCCCGGAGCACGCGGGAACACGACGGAGGGGGAGCCGGGCGAACCGGCTCCCCCTCCGTCGTCGCGGTCTCAGAGCGTGCGCATCAGCCGGGACTGGATGGACGGCGGGTTCAGGTCTGACTGGAGGGCCACCGGGACCTCCGTCTTGTCGTCGCCCGCGCCCACCCGCAGCAGGCCGACCTCCTGGCCGGCCTTCGCGGTGTGGCCGAGCTTGGCCGCGTCCAGGGTGACCGTGCCGGTGATGCCCGGGAAGCCGGCCACCACGAGGTCCTTGGTCGCGACGACCTGGACCTTGCCGCCGAGGCCGTCGTCCACGGTGCCGACGACGTCGCCCTTCTTCACCACGGTCTGGCCGGTCAGGCCGCCCTGCGCGGCCTGGATCTGCTTGCCGCTGACCTTGAGCACGGTCGGCAGGATGCCGTCGCCGGGGTTGGGCGAGGTGGCCTGCTGGCCCAGGGTGACGCCGATGATCAGCCGCTTCACACCGCCGATCTCCTTGTAGGCGGCCCACATCAGGCAGCCGCCGGCCGGGGTGCTGGAGCCGGTCTTGACCCCGATGACCCCGGTCTTCGGGTTGATCAGGTTGTTGGTGTTGGAGATCTTCACGTTGTTGAGGCTGGTCTCCGGAGTGGAGACGATCTGCCGGAAGATCTCGTCCTGCATGACCTGCTCGGCCAGCTTCAGCTGGTCCTTGGCGGTGGACTTGGTGTCCGCGAGGAAGCCCGCCGGGTCGGCGTAGGTGGTGTTGGTCATGCCGAACTTGGCCGACGTCTCGTTCATCAGCTTGACGAACGCTTCCTCGGAGCCGGAGTGGAAGCGGGCGAGCAACCGGGCCACGTTGTTGGCCGAGGGCAGCATCAGCAGTTCCAGCGCCTGGTACTCGGTGAGCACCTGGCCCTCGGTGAGGGTGACCCGGGACTCGTCGACGTTGCCGGACTCCTGCGCGGCCTGCTTGTCCACGGTGATCTTCGGGCCGCTCTCCCCCTTCTTCAGCGGGAACTTCTGCAGGATCAGGTAGGCGTTCATCACCTTGGTGACGCTGGCGATCGCGGACGGCGTCTCCTGCCCGGAGCTGCCGAGGCTGCCGACGCCGACCACCTCGGCGGCGGACTGGCCCTTGGCCGGCCAGGCGAGGTCGAGCGGGTCGCCGGCGAAGCTGAAGCTGCCCGCGGCGGACATCCGCACCTTGGCGTCCGGCAGCGGGCGCAGCAGCTGGGCCACCACCGCCGCGCCGAGCACCACGGCGAGGAAGGCCGTCCAGATGGTGATCCGCTTGAGCGCGCGGCGCAGCGGCGAGACCGGGCGCGCGTTGAGGGTCGCCAGGACCTCCATCGCCTCGGCGGTGTTCTCCGGCGCGGTCGGCGGCTCCGGGAGGGGCAGCGGCTCGGGCTTCGGCAGCGGCGGGACGGGCGGCACCGGCCGCGGGTCGGGGGTGGGCAGCGGCTCGGGGGCCGGGGCGGGGCCGGGCACGGGGGCGGGGGCCGGCTTAGGCAGCGGCTCCGGACCGGGCTGCGGCTCGGGTTCGGGGAGGGGCTTGGGCGCCGGGTGCGGCTCGGGCACCGGCTCCGGGAGCGGGGAGGGCTCGGGCACCGGGGTCGGTGCCGGGGGCTCCGGCACGGTGCCGGACGCGGAGGCGGAGGGGACCGCGGCGGCGCGCGGAAGCCTGGGGTCCTCCGGCGCCTCGGGCTTGGCCGGCTCGGCTGCCGCCTCGTCCGGTTCGTCGCTCTCGGGCGCGGCGGGCACGGCGGCCTCGGCGGGCGCGGCGGCCCCGGGCGTGTCGCCCTCGGAGGCGGCCTTCTCGCCAGCCTCCCCCGCCCTCTTCTCCGCGTCCTTCTCCGCACTCCCCGCCACGGCTCCCGCACCCGCCGCAACCGTCCGCATCGTGAGACGCGGGTCGGTTCCGGTCGGCCGCCCGGCCGCCTTCTCCTCGCCGTCGGCGGCCGTCGTGGCCTCCGCCTCCTCGGCCTCACCCTCGGAACTTCCGCCATCGGCGGGCTTGGTCAGCTCCTCGGGCAGCCGCAGCGCGGTGGTCGCACTGTCCACCGGCAGCCGCAGCATCGTGGTCTTGCTGTCCACATCCCGGACACGGAGCTGTACGGTCGAGCCGCGCTTGGCCCCCGCCGCCGGCGCGTCGCCGGGGCCGGTCCCGGCCTCCCGGGTGCCGTTCGGGTTGCCGTCCGGAGCACCGTCCGGGTCCGGGCCCGCGCCGGCGGCCGTCCCGGTCCGCTCGCGTTCGCGCTCCTGCGCCCGCTCGCCGTCCCTCAGCACCCTGTCGGGGGACTCGCCCACGTATCCCAGCCTCCTCAACGCCCGGCGGGGCACCGGCAGACCCGATTTCGGGAAGCCGACGCCCCGCCCCGTGTACCTGTACAGTCTCCGCCACCGCCGGCCGATCCGGCTGCGCACACCCCGCCCGACCGGCGCTTATTGCCGTCGCACGGGCGTACTGCGGTCTGTTCACCGGTCAGACGCCGGGCCCGCCGCCCCTGGTTCCCCGCCTCCACCGCAAGGTCACGATTCGGAGGCGTACTCGACAAGCCCGTGTGAGAGGCGTCACCCTGTCTCTCATCCACGCGGGGAGGCTTGGATGGGCAAGAGCCGCAGAACTGTTCCCGAGGAACTCTTGCTGCTCGCTTTGGACCCGACCACGGGTACCACGGCGCAGCCGCAGACCCTCGACCTCGGACTCGCCGGGGCCCAGCTCGTCGAGCTGTCCCTGGCCGGACGGATCGTACCGGAGGGAGACCGGATCGCTGTCGTGCTCGCACGGCCGACCGGCGACCCGACCTTGGACCACGCACTGGAACTGCTGCGCCGACGCGGCAGTCCGGTCCGCGCGGCGCACTGGATCGGCGGGCCCCGGCTGGGGCTGCGGCAGACCTACCTGGCGCACCTGGAGCGCTGCGGCATGGTCACGGCCGTGCCGGGCCAGGTGTGCGGGGTGCTGCCGACGACCCGCTATCAGGCGTCGGACGACTGCACCAACGCCGCGATCAAACAGCGGCTGGACACCGCCATCCGCACCGGCGTGCCGCCGGACCCGCGGACGGCGGCGCTGGCGGCCCTGGCCCATTCCGTGGGCCTGGGCAAGCACCTGTATCCGGGCAACGAGGGCCGGTCCTCGCGGTCGCGGCTGCGCGACCTGATCCGGTACGACCCGCTGGGCGGGATGGTCGCGCACGCCGTGATGGACGTGCAGAACGGCCTGCCGGCGCAGCAGAACCGTTCTTCCCAGGGTTCCGGGGCCGGGACCGGCGCCGGGCGTTCCGGGGCCCGCGCGGCCGGCCGGGGCTCCGGTCGGGTCGCCGCCTCACGGGTCGGCGTCCGCTGACCGGGACCGCCCGGGCGCGCGGGACACCGCACCGATCGCCGTACGGCCTGCGCGGCGCGTGCGGCGCGTGCGGCCCGCACGACCCGTACGGCCCGTGACAGCGGGCACGACGGGGCACGACGGCACGACGGGGCACGACGGGCCCGGCGGCACCCCCGACGGCGCGCGCCGCCCCGTTCACGCCGCCCGACGGCGCTGAGCAACGGCGCTGAAGGACCCGACGCACCACCGAAGCAGCACCCGCACCACCAGGAGCACGGAGGGGCGGTCGCCCCGCGACGGAAGTCGCCCGGCGACCGCCCCTCTGCCGTCCCCGAAGGCCCTCCGAGGCCCGTCCGGGGAGCCCGGCGGTCCTGCCTTCGCACGTGCCACTGGCACCTGCGCCGCCGGGGAGCACATCCTTAGCCCGTACCGGTTCGAGCCGCTGAGCCGCATTACCACTCGAAGGCCCTCGCCGTCTCACAGAAGTGCTTTTCCGACGATCTGTTCTACTGCGCTGCTGTGATTCCCTGACGCCGACGTGGCCCAAGGTGACATGCTGCTCCAAGTCAGGGGGGTTGGTCCCAATGTCCGAAGTGTTCCGAGGGCTGCCGATCCAACGATCACCAGAGGTCCGGCCGGAGGTCGATGTGTCGACGAGCATCAATCCCACCGTGCGCCGTCGGCGCCTGGGCTCGGAGCTGCGAAAACTCCGCGAGGGCCTCGGGATGACGGCGGAGGAGGTGGCGGGCCGGCTGATGGTCTCCCAGTCGAAGATCAGCCGACTGGAGAACGGCCGCCGCAGCATCAGCCAGCGCGACGTGCGCGACCTCTGCGACGTCTATCTCGTGAACGACGAGCAGATGCGCGCCAGCCTCATGGAGATGGCCAAGGAGTCGCGCCAGCGCGGCTGGTGGCACGACTTCAACGACATGCCGACCCCGTACAGCGTCTACATCGGGCTGGAGGCCGAGGCCTCCTCGATCCGCGCGTACGAATCCTCCTTCGTCCCGGGCCTGTTGCAGACCGAGCAGTACGCGCAGGCCGTCGTGGAGGGCACCCAGCCGGACACCGACGCGCTCGCCGTGCAGCGCCGGGTGCAGGTCCGGATGAAGCGCCAGGACCGCATCCGGGGCGAGAACCAGCTCGGCAGCCTGTGGACCGTCATAGACGAGGCGGTGCTGCGCCGCGAGGTCGGCAGTCGCGAGGTGATGGCCGAGCAGCTCAAGCACATGATGGAGCTGAGCCAGCACCCGAACATCACCATCCAGGTGATCCCGTTCTCGGCCGGCGCCCACCCCGGTATGACCGGGACATTCTCCCTGCTGGAGTTCCCCGAGTCAGCCGATTCCACGGTTGTCTACTTCGAAGGGGTGACGAGCGATCTCTACCTGGAGAAGGAGGCGGACGTGCGCCGCTATACCGGTCTGTACGACTACCTGCGTGCGGCGGCACTCGGCGTGGCGGAGAGCCGGACACTGATAGCTGAGATTGAAGAGGGATACCACTGATGAGCACCACCTCCGAGCACGGAACCCGCTGGCGGAAGAGCAGCCACAGCGGCGGCAACGGAGCCTGCGTGGAGATCACCACGCCGGCCACGGGGGCGGTGGCGGTACGGGACTCCAAGGACCCTCAGGGGCCTCAGCTGCGCTTCTCCGCCGAGGCCTGGACCGCGTTCGCGAGTGCTGCGGCCACCGGGGTGTTCGGCCGCCACTGACCTTGCGGCGGCCGCCGACCCGGCCCCGCGCCCCCGGTGCGAATCCGAGCTCGGACCAGTTGCCCGTAGCAGTGGCCTTCGCCCTCGCCGGCGGCCGACGCTACGGGCAACTGTCGTTCCCGCCCGAACTTCGCTTCCCGCCGAGCCTTTCCTCCCGAACCGCCTTGCCGCCCGAACTTCGCTTCCCGCCCGGACCGTTCAGCGCACCACCGGGTACCGCTCGGACCAGGTCAGCCCCTCCGGGGTGCGCGGATCGTGCAGTTCGGTGCCGTGCATCAGCTCCAGCACGAAGTCGTCGGCGAGTTCGAGGATGGCGCCCCGCCCCTCCAGCCCGGCCACCAGCCCCGACGGCAGCGCGGTGTCACCGTGCAGCACCCCGAGCAGGCTCCCGCAGACCGCGCCGGTGGAGTCGCTGTCCCCGGAGTGGTTGACGGCGAGCAGCAGGCCCGAGCGCACGTCGTGCGCGACCAGCGCGCAGTAGACCCCGATCGCCAGCGCCTCCTCGGCGACCCAGCCCTCCCCCAGCGCCTCCACCCGGTCGGCGGACGGCTCACCGGCCCGGACCGCGTCCAGCGCGGCCCGCAGCGCGGCGGTGGTCTCCTCGTGCGCCTGCCGCTCGGAGAGCAGCGCCAGGGCGAGGTGGACGCCCTCCTCCAGGGTGCCGCCGCGGGCCACGCTCTGGACGATCACCGCGAGCGCGCCCGCCGCGAGGTAGCCGGTGGGGTGGCCGTGGGTGAGCACCGCGCACTCCACCGCGAGCTGGAAGACCAGGCCCGGCTCCCAGCTGGTGAGCAGGCCGAACGGCGCCGCCCGCACGACCGTGCCGCAGGCCTTGGAGTGCGGGTTCTTGGGCCGCTCCACGGTGCCGAGGTGCTCGGCGTCGGCCCCGGTCAGGGCGGACAGGCAGCCTTGGCCGGGGGCGCGCTGGGCGTACAGCCACTCCTCGCGGCCGAGCCAGCCGAGGTCGGGGCGGCGCTCGTCGGGGCCCCAGTCGCGCTGGGTGGCGGCCCAGCGCAGGTAGGCGAGGTGCAGGTCGGTGGGCGGGTGCCAGCTGCCGGTGTCGCGCCGGATGTGGGCGCGGATCAGGCCGTCGACGGTGAACAGGGTGAGCTGGGTGTCGTCGGTGACGGCGCCGGTGCGCCCGTACGCGGGGACGTAGCCGGTGACGCCCTGCGGGCCGTGCTGGGCCCGGATCTTCTCCAGCTGCTCGAACTCGACGCCGGCGCCGAGCCCGTCGCCGATGGCACCGCCGAGCAGACAGCCCCGCACCCGGCTGCGGAAGTCCTGCTGCTGGGCGCGTGACCACAGTGGCATCACGACGGGGCGCCTTTCCTCGGGGCAGGGGGCTGCGCGACGCACGGCCGCGGCGCGCGCCCTGGCACTGTATTCGAAGACCCGAGCGAATCAAGGGCGTCCCTCGTGCTCCGGTTTCCCGGCCCCGGCCGCCGTACGGGCGGCAGCGGGGCCGGGGGAACCGGCAGGCCGAGGCCTGGGAACCGGGAGGCCGGGGGAACCGGCAGGCCGGTGGCGGGATCAGTCCAGGACCGGCAGCAGCTCCGGCAGGTGCCCGTCCGAGGCCAGCGCCGCGGCCCGGCGCTCGGCCGACACCTCGCCGTAGGTGGTGGTGCGCTGGCGGTGCGGGCGGCCAGCCGCCTCGGCGATCGCCTGGAGGTCGCGCACCGACTTGTAACTCCCGTACGCCGAGCCGGCCATCCGCGAGATGGTCTCCTCCATCAGCGTGCCGCCCAGGTCGTTGGCGCCCGAGCGGAGCATCTCGGCGGCGCCCTCCGCGCCCAGCTTGACCCAGCTGGTCTGGATGTTGGGGATGTGCGGGTGCAGCAGCAGCCGGGCCATCGCGATCACCGCGCGGTTGTCCCGGGCGGTCGGGCCGGGCCGGGCGATGCCGGCCAGGTAGACCGGCGCGTTGGTGTGGATGAACGGCAGGGTCACGAACTCGGTGAAGCCGCCGGTGCCGTTGGCCTCCAGGGAGCGCTGCTGGATCTCGGCGAGCAGCCGCAGGTGCCCGAGCCAGTGCTTCGGGGTGTCCACGTGCCCGTACATCATGGTGGACGAGGAGCGGATGCCCAGTTCGTGCGCGGTGGTGACCACTTCGACCCAGGTTGCGGCCGGCAGCTTGCCCTTGGTGAGCACCCAGCGGACCTCGTCGTCCAGGATCTCGGCCGCCGTGCCCGGGATGCTGTCCAGGCCGTTCTCCTTGGCCCGCTGGAGCCAGTCGCGGATGGACAGCCCGGTGCGGGTCGCACCGTTGACCACCTCCATCGGCGAGAAGGCGTGCACGTGGATGCCGGGCACCCGCTCCTTCACCGCGCGGGCGATGTCGAAGTAGGCGGTGCCGGGCAGGTCCGGGTGGATGCCGCCCTGCATGCAGACCTCGGTGGCGCCGACCTCCCAGGCCTGCGCGGCCCGGTCGGCGACCTGCTCCAGCGACAGGGTGTAGGCGTCGGCGTCGGTGCGGCGCTGGGCGAACGCGCAGAAGCGGCAGCCGGTGTAGCAGACGTTGGTGAAGTTGATGTTCCGGGTGACGCAGTAGGTGACGTCCTCCCCCACGGTGTCCCGGCGGACGTCGTCGGCGATCCGGCAGAGCGCGTCCAGGGCCGGGCCGTCCGCGTGGAACAGCGCCAGCGCCTGGTCGTCGGTGAGCCGCGTCGGGTCGTCGGCGGCCACCGCCAGCGCCTCGCGCAGGTCGCCGACCAGCCGCTCGGGCGCGCCCTCGGCGAGCACCTGCTCGCGCAGCACCTCCCAGTCGCCGTAGACGTCCTCGAAGTCGGCCCGGCGGTCGCCGGTGCGGCCGTCGGTGTCGATGGTGGCGTGCAGGTCGGTCCGCCCGTACGAGACGGGCAGGTCCTCGGGCTCCTGCCAGGGCAGGCCGCGGACCACCGCGTCCGGGTTCGCCAGCCCGGTCTCCGGGTCGGCGAGGGCGCGCACGTGCGGCAGCACCCGCGGGTCCAGCCAGGGCTCGCCGCGCCGCACGTACTCGGGGTAGACGGCGAGGCGTTCGCGCAGTTCGAAGCCGGCGGCCGCGGAGCGCTCGGCGAGCCGCTCGATCTGCGGCCACGGGCGTTCGGGGTTGACGTGGTCGGGGGTGAGCGGGGAGACGCCGCCCCAGTCGTCGACGCCGGCCGCGATCAGCCGCCCGTACTCGCCGTCCACCAGGTTCGGCGGCGCTTGCAGGCAGGCCGCCGGGCCCATCACGTGCCGGGCCACCGCCACGGTGGCGACCAGCTCGTCCAGTTCGGCGTCGGGCATGCCGCGCATCGCCGTGTCCGGCTTGGCGCGGAAGTTCTGCAGGATCAGCTCCTGGACGCCGTGGTAGGCCCGGGAGACCTTGCGCAGCGCGAACAGCGACTCCGCGCGCTCCTGGTACGTCTCGCCGATGCCGATCAGCAGGCCGCTGGTGAAGGGGACGGAGCTGCGCCCGGCGTCCTCCAGCACTCGCAGCCGGACGGCCGGTTCCTTGTCCGGCGAGCCGAAGTGCGGGCCGCCGGGCTCGCTCCACAGCCGGGTGGCGGTGGTCTCCAGCATCATGCCCATGGAGGCGGAGACGGGCTTGAGCCGCTGGAAGTCCGTCCAGCCGAGCACCCCGGGGTTGAGGTGCGGGAGCAGGCCGGTCTCCTCCAGGATGCGGATCGACATCGCCCGCACGTAGGCGATGGTGTCGTCGTACCCGTGCGCGTCGAGCCACTCGCGGGCCTCGGGCCAGCGGTCCTCGGGCTTGTCGCCGAGGGTGATCAGGGCTTCCTTGCAGCCGAGTTCGGCGCCGCGCCGGGCGATGTCCAGCACCTCGTCGGGGGACATGAACATCCCGTGGCCGGCCCGGCGCAGCTTGCCGGGGACGGTGACGAAGGTGCAGTAGTGGCACTTGTCGCGGCAGAGCCGGGTGAGCGGGATGAAGACGCTCTTGGAGTAGGTGATGACGCCGGGCCGCCCGGCCGCCGCCAGCCCCGCGTCGCGGACCCGGGCGGCGCTCGCACACAGGTCGTTCAGGTCCTCACCTCTGGCCTGGAGCAGCACCGCGGTCTCGGTGACGTCCAGGGCGACGCCGTCCCGGGCGCGGCGCAGGGCGCGCCGCATCGCGTTAGCGGTCGGGGGGTTGCTTGCGTCCATGGCGGTTCCGTCCATGGCGCGACCCTACGCCAGGTCTCGTACGTTCGGAGTAGCCAACCCTGAGGGCGTCTCAGGGTCGATGTACCCGTGAGGTTTACCCCGAACTGGACCCGCAGGGCGATGACGGGGGCGGGGTGCGGGCCTCTAATGGAAGGGCACAGCCAATCGCTCGTGTTCGTAGAGGAGTTGAGGACGCCATGACCAATGACACGGCGGCGGGGGACAACGTGGACGGCGGCGTGCCGTACCGCTCACGGCGGCGCATGCTGGTGCGGGCCGGGGTACCGCTGACGGTGGCCGCGGTGATCGCCGCCGGGGTCGGGCTGGTGCCCGCGCTGGCGGCCGACGCCCCGCCCGACCTTCCCTCGCTGACGCCGGAGCAGCTGGTGGCCAAGGTGCTCGGCTCCGACGCGCAGGCCCTCTCCGGCACGGTGTCCGTCTCCACCGACCTCGGCCTGCCCAGCCAGCTGCTGGGCGCCGCGGCCGGCGGGCTCGGCGCGGCGGCCGGGCGCGGCGGCGGCCAGGGATCCTCCTCGGCCGACCCGCAGGCCAAGCTGCTCGGCCTGCTCGGCGGCGACCAGACGCTGCGGGTCGCGGTGGACGGCCCGGACCGCCAGCGGGTCGACCTGCTGGAGGACATGGCCGGCTACACCGTCGTCCACAACGGCGACCAGGCCTGGGCCTGGGACAGTTCGACCAACACCGCCGTACGCCTGACCGGCCAGGCGGCCGCCCAGCACTCCGACACGGCCGGCAAGCACGCCGGGGCGCCGCTGACCGGGGTGCCGACGACCCCGCAGGAGGCCGCCCGGCAGTTCCTGACCGCGAGCGCGGACACCACGTCGGTCACCGTGGCCGGCACCGCCAACGTGGCCGGGCAGAAGGCGTACCAGCTGAGCGTCAAGCCCGCGCAGTCCGGTTCGACCGTCGCCGAGGTCCGGATCGCGGTCGCCGCCGACAACGGGGTGCCGCTCTCGGTGGTGGTCAAGGGCGTCGACGGTTCCACCGTGCTGGACGTCCACTTCACCGACGTGTCCTTCGCCAAGCCGGCCGCCAAGACCTTCGACTTCACCGTGCCCAAGGGCGCCAAGGTGACGGAGCACAAGGCCGACGAGGGCGCCAAGGGTGAGGTGCCGCAGGGTTCCGCGCCCGGGGGCAAGGCCGGTCGGGACGCCTCGGGCCAGGACCACGGCGGCGTGAACGTGATCGGCGAGGGCTGGACGACCGTGGTCTCGGCGCAGCTGCCCGGCGGCGCCGTCGACGTGCCGCAGGACGGCGGCAAGGGCGGCAAGCACGGCGGCCGGGGCGCGGCCCTGAACCCGCAGGCGCTGGTGAAGTCGCTCGGCAAGCCGGTCGGCGGCGGCACGCTGATCAGCACCAAGGTGGTGAACGTCCTGGTCACCGACGACGGCCGGGTGTTCGCCGGCGCGGTGACCCTGCCGGTGCTCCAGCACGCCGCCGGGGTGAACTGACGGATGACGAAGACTCCCGTAACGGGGGACGTTACGGAGTCGGCCGAGGGTCCGGGCGCCGAGCAGCGCCCGGGCCCCGCGCCTTCCACCTCCTCCTCCCCCTCCTCCTCCCCCGGTTCCCCCGGTTCCTCCGGTTCCGGCTCCTCCCGGCCCGACGACGTGATCAGGACCCGCGGCCTGACCAAGCGCTTCCGGGGCGGCCAGCTCGCCGTGGACGGCCTGGACCTGAGCGTGCCGCGCGGCTCCGTCTTCGGCTTCCTCGGCCCGAACGGCTCCGGCAAGACCACCACCATCCGGATGCTGATGGGCCTGATCGCCCCCACCTCCGGCGTGGCCACCGTCCTCGGCGAGCCGATGCCGCAGTCCGTCGCCTCCGTGCTGCCCCGGGTGGGCGCGCTGATCGAGGGCCCGGCGCTGTACGGCTTCCTCTCCGGGCGGGACAACCTGGTGCGGTTCGACGCCGCCGACCCGACCGCCGACCCGCGGACCCGGCGCCTGCGCGTCGAGACGGCGTTGGAACGGGTCGGGCTGAGCACCGCGGCGGCCAAGAAGGCCCGCGCGTACTCGCTGGGCATGAAGCAGCGGCTCGGCCTGGCGTCGGCGCTGCTCCAGCCGCGCGAGCTGCTGGTACTGGACGAGCCCACCAACGGGCTGGACCCGCAGGGCATGCGCGAGATCCGGGCGCTGGTGCGGGAGGTCGCGGCGGAGGGGACCACGGTGTTCCTCTCCTCGCACCTGCTGGACGAGATCGAGCAGGTCTGCACGCACGCGGCGGTGATGTCCCGGGGCCGGCTGGTGGTGCAGGGCACCGTCGCCGAACTGGCCGCCCGCGCGCAGGGCCGGCTGGTGGTCCGCACACCGGACGTGGCGCACGCCGTGGAGGTGCTGGCGGCCCACCGGGTCGGCTCCCTGCTGCCCGGCGACGGGCGGGTGGACGGCGATCTCGCCGCGTTCGGCGCGCTCGGCTCCCCGGTCGAGGAGGCGCTGCCGAAGCTGTGCGCGGCGCTGGTCGAGGCCGGGGTGCGGGTGCACGGGTTCGGGCTGGAGCGGGGCACGTTGGAGGACGCCTTCGTGGCGCTGACCGGGGAGGGCTTCGATGTCGCAGGCTGAGCTGTCGCGGGCTGAGCTGTCACAGGCCGGGGCGCTGCCGGTCCGGGCCGGGCGGAGGCCGCAGACGGCGGCCGGGTTCCTGGCGCTGTTCCGCAACGAACTGCACCTGACCTTCCGCCGGATGCGCACCAAGGTGCTGCTGGGGATCCTGGCGGTGCTGCCGATCCTGATCGGCGTGGTCGTCAAGCTCAACACGGGCAGCCCGCACGAGGGCGGCGGCGGGGTGAACTTCATCGCGCAGACCACCCAGAACGGCCTGTTCCTGGTCTTCACCGCCCTCGCGGTCGCGCTGCCGGTGTTCCTGCCGATGACGGTCGGCGTGGTCGCCGGGGACTCGGTCGCCGGCGAGGCGGCCACCGGGACGCTGCGCTACCTGCTGGTCGCCCCGGCCGGGCGCACCCGGCTGCTGGCCGCCAAGTTCACCGCCGGGCTGGTGTTCTGCCTGGCCGCGACCGTGGCGGTCGCGGCGGCGGCGCTGGCCACCGGCGCCGCGCTGTTCCCGCTCGGCGAGGTGACGCTGATCTCCGGCGACACCATCGGCTTCGGCGACGCGCTGCTGCGGGCGGTGCTCGTGGCCGGGGTGGTGGCGGCCTCGCTGGCGGGGCTGGTGGCGATCGGGCTGTTCGTCTCCACGCTCACCGGCAGCGGTATCGCGGCGATGGCCGCGACCGTCGGGCTGGTGGTCACCGTGCAGATCCTGGACGCCTTCCCGCAGTTGGACGCCGTGAGGCCGTTCCTGTTCACCCATTACTGGCTCAGCTTCGCGGACCTCCTGCGCCAGCCGATGTACTGGGACGGCGTGTGGAAGGACCTCGGCCTCCAGGCCGCCTACGTCGCCGTGTTCGGCGCGGCGGCCTGGTCCCGCTTCACCAGCCGGGACATCAGCGTCTGACCGCCGCGTCGGCGGGGGCGGATCAGAAGGGGCGGATCGGCGGGGGCGGATCAGCGCCTGACGGCCGCCTTCGCGGGGGCGGGCTGCGGCACGGCCGCGGCCCGCCCCGCGCGGTCGGCCCGCACCTGGCGCAGCGCGTCCCAGGTGAGCGCCGCGAGCGCCAGCCAGACCAGGCCGAAGCCGGCCCAGCGGGCGGGCGGCATCGACTCGTGGAACACCGCCACGCCGATCAGGAACTGGAACACCGGCGCCAGGTACTGCAGCAGCCCGAGCACGGTCAGCGGCACCCGCACGGCCGCCGCGCCGAAGAACAGCAGCGGGATCGCGGTGATCACCCCGCTGAGCAGCAGCAGCCCGGAGTGCCCCCAGCCGTACGAGCCGGCCACCGTGTGGCCGAAGGTGCCGCGCCCGCTGACCTCCAGGTAGACCAGGTAGCCGAGCGCGAACGGGAACATGAAGGCGCTCTCCGCCGCCAGGCTCTCCAGCCCGCTCAGCCCGACCTTCTTCTTCAGCAGCCCGTACGTGGCGAAGGAGAGCGCCAGGGTGAGCGCGATCCACGGCAGCCGCCCGTACGCGACGCTGAGCACCGCGACGGCGGCCGCGCCGACGCCGACCGCCGCCCACTGCGCCGTCCGCAGCCGCTCCTTGAGCACCAGGACGCCGAAGCCGATGGTGACCAGCGGGTTGATGAAGTAGCCGAGGCTGGTCTCGACGACGTGCCCGGCGTTGACGCCCCAGATGTAGACGCCCCAGTTGATCGAGATCACCGTGGCCGCGCCGGCCAGCATGGCGAGCCGGCGGGGCTGGCGCAGCAGCGGGCGTATCCAGCTCCAGTGCCGCTGGGCGATCAGCAGCAGCACCACGGCGACCAGGG
This sequence comes from Kitasatospora sp. NPDC058492, assembly GCF_042720685.1. NCBI lineage: Bacteria > Bacillati > Actinomycetota > Actinomycetes > Kitasatosporales > Streptomycetaceae > Kitasatospora > Kitasatospora sp. NPDC058492. The sequence continues at coordinate 53,245 of NZ_JBHXMU010000011.1, forward strand.
ACCAGACCATCCGGTTGGCCAGGATGTCGTCGGCGGCGCCGGGCTCCAGCAGTGGCCAGAACAGGGGGAAGAGCCCCCAGATGCCGTAGGCCGCGACGCCGTACCAGAGGCCTCGGCCGCTGTCCTGCTGGGTTGTCTGTGGCATGGCCGCCTGCCCTCCGCGCGCGTGTGTCGAGGTGACGGTAGCTGGCGGAGGGGCAGGCTGTCATCTCCGTTTCCGCATTTTGGTCATGACATCTCTGACCTCGGGAAACGCAGGGCTCATCGCCGGCCCGGAGCGCCTCAGGCCTGGAGCGCGGCGCGCACCGACTCGGCCAGCGGGACGGTCGGGCGGCCGATCAGCCGGGCCAGGTCGCCCGGGGTGCCGGCCAGCTCGCCACGGGCGATGCCCGCGTCCACGTCCACCAGCACCTCGGCGAAGCCCTCCGGCAGGCCCGCGCCGACCAGCGCCGCGAGGTGCTCCGCCGGCGCCACGTCCTGGTGCGCGACCGGCTGCCCGGAGACCAGCGCCAACTCGGCCGCCAGCTCCGCCAGGCTCCACGCGGCGTCGCCGCTCAGCTCGTACACCCGGCCCTCGTGGCCCTCGCCGAGGAGGACGGCGACGGCCGCGTCCGCGTAGTCCTTGCGCGGGGCGGTGGCCACCCGGCCGTCCCCGGCGCTGCCGAGCACCACGCCGCGCGCGACCGTGCCGGCCGCGTCGCCCAGGTAGTTCTCGGTGTACCAGCCGTTGCGCAGCAGGACGGACGGCAGGCCGGACTCGCGGATCAGCTCCTCCGTCGCCTTGTGCTCGTCGGCCAGCCGGAAGGTCGCCGCGCCCGGCGCGCTGGTGTAGGCGAACAGCGCGACGTCGGCCGCACGGGCCGCGTCGACCACCGCGCGGTGCTGCGGGATCCGGCGGCCGACCTCGCTGCCCGAGATCAGCAGCACCCGGTCGCCGGCCGCGAAGGCGCCGGCCAGGGACGCCGGGTCGTCGTAGTCGACCACGCGGACGGCCACCCCGCGCGCGGCCAGGTCGGCCGCCTTCTCGGCGGAGCGGACGGCGACCGCCACCTCGCTCGCGGGGACGGCGGCCAGCAGGCCCTCGACGACGAGACGGCCGAGCTGGCCGGTGGCACCGGTGACGACGTACATGGGGATGCTCCTCGGGTGGGTTTGTCCTCGATGGGGTTCCTGCCTCGAAACTCACCCTAGGGACTGCACTAACCTTTCGAAAGTACGCACTTCAAAGTACGGTACTGACATGAAGGTAATGGCAGGACAGTCATGAAGACCCTGGAGGAAGGCCGCCCGGCCGTCCCGGTGCGCGAGCTGCCGCCGGCCGACGTGTTCGACCGCATGTGCCCGTCCCGGGGCGTGCTGGAGCACGTCACCAGCCGCTGGGGCGTCCTCGTGCTCGGCGCGCTGCACGAGCGCGGCTACCGCTTCAGCGAACTGCGCCGCCGGGTCTCCGGCGTCAGCGAGAAGATGCTCGCGCAGACCCTGCAGACGCTGGAACGCGACGGCTTCGTGCACCGCGAGGCCCACCCGGTGATCCCGCCCCGGGTCGACTACAGCCTCACCCCGCTCGGCCGGGAGGCCGCCGAACTGGTCGCCGCCCTCGCGCACTGGTCCGAGCAGCGGGTCCCCGCCGTCGAGGCCGCCCGCGCGGAGTACGACGCCCGGCCTAGCGTTCGCTGATCAGGGCCGCCAGCCCGTCCAGGACGCGGGCCAGGCCGAAGGCGTACGCGTGGTCCGGGTCGTACGCGCCGCCGTGCGCCTCGCCGGCGGCGGCGCCCACCCGGGCCGCGACCGGGTAGCGCTCGGCGTCGAAGACCTTGGCGAGCAGCTCGGCGTTGGCGGCCCACCACTGCGCGTCGGTCATCGCGCTGTCCTGCCGGGCGGCGCGCTCGTCGGCGGCCATCCGGGCGCAGGTCTGGACGAAGCCCAGCAGGTGGGTGAGCGCCGCGTCCAGTTCGACGTCGGGCAGGCCGGTGCCCTCGAAGGCGCGCAGCTCGTACTCGTACTTGGCCATCAGGCCCGGGCCGAGCGGCGGGCGGCTGGTGGGGACCGCCGAGACCCACGGGTGGGCGCGGTGCAGCGCCCGGTTGTCGTCGGCGACGGCGGTGACCCTGGCCCGCCAGCCGTCGTCGGCGGGGGCGCTGCGCGGCGTCGTCGCGTAGACGGTGTCCAGCATCAGGTCGAGCAGTTCGGCCTTGCCGGGGACGTAGGTGTACAGCGCCATCGGGGACAGCCCCAGCTCCTGCGCCACCCGGCGCATGGTGACGGCGTCCACGCCCTCGGCGTCGGCCAGGGCGATGGCCACGGCGGCGATCTCGCCGGTCGACCGGGCCTGCCGCGGACCGCGCCGGCCGGGCTTCTCCTCGGCGGTCAGCCCCCAGAGCAGGGCGAGGGTGCGCGCCGGATCTCCTGCGCTGCTGCGGTCCGTGGCCATGGGGGGATCTTTTCACGGCCCCGCCGACAGCTCGACGGCCCGACGGCCGGTCGCTCGGCGGTCCGGCGGCCGGTCGCTCAGCGGTCCGGCGGCCCGGTGCCGGCGTCATACGAGCGCCGGGTGGATCAGCCGCCCGTGGTGGACGAGCGAGGCGGACTGCTTGAGCCGGCTCACCCGGACGCTGATCTCGTAGCCGCGGATGCCCTCGACGTGGGCCAGGCGGCCGGTGAGGTAACGGTAGAAGTCGGGGGTGTCCCGGCAGGCGACCACGGCCATCAGGTTGTGGCGTCCGCTGATCGCGGCGACGAACGCGCACTCGTGGTGGCCGCCGACCTCCTCGCCGACCTGGTGCAGCCGCGGTAGGTCGACCTGCAGCCACAGGGTGGCGTTGAGCCGGTAGCCGAGGCGCTCGGCCAGGGTGTCGACGTCGTACGTGAGCGAGCCGGCTGCCTCCAGTGCCTCCAGGCGACGGGCGACCCGGGGCTTGGACCAGCCGGTGACCTCGGCCAGGTGGGTATGGGTGGCCCGGCCGTCCTCGGCGAGCGCGCGCAGCAGCGGCAGGTCCTGTTCGCCCAGGGGCGTCGACGAGGCCACTGCCGGGGTGGGGTGGCCGGAGGTCAGCCGCCGCACCTGTTCGGGGGTGAGCGAGGCGTCGGGGTCGGTCCAGGGCGCGGTTCCGGGACCGCCGTAGATACGCACGACCAGGTCGACGTTCACGTCCAGGACGGCGCCCGCTCGCGGCAGCTGGCGCAGCAGCAGGTCGTCATGGTCGGTTCCGGCGGGGGACCGGATGATGCAGATGATCTCCGAGCCGCCGGAGGCGATGCCGACGTACGCCACCTCGGACCGGCGGGCCAGTGACTGGGCCAGCGGTGCCACCGCATCAGGTCGGCAGCGCAGCCGGACGATCCACTCCGCCTGGCCGTCGGCGTTCAGGTTGCCCAGTCCGACGACGCGCAGCAGGCCGTCCCGCCGCAGGGCGGCGTAGCGGCGCGCCACAGTCTGTTCGGACACGCCGATGACCTCCCCGAGCCGCCGGAACGAGACCCGGGGCGCGCACTGCAAACCGTGGATGATTTTGCGGTCCAGATCATCAGCCATGGAGGAATAATCCCATCGCCAGAACCCCAGATGGAGGTTCCGGGACGCTTGGTGGGATCGACTGCGGGTTTCGGGCGCTTCGGGGAGAAGCTGATCGGCGGCTCCACGGGCGGCTGCCGTCGGCCGTCGCCCCCGGGAGCGGGCGCACGCTCCCGGCGGCGCTCCGAGAATGCGGGGCCTCCCCCGCAGCAGCCGAAGGAACGACCCCGTGAACTCCACAACGACGCCGGACCTCAGGGCCGGACGGGCCGCCACGCTCGTCATGGCCTGCCTGGGTGTCTTCGTCGCCTACCTGCCCGTCACCACCGTGTCGGTGAGCCTGCCGGCGATCCAGCGCGCGCTGGGCGCGTCGACCTCCGAACTGTCCTGGGTGTCGGACGCGTTCGTGCTGCCGATGGCCGCGCTGATCCTGACCACCGGCGTCTGGGGCGATGTCCACGGCCGCAAGAAGGTCTTCCAGACCGGCATGGTCTTCTGTGCGCTGGGCGCCGCGATCTCGCTGCTGTCCAGCTCGGTGCAGGCACTGTGGGTCGGGCAGGCGGTCTCCGGCATCGGCGCCGCCGCTCTGCTGCCCACCACACTCACGCTGATCAGCCATGCCGTGCCCGACCACCGTGAGCGGGGCAAGTTCATCGGCTTCTGGGCGATGAGCCTGACGGCCCCGCTCGCCGTCGGCCCGCTGATCGGCGGCGCCCTGCTGGAGCACACCACCTGGCGCTGGATCTTCCTGCTGCCGATACCGCTCTCCGTGGCCCTGCTGGCCGTCGCCGCGTTCCGGCTGCCCGACTCGCGCGCCCCGCACGGCCGCCGGCTCGACTGGCCCGGCCAGATCACCGCCGCCGTCGCCGTCACCGCACTGGTCTACGGCGTCATCGAGGGCGGCGCGGACGGCTTCGACGAACCCGCTGTGATCACCGCGCTGACGCTCGGCGCGGTCGCCGCCGGAGCCTTCGTCCTGGTGGAACTCCGCAGTGCCGGCCCGATGCTGGACCTGGCGCTGTTCCGCAGCCCCGCGTTCACCGCCACCGCGCTGGTGGCCGTGGTCAGCTTCCTCGGCCTGATCGGCTTCTTCTTCGTGCTCAGCCTGTACTTCGGCCTGGTCCAGCACCTGAGCACCATGCAGGCGGCACTGCGGATGGTGCTGGTGTCCGGCACCTCGCTGGTGGCCGGCCTCCCTGTCGGACGGCTGATGCACCGGATCCCGCCGAGGGTGCTGATCACCTCCGGGCTGGTGCTGATCGCCGCCGCGATGTTCGCCATGACCGGCGTCGACGCCCACACCTCCTACGCGGCGCTGACCTGGCGGCTGGTACTGCTCGGACTCGGCATGGGCGCGGTGCTCACCCCGATGACCGCCTCCGCGGTCTCCGCCGTTCCCTTCCACCTGGCCGGGATGGCCGCGGCCGGCAACAACGCGATCCGCCAGGTCGGCGCCGCGCTCGGCCCCGCCGCCCTCGGGGCGCTGCTCACCACCCGTGCCCTGAACGCCCTGCCCGAACAGCTCGCGAACGCCGGCGTCCCGGCCCAGACCGGCGCGCGCGTCCTGGACGCCGCCCGCGAACACGGCCTGGGCGCCGTCGCCGGACTCGACCTCGGCCCCGCCACGGGACAGGCCCTGACCGCGCTGAGCAACTCCTTCCTGGACGGCATGCGGCTGTGCCTGCTGGTCTCCGCCGGCCTCGCCCTGCTGGCCGCGCTGGCCTGCGCCCTGCTGCTGAAGAGCCCGTCGAGCGCGGCACCGAGGGCGGCGGGTCCGGGACGGCCGGTGCCGGAAGCGGAACAGGCCGCGGTCCCGGTTGCGGTCCCGGTTGCGGCGCAGCCGGCCTGAGGACCCGCCCGGCGATCTTTCCGCGAACCCCGGCGGAGCCCCCAGCCGGTGCGCCGGCCGACCATGATCGATCTCGGCGCCGACCGCTGTACCGATGTTCCCCGATGCCGGGCTACCGTCTCCCCATGACCAGCGTCCCGACCAGCAACGGCCCGACCAGCAACGGCCCGAGCGGTGGCGGCCCGAGCGGTGGCGGCCCGAGCGGTGGCGGCCCGGACCCGATCCCGGGCACCGACACCCCCGAGGCCATCCGCCCCCGCGTCACCTGCCGCCGCTGCCACCGCCCGCTGCACGATCCGGAGTCGCGGATCCTGCGGCTCGGCCCGGAGTGCCGCGATCCGGCGGAGCGGGTCGCGCGCTTCGACGTCGACCAGGATCCGCTGCCGGGCATCGGGTGACAGGCACCGGGTGACGGGCGTCGCTCGCCGGCCTCTGGTGTAGCGCCCGTCAGGCGCGCCGGAAGAGGCGGCGCAGGAGGCCGGGGCGGGGTTCCGGCTGCTCCTCGATCTGCTTGGCTTCCTGGGCTTCTCGCGCGGCCCCGGCTTCCCTGGCTTCCTGGGCCTCGGCCCGCTCGATCATCCGCCGGGCCAGGTCGAGGTCGGCCCGGGGCAGCCAGGGCGCGGTGAGCGCCAGCGCGGCGAGCGAGCGCAGGACGGTCACCACGCGGGTGCGGCGGGCCCGGGCGCTGTAGTGCAGCCGCTGCCGGAGCCGGTCGGCGATGTCGGCGCGGGTCTCGGGGTGCGTCCAGCCGATCGCGACGAGGGCGAAGCCGGCCGCCTCGACCACCCAGTCCTCGGGCCCGAGCAGCAGGTCGACCAGTACGCGGCGGCGCTCGGAGTCCTCCCACGGCTGGTCGGTGCGGTGGTGGGCGATGCCGAGGCAGGCGAAGACCTGGACGGCCCGCACCCACAGTTCGGGCTGGTGGGCGAGCAGGGCCCGGCCGAGGTCGTCCTCCCGGGGCATCGGCGGGTGGACGAGCGCGCCGAGCAGGTCGTCGAGGGGCAGCCCGGCCAGCCGGACGGCGTGGTCGTAGGCGGCGGGGACGGTCGCCCAGACGATCTCGGCGGTGGCCCGGACGAGTTCGGCGCTGTCCCGCGCGGGCGGGGCGACGGCCGGGCGCGGGTCGGTGCCGTCCCAGGCCCAGATCCGGGTGGCCGGTTCGGCCAGCGGCAGCCGGGGGTCGGGCTCGGCGACGGACTGGTAGGCGACGGTGGAGCGCGGCAGGGCGAGGCGGACGGCCAGCAGGGAGCTGGGCGGTTCCACGGCGGAGGCGCTGCACTCGATCTCGCTGTCGCGGGTGGTGCCGGGGGCGGCGAGCACCTGGTGCAGCACGTTGACGGTCGCCTCGGTGGCGCCGGAGACCATGCCGAGCCAGGGTTCCCGGTGGCTGAGGCGTTCCAGCAGGTCCTGGGCGTACTCGTGGTCGGGGTGGGCGCGGTGGTGGTCGGCCAGGGCGAGCAGGTGGGCGGGGTCGCCGTCGGCGGCGTGCCGCAGGCCGTACCGGGCGGGGGCCGCCTTGGGGTGGTCGGGTTCGGTGGCGAGCACGCGGTCCAGCCAGGGCAGGCCGTCGGCGGGGCGGCCGAGGGCGCCGTACAACTCGGCGACGTCGACGGCGAGGTAGCTGCTGGAGTTGTCCCGCTCCGGTTCGACCCGGGCCAGTTCGGCCTCCCAGACGGCGAGCGCCCGTTCCGGCCGGCCGTGCGCGCGCAGGGCGTTGCCGAGCATCACGGACGGCAGGTAGCCGGGGGCCAGCAGGTGGGCCAGTTCGGCGAGTTCGACGGCGCGGTCGGTGGCGCCGAGGCGGCGGGTGAGGCCGGAGGCCATCGCGAGCAGCAGCGCGTGGTCGCCGTGGCGGGCCACCACGGACTGGACGAAGTCCTCGAACGGCTGGACGGCTTCGGCGAGTTCGGGGGGCAGCGGGTCGGGCAGTCCGCCGCTGGCCCGGGCCACCGCCTGGGCGACGGCGTCCGGGTCGACGAGGGCGGGCAGGTCCTCGCGGGCGAGCCAGGCGGCGTGCGCCCAGGGTCTCGCGGGCTCGTACTGGATCGCGGAGGCGAGCAGGCCGACGGCGGTGTCCCAGTCCCCGGCGGCGGCCTCGACGTGGGCCCGGCAGGCGACGGTGCCCAGGTAGACCTGGCCGTCCAGCGGGAACAGGTCGCGGGCGGCGGCCGGGCCTCCGGCGGCGGCGCACAACTCGGCCAGCGCCTCGTGCAGTTCGGGCAGCTGGGGGTCGGCGAGGATCGCGTCGGCCAGGTGGTCGGCGGCGTGCGGGAGGTCTCCGGAGTCGATCGCCAACCGGGCCACCGCCACCTCGCCCTCCGCCGCCAACCGCTCGTCGCCCTCGTCGTCGGCGTGCCCCATGTGGTCGTCCCCCCGCTCGCGGTGTCTGCCATGTGCGCGGACGAGGCTATCCCGCGTATCTGATGACCGGATGATCAATCTGTCGGTGTGTCGGACGAGCTGGAATTGGCCTGAATCGCGCTCACCTTCTGGGCCGGATACACCCCGAACGAGTGGTTTGGGTGCTGGTCGACGCCTTTTCCCGGAATCGGCGCACCACGATGTTCCCCGGCGCTTCGCTCCCGAAGCACCCGCCGGAGCACCCCTCGGAGCATCCCGAAGCGCCACCGAAGCACCCCCGAAGCGCCCCCACCCCGACGACAAGCGAGAAGTGACGATGAAGCTCTCCCGCACCCTGTCCATGGCCGCCTCGGCCGCCGTCCTGAGCACCGTCGCCCTGGGCACCACCGCGCTCACCGGGCACGCCACACCGGCGGCCGCCGCCTCGTTCGTGGTCAGCGAGGCCCAGTTCAACCAGATGTTCCCGAGCCGGAACTCCTTCTACACCTACCGCGGCCTGACCGACGCCCTCAGCGCCTACCCCGGGTTCACCACCACGGGCAACGACGCCACCCGCAAGCGCGAGGCCGCGGCGTTCCTCGCCAACGTCAGCCACGAGACCGGCGGCCTGAAGTACGTCGTCGAGCAGAACACCGCCAACTACCCGCACTACTGCGACACTTCGCAGCCCTACGGCTGTCCCGCCGGCAAGAGCGCCTACTACGGGCGCGGCCCGCTCCAGATCAGCTGGAACTTCAACTACAAGGCGGCGGGCGACGCCCTGCACATCGACCTGCTGAACAACCCCTACCTGGCCGAGAAGGACCCGGCCGTCTCCTGGAAGACCGGCCTCTGGTTCTGGAACTCCCAGAAGGGCGCCGGGACGATGACCGCGCACGACGCCATCGTCAACGGCAAGGGCTTCGGCGAGACCATCCGCAGCATCAACGGCGACCTGGAGTGCAACGGCAAGAACCCGGACGAGCGCAACGACCGCATCAACCTCTACAAGAAGTTCGTCGGCGTCCTCGGCACCGACGTCGGCGGCGGCAACATCTCCTGCTGACGGGCGGCGGCTTGCGCGGGAAGTCGGCCAGTCCGACTTCCCGCGCACGGGTCGGTTGGCGGGCGCGGCCGGGGACGGCGTCAGCGCCGGACGTCATCGCCGGGCGTCATCGCCGGGCGTCGAAGCGAAGGTCCACGAAGGCCCCGACCAGTCCCCCGAGCGCGACGGCCGGCACGACCGCGTCCCCGGCACGGCCGGCCAGACCGCCCGTGACCAGCACGAACGCGACGGCGGCCAACGCGCCCGCCCAGGCCGGACCTGATCGCGGCAGCAGGGGCACGGGCCTGCCGTCCCGCCGCCGCCTGACCCACTTGACGGCGAGCAGGAGCACCGCGACCGCGACGAGTGGCGGCGCCATGACGTGCGCGGAGGTTCCCATCCTTGTCCGCCTTCCGTTCGGGCTGTCACCGACACGGTAACTGCCGTGCGGCGGGGCGGCGATGGCGTATTCCCCTTCGTCATCGCCGATCCGCCGAACGACCGGCGGGCGGGGCGCCGAGTACCTACGTTCGGGGACATGACGACGACCGCATCGCAGGAAGCGTTCCTGAAGGCCTTCCACGCCGAGCGCCCGGCGCTGACCTCGGACGTGCTCGGCCGCGCCAGGGCTTCGGACGGCAGGACCAGCTACCAGGTCCTGCGTGACCGCGCCGCCGGGAGCCGCCGGGTGCTCGACCTCGGTTGCGGCGACGGGCTGTTGCTCGAACTGCTCGCCGGGACCAGCGGTCGCGAGTTGGCCGGGATCGACCTGTCCCCCGAGGCGCTCGCGCTGGCCCGCCGCCGACCGGCCCTGGCGGGCGCCCGGCTGGCCGTCGGACGGGCACAGGAACTCCCTTTCGCGGACGGCGCGTTCGACGCCTGCGTCTCCCACCTCGCGCTGATGCTGATGGGCGACCTGGAACTGGTCACCGCCGAGATCGCCCGGGTGCTCGCCCCTGGGGGGCTGCTCGCGTGCGTACTCGGCGGCGGAATGGTCGGCGGCGAGGTCCATGAGCGGTTCGGCGAGCGGCTGTCCGCCGCCCTCGCCGCGCTCCCCGCGGACCGCCGCATCCCGGCGCTGGGCGACCGGCGGGCGCGGAGCCGCGACGGCCTCGCCGGGCTGCTCGGGCCGGCCGGGTTCGGGCCGGTGGGGTGGGAGACGGTCCTCATCGACCTCGGCGGCCCGGCGGAACGGGTGTGGGAGGCCGTGTCCGGCGTCTACGACGTGGGCCCGCTCGACGAGGAGGCCCGCGCCGCCCTGCACGAGGCGTTCCTCACGGAGGCCCGGGCGGCGTCGGGCCCGGCGGACGGGCACCTTCCGTACGGGTTCAGGATCCACCTCGCGGCGGTGAGGCCGGTCCCCCCGCGCACCTGAATATTTCATCACGAGAAATATTCAGGTGGTCTGCGGCGTTGGCCACGGAGCCGGGTGCGGGAAGGCCCCGCACGGCTGGAGACGGGAGCGACGCCGTGCGCGTGGAGATCTGGACCGACATCAACTGCCCGTGGTGCTACATCGGCAAGGCCCGGTTCGAGCAGGCCCTGGAGCGGTTCCCCCACCGTGGGGACGTGGAGGTCGTCCACCGCTCCTTCGAGCTCGACCCCCACTCGCCGGCCGAGGCGCGGCCGGTCGTCCCGCTGATCGCCGCCAAGTACGGGCTCAGCCTGGAGCAGGCCGAGGCGGCGGAGGCGCGGATCGCGGACAACGCGCACGGGGAGGGGCTGGCGTACCTCCGCGAGGGGCGCGACGCGGCGAACTCCTTCGACATGCACCGCCTGCTGCACTTCGCCAAGGACCACGGGCGGCAGGGGCAGCTGCTGGACGCGCTGTACCGGGCCAACTTCGCCGACGCGCGGTCCGCGTTCGCGGAAGGACGGCTGGTGGAACTGGCCGTCGAGGCGGGGCTGGACGGCGAGGCCGCGGCGGCGGCGCTGGCCGATCCGGACGCCTACGCGGAGGCGGTGCGCGAGGACGAGGCGACGGCGGGCGCGATGGGCGCCACCGGGGTGCCGTTCTTCGTGTTCGACCGGCGGCTCGGGGTCTCGGGCGCCCAGCCGGCCGAGACGTTCACGGCAGCGCTGGAGCAGGCCTGGGAGAGCCGGGTGGCGGTGCCCCTGCTGGTCGGCGGCGGCGACGGTGGCGGCGAGGCGTGCGGGCCGGACGGGTGCGAGCTGCCGCAGCGGTGAGGTGAGGGGCGCGGAGCAGGAAGTCGGCGGGGCCGACTTCCTGCACCGCCGCCTTCCTGCTCCGGGCAGGTCAGCGCTTGGGGGCGACGAGGCGGGTGCCGGCCCAGTCCGGGGCGGCGCCGATGGCCTTGGTCGAGGCGAGGCCGGCGGTCTGGGCGGCCTCGTTGACGTCGCTGGGCTCGATGTAGCCGCCCCGGCCCGACTTCGGGGTGAGCAGCCAGGTCGTGCCGCCCTCTTCGAGGAGGCCGATGGCGTCGACCAGGGCGTCGGTGAGGTCGCCGTCGTCCTCGCGGAACCAGAGCAGGACGGTGTCGGCCACGTCGTCGTAGTCCTCGTCGACGAGGTCCTGGCCGGTGATCGACTCGATGCCCTCGCGGAGGTCCTGGTCGACGTCCTCGTCGTAACCGATCTCCTGGACGACCTGCCCGGGCTGGAACCCGAGCCGGGCCGCCGGGTTGGTGCGCTCTGTCGTCATGCCGGTGTTCCTTTGACTTGGAGGCGCCTGTCGCCTCGCATCCAGGTAGCCAACCAGACACGGACGGTGGCCGGCGCGGAACACGCCCATGAATTGACGGTCCGTCAGACCTCGCGGCAGGAAACGATGCCGGACGAGCTGACGGCCAGCAGGAGTTGGGCGCCCCCGGCGGCATCGGCCCGGGTGATGGTGGCGCCCAGCTCGCCGGGCGGGAGGGGGAACGTGTGCGGGTGCAGGTCGGCGTCGTGCGCCACGACTGCGTCGCCCTCGACGTAGAGCAGCAGGTATTCGGCGACGTCGGGCACATCGGACACGTCGGGTCCCCTCCCCTGGGGCGGCTGGCGCTTGGCCCTGCCCACGCTAGGGGCCGCGCGGGGCACGGTCGGTGGCATTCACCCGGCACCACCCCCACGGGTGAATCCGGCGGAGGACGGGCGGGGGTTGGGGGCAGGGCTGGGGCCGGGGTTGAGGTGGGGGTTGAGGCGGGCGGGGTGCCCGGCGGCGTTGCGACCGGCGGCCTCGCGGTAGGCGATGCGTTGGACGGCGGTGACCAGGCGGTAGAGGTTGAGGGCGGCGTCGGAGTCGTCGGCGGCGAAGCCCAAGTGGAAGATGAAGGCTTCGAGTTCGCGCCAGTCGAAGTCGTCGGGGACGGGCTGGGCGACGCCGGGGGCGAGGGTGTTGAAGGCGGCGGCGACGGCGTAGTGGGTCGCGGCGAGGGCGTTGGCCAGGAGGTTGGCCAGGGGATTGGGGCCGAAGTCGGGGTCCGGGTCCGGGTCGGGCATGTCAGGGGTCCTCCTCGTCGGGCTTTGCAACGTTGAGTGCGGTGATGACGCCCAGGACGACGGTGGCGATCGCCAGGGCGAGGAGGACGGCGAAAGCAGCGGCGATCAGAAAGCGCACGGGTCTTCGCGGTCTCGGTCGGCGGCGAGGAGGAGGGAGAGGAGGTTGAGGAGCGTGGAGGCCGGGGCGGTGTTGAAGCGGACGAGGACGCGGCCGTCGATGGTGCGGTCGATGGTGGCGGAGGGGAAGATGAGGCCGAACCTGCGGCCGCGCTCGTCGACTTCGGCGAGGAGCGTGCGGATGTGGTCGTCGGTGTAGTACCGGATCCGGGGGTCGGTCGGGAGCATCGGGCGGCGACGGGGAAGGGGCATCAGGCGGCGTCCAACTGCAGCTCGAACCAGACGGATTTGCCCTGCTTGCGCAGGTCGGCGCCGAAGCGGTGGGCGAGGGAACGGACGAGGTGCAGGCCTCGGCCGGAGAGCGCGTAGGGGTCGGCGGGGGCGCACGGCTCGGGCGGGAGGGTCTGGCTGTCGTCACAGACCGAGACGCGGAGCCTGCGGTTGAGGAGGGACAGCACGACGAGGGGCGCGAGGCTCCCGGCGTGCTTCCACGCGTTGAAGAAGAGTTCGTGGAGGGCGAGTTCGGCGTCGCAGATGGTGGGGGGCGGCCAGCCGGCGGTGGTGAGGAGGTCGCACAGTTCGGTGCGGGCGGCGGTCCAGTCGGGAGGGTTGGAAGCACGCATGAGAGACCCCGGGAGGGAGAGGGGGGAGTCACTGACGATCCGTCATGTGACCGGTGCAACACTGAGAGTAGGGGGATCTATGGCAACATTGCAAGGCCGTCACTCGTTGGTGGCATCCCGGATGGGTTGTGCGCGAGACTGCGCCGACAGGGAAGGATGATCGTGGGATACAAGGGACCAATCAGCCAGCGACAGCGCCGATTCGGCGAGGAGTTGCAGCTTCTGCGTACGGCCGCCGGGCTGTCTGCACCGGAAGCTGGCGCGCTGGTGGGCATGAAGGGTCCGGCGGTGAGCCACACCGAGGCTGGCCGGATCACCCTCAACCCCGAGCGCCTTGAGATCTGGCTCGACGCCTACGGGTGCAACGATCCGGCCTATCGCAAGATCCTGGCCGAGATGGGCCGAAGCACCGGCAAAGGCTGGTGGAGCAGCTTCGAAGGCAAGGTTCCCGACCTCTCACTCGACCTGGCAGAGCTCGAAGACCGTACGACCCGTTTCGACAACTACGAAACGCTCTACATTCCCGGGCTACTCCAGCTTCCCGAATACGCCGAGGCTCTCTACAAGGATGGCTATCGCAACGGTCCATGGGATCTGGCAGCCGCGGTCCAGTTCCGCATGGACCGCCGGTGCGTTATCGATAGCCAACGAGAGTTCCGGTTCGTCATCCATGAAGCGGCTCTGCGAATGCTATTCCCTGGTCCGGACGTTATGAGGGCTCAGCTGGTCCACCTACTGGATGTGGCAGAGCGTCCCAATGTGACCATCCAAATCCTTCCGTTCGCAGCGCCCAGGAAGCCCTCCCAGTCTGGCCCCTTTCTCTTGTGCGATCCCGGCTGCGTCGACCTCTCGACGATCGTTCTAGATGTACCCGGCGGCGCGGAGCACAGCGGTGACCCTGAGAGCATTGCGGGGTACCTGTGGAAGTTCCAGCAGTTGAGCGAGATTGCGCTGCCGGCCATCGACGCAACAGCGGCACGCGGCCACAGCTCACGTAACTCATGGGGGCTTCTTCAGTATCTCCTTTACCCGCTACAAGCATGAGAGGCGTCACAAATGCCCGAACTCTCCTGGAAGAAATCGTCGTTCAGTGGTGGAGATGCCGGCAACGCATGCCTGGAACTTGCCGCTGGCAACGAAGCTATCCGTCACCTCCGCGAGTCCGACGACCCCTCCACCATCGTCACCACCACCGTCCCCAAACTCCGCGCCCTCATCCTCGGCGCCAAGGCCGGCGAGTTCGACCACCTCGTCTGAGCCTGAACCCCTGCCGCACGCCCGGCGGTCAGCACACTTGGTGCTGACCGCCTCCGCCCAGCTCCCTGTTCCGGGCCGCCCGCACTGGGTTAGCGTGGACCCATGTCGAGAGACCTGCCCGCGCTACGGGCATCCCATCAGGACCGGGACCGCATCGTAGAAACGCTGCAGGTCGCCGCCGCAGACGGCCGGCTCACCCCCGAAGAACTCGAAACCCGGCTGGAAGCCGCGCTCTCGGCCCGGACGCTGGCCGAGCTGGCCGAGCTGACCACCGACCTGCCGAGCTTCGCGTCGGCCGTGGCCGTGCCGAAGGACGTGCTGGTCATCGACCAGCGCGGCGGCAAGTACACCCGGGCGGGGCGCTGGGTGGTCCCCCGGCACATCGAGTTGCGGCCGAAACACTGCACGGTCGTCCTCGACTTCACCGAGGCGGTCATCACGGCCGACACCCTTCTGATCGACGTATCCCTGCGGCACGGCAAGCTGCTCATCATCAGCCCGCCGGGCCTCGTCACCCTCGACACCGACGGTCTCACCCTGGTCTTCTCCAAGGTCAAGCAGCGCTCCGACAGCGGCGGCGACGCCACCAGGCCCCAGCTCCGGATCGAGCTCACCGGCACCCTCAAACACGCCTCGGTCGTCGCGCGCCCTCCCCGCCGCCGCCTCTTCGGCGCTTGAGGCAGGCCCACTCCACAGCTACACACCCTCGCCCGCTCGTCGATCCCGACGAGCGGGCGATCTCGTTCCTCGGCAGGCCCCCAGGCCTCAAAGAGTCCGCCATGAAGCGCCGTTGGCCAGTTCCAGCCTTCCGGCACGACCACGCCGGTGACCTCCCCCCAAGCATCTCCGCTGCACACGAACCCCCGGCCGTCCCGCGAAGATCGGCTCCCGGAGGCGCGCGGTCGTGGTCGAATCTCCCAAGCGAACGACGCAGTTCTTCCCGGAGGTGAACGATGCCCGCAGATCCCCCACTTGAGGACCTGCTGCGATCCTGCACCCACTCCGCGCTTCACCTTGAGATGCGCGACGGCTACATGCGGGACGACCCACTGTTCCTCCGCTGGCTCGACGGGCACCGGGACGACCCGGCCGACCACTCGTCGTGGTGGAACCCATGGCTGCAGCTGATCCACGAGACCACCGCCCGAGGCATCGAGGTCCGGCGTGCCCGCGTGGTCTCAGAACCGGTCAGCGAGTACATCCGGTTCGAACACGAGATCACGTTCCGGAACATCGCCTCCGGCGAGCAGGTCCGCTGGCTTCCGCGTCGGCAGACGACCGACCTCGCGCTCCCCGGCAATGACTTCTGGCTCATCGACGGTCGGCTGCTCGTCGTCCACCACTTCAGCGGCGAGGGCGACTTCGTCGACGACGAGATCAGCACCGACCCGCAAACCGTGAAGCTCTCCCACTCCACGTTCGAGGCCGTCTGGGAACGGGCGGTCCCGCACGAGGAGTACCGGCTTCACTGATCCACCATGACCGCCTCGCCCTCTTCAAGTGCCCAGCAGGCCCGTCACGTTCTGGCGAATCGGCTTGCCGAACTGTGCCGGGATGCTGGGCTCACCGGGCTTGGCATCGCCCACCTCTGCGGCTGGCATCCGTCGAAGTCGTCCCGGATCATCAACGCCCGGACTCCCCCGTCCGCCGACGATATCCGGGCGTGGTGCCAGGCATGCGGGGCAGAAGATCAAGCCGAAGACCTGATTGCCTCGCTGCGGACCGTCGAGGACATGTGGATCGGCTGGCGGCGCATGGAGCGCTCCGGGCTCAAGCGGGCGCAGGAAGCGCGCTTGCCGCTGTACCAGCGCACGCGACGCTTCCGCTCGTACTCGTCATGGCTTGTGCCCGGATTGATCCAAACTCGCGGCTACACCGAGTCGGTGTTGCGCGCTGTGCAACGCCGCAGGGTCGAGGTGGACGACGTGGCCGAAGCGGTGACGGCCCGCATGGAGCGTCAAGCCGTCCTGCACGAGGGGGGCCGACGGTTCGCCTTCCTCGTGGAGGAGTCGGTGTTGCGCAACGGACTCGGCGGCGCTGACGTGCTGATCGAGCAGCTCGGTCACCTGCTCACGGTCGGCTCGCTGCCAAGCGTGAGCCTGGGCATCGTGCCTGATCAGCCGGGTCGGACACGGATGCCGGTGGAGGGGTTCTGGATCTTCGACGTTGCACAGGTCAATGTCGAGCTGGTCTCGGGCTATCTCACGATCACGCAGCCCAGCGAGGTCGCGACGTATGCCGACACGTTCGCCGAACTGGCTGACATGGCGGTCTACGGCCCGGACGCCCGGACGCTGATCACCTCGGCGATCAACTCTCTCGGGTGAATCTGTGCAAGGTCGTGCAACGTCGTAGAGCCCAACCAGCCTGTTTTCCTAGCGTGTTGCCATCGGGTCCAGCAGCTCCGAGGGAGCGACCGACCCGACCGACGGAAAGGGGAAAGCCATGGGCAAGCGCGGTGGCGGCTCGGGCGACGGCAAGGGCGGCGGGCAGCAGGACGACTCCAACAAGGGTGCCGGGCACGGCGGCGGCGGGTCCGACGAGGGCGGCAACACCTCGGACGGCCAGCGCCCGGCGGGCGGCGGCGGCAAGTGACCAGCGAAACGCACCAGGAGGCGGGCCCCCAGGGGCTCGCCTCCGCGCTGGTGGCCGGCGGGGCGCTCTCCTCGGACTGGTTGCCCTCCTTCAACGCGGTGCCCCGCGAGCTGTTCGTTCCGGACCGCATCTGGCCGGGGATCTCGGACGGCACCCGGCAGAACCCCGTCGTGTACCGGTCGCAGGAGCCCGAAGCATGGCGGAGGGCCGTCTACTCGGACATCCCGCTGACCACGCAGTGGGACGACGGAGACCACCGGGGCGACGGGCTCGGCACGACGCCGAGTTCGTCCAGCTCCATGCCCACCATGGTGTTCTCGATGCTCCAGGACCTCGACGTGCGCCCAGGGAACAGGGCCCTGGAGGTCGGAGCCGGCACCGGGTGGAACGCGGGCCTCCTCGCCCACCGCCTGGGCAACCACAACGTGGTGACCGTCGAGTACGACCCGGACGTCGCTCGCGGCGCCCGGGAGAACCTGCACCGGGCCGGGCTCGCGCCCACCGTGGTCGAGGGCGACGGACGACAGGGCTGGTCGGACGGCGCACCCTACGACCGGATCATCGCCACCTGCTCCCTGCTGGAGATCCCTCCCGCGTGGCGGGAACAGACCGCCCCCGGCGGAATCATCGTGGCGCCCTTCGGCACCGAGTACGGCGGCGAGCAGATCGTCAGGCTGACCATGAGCGAGGACGGGACGAGCGCGAGCGGCAGGTTCACCGGAGGCTCCGCGTTCATGCGGCTGCGCCAGCAGCGCACGGGCCGGCCGCCCTTCGAGGACTACCTGCACGGCCGGGAGTGGCCCGCCGACGGGGTGCGGAGCACCACCGGCCTGTCCCCCCGGGAAACGGGCGGCTGGTTCGAGCAGTTCGTCATCGGGTCCGGCGTACCCGCCGCGTTCTGGCGGACGGAGCGCTACGACAACGGCGCGTACACACTCTGGCTCTACAGCCGCGACACCCTCTCCTGGGCCTCCGCCGACTACGAGCGGGACCGCACCGCGTACGAGGTGTACCAGTCCGGCCCGCGCAGACTCTGGGACGAGGTGGAGGCCGCCTACCGGTGGTGGGACGGCCACGGCCGCCCCGGCTTCGACCGCTTCGGCCTGACGGTCACGGCCGGCCGCCACACGGTGTGGCTGGACAGCCCGAGCAACCCGGTGCCGGTCCGAGGCTGACGGCAGTACGCAAAACCCTTGCCTCGTAAGCACATTGCTGCCCCCGGGGGCAGCGTTGCTGCCCCCGCCATCCCTACCGCTCCGGGCGTGGGCGGGGTATCCAGGACTCACCGGCCATCGACCCGAAGGGACGCCGATGAGGACCCGCGACAGTGACGACAAGGCGCACGCCCCCTCGACCAGCTCTCCCGCCTCCGCCCGGACACCAGCACCCGCACTGCTCGGCCTCCAGGCGTCCGTCGGCAACGCCGCCGTCGTCCAGCGACTCCAGCGGGCCGGCCAGGTGCAGCGCTCCGGCGCCGCCGTCCACGACGTGCTGCGCAGCGGCGGCCGCTCGCTCGACGGCGCCACCCGCGCCGACATGGAGTCCCGTCTGGGCGCCGACTTCTCGGACGTCCGGATCCACGACGACAGCGCCGCCCGGAGCTCCGCCGCCGAGATCGGCGCCCGCGCCTACACCTCCGGCAACCACGTCGTCATCGGCGACGGCGGCGGCGACCGGCACACCCTCGCCCACGAGCTGACCCACGTCCTCCAGCAGCGGCAGGGCCCCGTGGCGGGCTCCGACAACGGCTCCGGGCTGAGCGTCAGCGACCCGTCCGACCGCTTCGAGCGCGAGGCCGAGGCCAACGCCCGGCGGGTGCTGTCCGGCCCGGCCGCAGACCGCCGAACCGCCCACGCCGCCGACCACACCGCCGCCCACGAGGACGAGGAACACGGCGGCTGAGCCGTCTCGCCCCCGTCCATCAACGGGATCGTTCATCGTTTGTCTACCGCCTTGCCCCATGGTCGTTTCCACGGGGCGCCCCGTACTTTCACGGGCGCGATATGGACGAAAGAGGTACCCGGGGATGAAGGCAGTGAAGGCAGTGAAGGCTGTGCGACGCATGGCCGTCGGGGTGGCGGCCGCGGCGCTGGCGCTGACGGGGACGATGCTGGGGGCCGGCACCGCGCAGGCGGCGTACGACCCGTCGACCCACACGCTCTGGAACGACGAGCCGCTCTACCCGGGCTGGCACGTCGACTCCGCGCGGTCCCGGCTGATCATGCAGCCCGACGGCAACCTGGTCGTCTACCGCAACTACAACACCCCGAACCCGGTGGCCGTCTGGGACTCCCGCACCAACGTGAACCACTGCGGGTACAAGGCGGTCATGCAGTCCGACGGCAACCTGGTCGTCTACTCCGCCTCCGGGGGCGTCTGCTGGTCCTCCGGCACGTACGGGCACCCGGGCGCCCGGCTGGTGGTGAAGGACCTCGGCGGCGTCGCCATCTACTGGGGTGACGGCGAGCTCCCCTTCGTCACCACGCCCACCAGCGACGTCCGCATCTGGGCGATGTCCTCGGACCTCTACTGACCCCCGCACCGGGCCGGAGCGCCGCTCAGGCGCCCCGTTCGGCGAGCCAGCGGACCAGGTCGGCGACGGACCACTGCGGGCGGGCCGCGAGGCGCGCCGCCACCGACCGCAGGAGTACGGGCAGGTAGCCGCAGAGCTCGGCGACCTCGGCGGCCGGGCCCGGCTCCCGGCGGATCCGCTCGGCGCCGACGACCCGGGCCAGCAGCTCGTACGCGTCCTGCGGCTCCAGCGGGCCCACGGCCAGCCGGGCCGCGTCGGCGGGCAGGGCGCCCGGTTCGGCGCCGGCCACGACGGCCGCGCAGCCCGCCACCGCGGGCAGCAGCGGCGCCGGGTCGGTGACGCCGTCGAGCACGACGAGCACCCGCCGCCCGGCGAGCGCGGCCCGGTAGCGCGCGCCCAGTTCGCCGACGCCGGCGTCCTCGACGGGCCGCTCCCCCAGGGCCCGCAGGAAGGCGGCCAGCACCGTGCCCGGCTCCGCCATCTCGCCGGCCGCGTACAGCTGCCCGTCCGGGAAGGCGTCCTGGACGGTGTGCGCCAGGTGCACCGCGAGCGCGGAGGTGCCGCTGCCGGCCGGCCCGGACAGGCCGAGCACCGGCGAGGCCCCGACACCGGCACCGCCACCACCACCGTCGACATCACCGACACCGGACCGCAGGATCCGCTCGGCCTCCCGCACCTGGGCCGCCCGCCCGACCAGGTCGGGGATGTCCGGCGGCAGTTGGCAGGGCCGGGCGGGCCGGCGCGGCGGTACGGGGGCGGACGGCGCCGCGAGCTCGGCGCCCCCTCCGCGGATGCGGGCGTGCAGGTCCGCGACCGCCGGTGCCGGTTCGAGCCCCAGCTCGCGGTCCAGCCGTTCGCGCAGCGCCTCGAAGGCGGCCAGCGCCTCGGCCGTCCGCCCGCAGCGGTGCAGGGCCAGCAGGTGGAGGCGCTGCACCTCCTCGTCGCGCGGGTGTGCGGCGGCGAGCGCGTCCAGCGCGGGCAGCGCCTCGGTGTGCCGGCCGAGCGCCAGGTCCAGGTCGTGCAGCACCTTGACGGCGGCGTGGTGGCCGGCGGCGAGCCGTTCGCGGGCGCGTTCGGCGAAACCGCCGGGCACGCCGTCCAGCGCGCGCCCCTCCCACAGCGCGAGCGCGCCGGCGAGCAACTCCCGGGCCCGCAGGGGGTCGTCGTAGCGCAGCGTGACGGCCTGGCTCACTCCGTCCTCGTAGCGGAACAGGTCGACGGCGGCCCGATCCACCTCCAGCCGGTAGCCACCGGCCGTGGCGACCAGCAGGCCGGGGGCCGCGAGGGCGCGGCGAAGCCGGTGCGCGTGGGTGCCGATCTGGCCGGCCGGAGCCTTGGGCCAACGGGCGTCATCCTCGCCCCACAAGCCCTCGACCAGCCGTTCAGTGGGCACGAGCTGGCCCGGGGCCAGCAGCAGGGCGGCCAGCACGGCCCGCTGCTGCGGCCGACCGAGGTCGATCTCGTGGCCGTCGCACCGGGCCCGCAGCGGCCCCAGCACACGGAATTCGAGCCCCATGCCCCCACCCCTCGAAGCCATGAGTTTCAAGTACACAATCCGTGACAGAGCATAGGTGACCGGATCAGGGGGCGCCGCCGTCCGTACGGAAGTGGCGTGATCCGGGCACCGGACGACATTCGGGGACGGGACATGGTTGACATCGGGGCGTCCGGGCTGCGGTTCGGGCTGCTGGGGCCACTGCGCGCCTGGCACGGGGAGCGGGAGATCGAACTGGGCCGGCCGCAGCAGCGGGCCGTCCTGGCGGTGCTGCTGAGCGCCGCCGGACGGACGGTCGCGACGCCGGTGCTGGTGGAGGGGGTGTGGGGCGGGGCCGCGCCCGCCGACCCCCGCAAGGCCGTCCAGCTGGCCGTCTCCCGGCTGCGGTCGGCGTTCAAGCCGTACACCGGGCCGGATCCGCAGCGGATGCCGCTGGTGCGCGTCGGCGACGGCTACGCGCTGCGGGTGCCCGACGCGGAGGTGGACGCGGCCCGCTGGGAGGAACTGCTGGCCACGGCCGGACGGCTGCGCGACGAGCAGGCCCCGCCGCAGGAGGTCCGGGAGGTCCTGCTGGCCGCGCAACGGCTGTGGGTCGGCGAACCGCTCGCCGGACTGCCCGGGCCGCACGCCGAGGCCGTCCGCTCCCGCCTCGCCGAACAGCGACTTCACGCCAAGGAGACGCGGCTGGAGCTGGACGCGGAGATCGGCGACCACACCGGCCTGACGGCCGAGGCCGCCGCACTCGCCCTGGAACACCCCGAACGGCCCCGGCTGACCGCCGTCCTGATGCGCGCCCTCTACCAGGCGGGCCGCAAGGCCGAGGCACTCGCCGTGTACGAGGACGCCCGCCGCCGGCTGCCGTCCGGCGGGGACGGGCCCACCCGGCACGAGGACGCCCGCCGCCGCCCGCCGACAACCGCCGCGCCGACGGCCGAGGACGGCCCCGCCGCACTGCACCTGCGGATCCTGCGCGAGGACCCGGCCCTGCTGCCCGCCCCCGCCGCCTCCGCCTCCGCCCGCGCCGAACCCGCCCCCGCCTGGCAGCCGCCCGACCAACTACCCGACGGCCTGGCCGACTTCACCGGCCGCACGGCAGAGGTCGAGACCCTGGTGGACCGCCTCGCCGGGGCCGGCGGGCGAGCCGTCGTGGTCTCCGCCCTCGACGGCATGGGCGGGGTCGGCAAGACCACGCTCGCCGTGCACGTCGCCCGACAGGCCCACGGGCGCTTCCCCGACGGGCGGCTCTTCGCCGACCTGCGCGGCGCCGACCACACCCCGCTGGACCCGGGCGCGGTGCTCGCCGGCTTCCTGCGCGCCCTCGGCGTGGCCGCCGCCGAGATCCCGCTCGACACCGGCGAGCGCTCCGCCCTCTACCGCTCGGCACTGGCCGGGCGGCGGGTCCTCGTCGTCCTCGACAACGCCGCCACCCTCGGCCAGGTCGAACCACTGCTGCCCGGCTCGTCCGGCTGCGCCGTCCTCGTCACCAGCCGCGTCCGACTGGCCGGCCTCGCCGGGGCGCACCAGATGCGCCTGGACACCCTGCCGCCCGCCGAGGCACTGGAACTGCTGACCCGGATCATCGGCGCCGACCGCGTCGACGCCGAACCCGGGGCCGCCGACGAGATCGTGCGGGCCTGCGGACTGCTGCCGCTCGCCGTGCGCATCGTCGCCTCCCGACTCGCCGCCGACCCCGCGCTCACCCTGGCCGCGCTCGCCGACGGACTGCGCCGGGAACACCGGCTGGCCGAACTCAGCGACGGCGAACGGACGGTGGAAGCCACCTTCGCCCTCTCCTACCACCGCCTCGACGTCGAACTCGCCCGCGCCTTCCGCCTGCTGTCCCTGCCCGACGCCCCCGACGTCCCGCTGCCCTGCGCGGCCGCGCTGCTCGGCCGCACCGAAACCGAGACCGACGAACTCCTCGAAGCACTCGTCGACCTCAACCTGCTGCACTCCCCCCGCTTCGGCCGCTACGGCTTCCACGACCTGGTCCGCGACTACGCCCGCGGCCGGCTCGCCGCCGAGGAACCCGCCACCGAACGCACCGCCGCCGCCGACCGGCTGGTCGACTACTGCCTGGCCACCGCCCGCAACGCCGACCGCGCCGCCCGCAAGGCCGACCCGGTCGAACTCAGCCTGCTCGACGCGCCCGTCCGCTCCCCCGGGAAGACGATCACGGACGGGCCCGCCGCCGTCCGCTGGATGCGCGAACAGGCCGGCGTGCACGCCGCCGCCATCGCCCTGAGCTGCGCCGACCCGGCGCTGCCGCTCGACCGGGCGGCCGAACTCGCCGACCGGATGGGCTCCGTACTCGCCGAACGCACCCAGACCCGCGACATCGCCGACCTCTCCGACCGCATCGCCCGCGAGGCCGCCGCCCGCGGCGACCACGGCCCGCTCGCCCTCGCCCGCTACGTGCGCGGCGGCATGCTCTGGCACATCAACCGCTACGCCGAGTCCGAACAGGACATCCACCAGGCCGTCGCACTCTGCCAGGACGACGACGGCGGCAACGGGGGCAGCGGCGACGGCCCGAAGGTCCGCGTCCTCGCCAAGGCCCTGCTCACCCTCGGCGGCAACGCCCGCGTCCACGGCCGCTACGCCGACGCCGCCCGACACGCCGGCCGCGCCGCCGACCTGTTCCGCCGCCTCGGCGCCGAACGCTCCGAGGGCAGCGCCCTCGGCGAGTTCGCGTTCAGCTGCGCCCAGACCGGCCGGCTGGCCGAGGCCCGGGACGCCGCCGAGCGCGGCGCCCGCCTGATGAGCGGCTCCGGCCCGGTGTCCGCCGCCACCGGCCGCTACTACCTGGCCCGGGTCCTGCGGCTGTGCGGCGACCCGGAGGCGGCACTCGCCCACGCGGTCGGCGCCCGCGACGAGTTCGCCGCCCTCCAAGTGACGGTGTTCGCAGCGGCGGCGGGCGACCTCGCCGCCCGGATCCACGCCGAGGCCGAACGCTGGCTGCTCGCCGCCGACGCCGCCGAGGCGGCGCTGCCGCTCGCCCGCCGCACCAGCGCCGCCCTGGAGGCCGCGCTGCTGCGCACCCTGGGCACCGCGCTCACCGGCCTCGGCCGCCCCCGCCAGGCCCGCGCCTGCCTGGCGGACGCGCTGGAGGTGTACGAGCGGCTCGGGCTCGCCAAGGACGCCGAGCAGACCAGGGCCCTACTGGACGGCCTGCCGCAGCCCTGAGCGTGTCCCCGACGGACCTCCACCCCTTGTTGATCACTTGTCTACCGCGGTCCGCGATCTTCTCTCTCGTCAGGTCGCGGACCGCACCAGTGCGGAGCCGGGGCCACTCCCACCGAAGATAGGCGCCACGCATGCCCACGCTCCCGCAGAACGGCCAGACCTGGACCCTCAAGTCCGCGAACGGAACGGTCGCCGACGTGCGCTCCAGCCAGAGCAGCCCGGGCACCCCCGTCCAGTCCTGGGGCCCCAACGGCACCACCGCCCAGGGCTGGGTCTTCTGGGCCAAGGACGGCGGCAGCTGGCTCCTGGAGACCCAGCTCACCAACGGCAAGCACGCCCCCGGCCAGGCCGTCGTCATCGACTACAACTACTCCACCGGCCAGACCTGGCTGTTCAACGAGCACGGGCAGCCCAACCAGCGCTGGGTGCTGGACGTCATCGACAACGACTGGTTCCGGGTCCGGACCGCCCGCGGCGACGAGGGCCAGCTGTTCCTCACCGCGGCCGCCCCCGGCGCCCCGCTCACCCTCACCAAGCAGGACGACAACAACCCGGCGCAGCGCTGGCAGCTCATCCCGGCCGGCGGCCAGAACGGCGGCGCCGGCGGCCAGCAGCAGCCGCAGCCCCAGCCGCAGCCCCAGCCCGGCGGCGACTTCCGCACCGAGATGCTGGCCTCCGTCAACACGGAGCGCGGCCGGGCCGGCCTCCAGCCGCTGCGGCTCGACGACCGTCTGAGCGCCGCCGCCCAGCGGCACGCCAACGACATGGCGTCCCACGACCTCACCCAGCACGACGGCACCGACGGCAGCAACCCGTGGGACCGCATCCACGCCGCCGGCTTCCAGTTCCGCTCGGCCGCCGAGAACGTCACCCCGGGCAACAGCGTGGCGGAGGCCATGCAGATGTGGATGAACAGCCCGCACCACCGCGACAACATCCTGGGCCGCGACTTCACCTCCATCGGCATCGGCTACACCCCCCGCCAGCGCGGCAACTGGGGCCGCTACGTCCAGACCTTCGCCCAGGCCTGACCTCCCCGTCCCCCCAGCAGCCACAGCAGCCACAGCAAGCAAGGAGCCACCCTCATGTCCTCGAACGCGGCGGACCTGATCCGCGTCGCCCGAGACGAGGTCGGATACCAGGAGGGCCGCAGCGGCTCGCACTGGAACAACATCCAGAAGTACTCGCCGGCCGTCCCCGGCCTGGAGTGGTCCCAGGGCGAGGCCTGGTGCGCGACCTTCGTCGCCTGGTGCGCCCGGCAGTCCGGCAACGCCGGGCTGTTCCCGGTGACGGCCTCCTGCGCCGAGGGCGTCGCCTGGTTCAGGGACCGCGACCGCTTCACCGACTACCCGGTGATCGGCGGCCAGGTGTTCTACGGCCCCGGCGGCGGCAGCCACACCGGCATCTGCGTCGCCTACACCAGCTCCACCATCACCACCGTCGAGGGCAACACCAACGACGACGGCAGCTCCGAGGGCGACGGCGTCTACCTCAAGACCCGTGACCGCAAGTCGAGTTGGGTGTACGGGTACGGCGTCCCGGACTTCGCCGACGGCGTCATCCTCGCCGACCCGCAGTGGCGGGACCGCCAGGGGGCGGTCTACTTCGGGCAGGAGGCCTCCGCCGACGACCAGCCGAACGGCGGCGCCCGGCCCCAGGCCGACAGCGGCGGGGACGGAGGCGGGGGCGAGGGCGGCTACGAGCCCTTCCCCGGCGCCGACTTCTTCCAGGACGGCCAGAAGAGCGACGTCATCACCCGGATGGGAGAGCGCCTGGTCGCCGAGGGCTGCTCCGCCTACGCCGAGGGCCCCGGCCCCGAGTGGTCCGGGGCGGACCTCGAATCCTTCCGCAACTGGCAGCACAAGCTGGGCGACTCCGGCAGCGACGCCGACGGAATCCCCGGCCCCAAGCAGTGGGACGCCCTCCAGGTCCCGCGCGGCTGACGCCGCACCTCCACCACACCCGGATCCACCACACCCAGACTCCACACCCAGAAGGAGAACCCGATGAAACCCGTCACCCGCACCCGCAGGTTCCTCGCCGGGCTCGGCGCCGTCGCGGCCGTCGCGGGGGCGGCCGTGGTCACCGCCCCGGCCGCGCACGCCGCCGGCTGCGAGCTGGCGCCGAACCTGCAGACCGTCACCTCCGTCTACAACGGCGCCACCGGCGCCCTGGACCTGCCGGCCAACACGGAGGTCAACGGCCAGCGGATCGGCGTCTACCAGGGCAACCAGAGCGCCGCGCAGACCTGGTCGTTCTGGGGCTACTGCGACGGCACCACCGCCATCTCGCACGGCTCGGCCGGCAAGGTCGTCGACCTCGACACCGGCTCGGGCGCCGTCCAGCTCTGGGACACCCCCGGCGGCTGGGACGGCCTCAACCGCCCGGCCGGCGACTGGCTGCCGGCCAACCAGAAGTGGATCCGCACCAGCGAGGACCGCGGCTGGTACCTGATCCAGAACGTGGCCACCGGCCAGTGCCTCAAGTCCAACGGCGTCGCCCAGCTCACCTCGGTGACGTCCTGCAACGGCAACGACCCGGCCCAGCGCTGGAAGATCGGCTGACGGCTCGCCGAGAGGGGTCCGACGGTTCCCGCCGGGGGCGCGAATCGTCGGACCCACCCCGTCCCCGGTCCGTTCGCCGGCCTCGGCGAGCGGACCGGTCCGCGCCCACCACCCTCCTCCCGAGCCACCCCTGGGCCGGCGGAGGGGTTCGTGGGCGAGCCGGTCCTCGACCTGCTCGCCCACGAGTGGGCCCCGTGACGCGCCGCCGGACCCCTCCCCGGCGGCGTGTCACGGTCAGGCTTCCGCCGTCACCGTGCCGCGGGCGTCTCACGCTCCGGCGCCCGCTGTCACCGCGCCACCGGCACCCGCGCCGTCACCGCACCGCGGGCACCCGGTGGATCCGCAGGAAGGCGTCGACACCGAGCGCCGCGATCCGGGCGAGCTCCTCGTCCGCCACCGGCAGGGCGCCCCAGAACGAGCGCTCGGCGACGCCGTGGAAGGTCAGCAGCGTGAACTGCTCGGCGGTCTGCGGGGCGTCGTCGACGACCAGCAGGCCCCGGTCCGCGATCACCTCGAACCGCTGCGCGAGGTCGCGCTGCGAGGCGATCGGGCCGGCCTCCAGCCACGCCTCCAGGACGTCGGCCGGGATGTTGGCGACCTCGGCGCGGATGGCCCGGCCGAGCGCGCCGCGGTCCCCGGCCGAGAGGACGGCCCGGGCCCGTTCGACCGCGAAGTCGGTGAGGTCCTGGCGCAGGTCCACCACCCGGTCGAGGTGCTTGTCCATCAACTCGCGTATGACCTCGGTCAGTTCGGCCGAGTTCTGGAGTGCGACGGAGAGGAAGAGGGTCTCCTTGTCGGCGAAGTGGTTGTAGACCGTGCGCTTGGACACCCCGGCCTCCGCCGCGATCGCGTCCATGCTGGCCCGGACGTAGCCCTCGCGCCCGAACACCGCCGTCGCGGCCCGCGTGATCGCCTTGCGCTTCTCCGGCCGTCCCGCTCCGCCCGTCGCCGCCACGGCGTCACTCCTCATCTACCGGGGCTCTCGAAAACTGCCCGGTGTAGTGTCTCCCGAGCCCGCCTGAGCCGGGTTGCCATCGAACAAGGGTGCTCTATGCTGCCTACAACCTCTACACCCGTGTAGAGGGAATTCAACAGCACGCCTGCCCCCGACCGGAAAACGGAAGCCGAGCGCGGGAACCGGCCGGCCGAACAGCAGCGTCCAGAAGTGGCAGCGCACAACGGCTCATCACACGAGGACCGGGCGCAGGCGCCACAGGGGCGCAGAGCACGGGAACACCGGGGGTGAGTGCGTGGCGGGGCGGCGAGGACGGACGTCCAACCAAGAGGCACGCGGGCGAACGCCCGGCCAGGAGACGCAGGCGCGGACGACCGACCAACGGACGGCCGGCCAGCGGACGGCCGACCGGCGGACGACCGGCCAGCAGGCACCGGGGCGGACGACCGACCAACGGACACCGGGACGCACCTCCGACCAGGGAGCCCGCCGGCGGGCGAACAAGGCCCCCGCCCACCCCCGCCCCTTCCCCGGCGGAGCGGCCCTGCCCGCGGCCCTGGCCGTGGGGCTGCCGGCGGCAGGCGCCGGGATCGACGAGCTCTCCGGCCCCGGCATGGGGACGGCCTTCCTGGTGGGCGCCGTGCTCGGCACCGGCCTGGCGGCCGCACTCAGCAGCCGCAACGGCTGGTGGTGGGTCCTCGCCGCCTCCCCGCTGCTGGTCCTGGGGGTGACGGCCGGCGCGGAACTGCTGGCCAACGGCGACGCCTACCAGGGCAAGAACCTGGCCACCGGCTCCGCGAAGTGGGTGGTCCACGACTTTCCCGTGATGGCCGCGGCCGTCGC
This sequence comes from Kitasatospora sp. NPDC058492, assembly GCF_042720685.1. Taxonomy (NCBI): domain Bacteria; kingdom Bacillati; phylum Actinomycetota; class Actinomycetes; order Kitasatosporales; family Streptomycetaceae; genus Kitasatospora; species Kitasatospora sp. NPDC058492. The sequence goes on from NZ_JBHXMU010000011.1 coordinate 81,602, forward strand.
AACGGCCGCCCTGGTGATCGTGGTCCGGCTGGTCCGGGACCGGAGGAGGGACCATGGCTGAGAACCCGCAGACCCGGGACGGCGGCCGCACCGCCGCGCCCCCGACCCGCCGCACCTCCCCCCTGCTGATCGCGGGCCGGACGCTGGCCTGCTCGGTCGCCCTGGCGGTGTTCGCCGCCAGCGGGGTGGTCTGGTACGAGGTGACGTCCCTCACCGACGGGATGACCACCTCCAACGCCATCGCCGAGACCAAGAAGAACGCGCCCAAGCACCTCGACAACTCGGTCAACATCCTGCTGATCGGCCTCGACAGCCGTAAGAACATGGACGGGACGGACCTGCCGCCGGAGTTCGTCCAGGACGAACTGCACGCCGGCCACAGCTCCGACATCGGCGGCTACAACACCAACTCCCTGATCCTGCTGCACATCCCCGCCGGCGGCGGCAAGGCGCAGGCCGTCTCCATCCCCCGTGACGACTACGTCATGACCTACACCGGGGACGGCAAGCAGGCCGGCATGCGCAAGATCAAGGAGGCCTACGGCGAGGCCAAGGAGAAGGCCACCCCGGCCCTCCAGGCGAAGGGGCTCAAGGGCGCGGACCTGGAGAAGGCCGGCCGCGACGCCGGCCGGGCGGCCACCATCCAGACCGTGCAGAAGTTCCTCGACCAGCCCGTCGACCACATAGCCGAGGTCAACCTGATGGGCTTCTACGACATCGCCAAGGCCGTCGAGCCGATCGAGGTCTGCCTCACCCACGACACCAAGGACCCGGCCATGGAGGGCCAGGGCTCCGGCGCCGACTTCCACAAGGGCATCAACAAGCTCAACGCCTCCCAGGCACTCTCCTTCGTCCGCCAGCGCCACAACCTGGACGGCCCGGACGGCAACAGCGGCGACTTCGCCCGCACCCACCGCCAGCAGGCCTTCATCTCCTCCGTCGTGCACAAGCTCAAGCAGGACGGCGTCATCAGCGACCTCGGCAAGCTGCAGCAGCTGTTCGGCGTGGTGCAGAAGGACCTGGTCATCGACAACGAGTGGAACGTCCTCGACTTCGCCCAGCAGGCCCCCAACCTCACCGGCGGCAATGTCGAGTTCAACACCCTGACCTTCGACGGCTTCGGCACCCGCAACGGCCAGGACGTCAACCTCGTCACCCCCGCGAAGCTCCAGAAGGTCGTCAAGCAGATCTTCGGCTACGCCGACTCCGCCCCGGCCGCCCCCGACGCGGCGGGCGACACGCCCACCCCGGCGGCCTCCTCCGCGCCGGCCACGACCGCGCCGCCCACCACCAAGGCCGCCGCCCCCACCACCGTGGACGTCTTCAACGCCTCCACGGCCGCCGGGGTCTCCTCCACCGCCGAGTCCAAGGCCCTGGTCGCGATGGGCTTCAAGGCGGGCAAGACCGGCAGCGCCGCCGCGAAGCCCAAGACCACCACCGTGGCCTACGGCAAGGGCGCCAAGGAGGCGGCCGACCAGATCGCCGCCCGCTACGGCGTCACCGCCACGGAGTCCGCGTCGGCCCCCGCCGACCGGGTGGTCGTCACCCTCGGCACCGGCTTCACCGGCGCGACCGACGACAAGACCGGCGCCGCAGCGCCGGGCGGCGGCGCGACCGGCTCCCCGTCCGACCCGGCGGCCAACCTGCCCGTGCAGGGCCCGTCGGTCGACGCCCAGAGCGACGGTGGCATCCCCTGCGTCTTCTGACACCCCGCACCTGACGCACCGCACCGAGCCGTAGGGAGGCTCCCCACCCGGGAGCCTCCCTACGGCTTTTCCCCGCGCCTTCCCCCGCGTCCGGGCCCAGGGCGCACACTCCTCGCGCAATTCTCCGTACTATGTATAGTGTACTGCGTACGGGATAACCGCGCGCTCGCGCCGACGAGAGGGCTCCGCCATGCAGATCACCACCACCACCCTCGCCCTGACCGTCGAGGACGTCACCGCCTCCGCCGCCTTCCTCCAGCGGCACTTCGGCTACAGCGAGGAGATGTCGGCCGACGGCTTCGTCTCGCTCCAGCACCCCGGCGGCGGGGTCAACGTCGTCTGCCTGCGACGCGGCCTGGAGGTGCTGCCCGAGCGCCAGCGCGACCGGACCGCGTCCGGCGTCATCCTGGCGTTCGTCGTCGAGGACCTCGTCGGCGAGGAGCGGCGGCTGCGCGGCGAAGGGGTCGAGATCACCCTGCCGCTGCGCGAGGAGCCGTGGGGCGAGAAGCTGTTCCAGGTCACCGACCCGAACGGGGTCGTGATCGAACTGGTCGAGTGGGCCAAGCAGTAACCACGCGCCCGAGCAGTGACCGCGTGCCCGAACGAACGACGGCGCCCCCTCGGCCGATGGCCGAGGGGGCGCCGCGGTGACCGGACCAGGCCGGACCAGGCCGGACCAGGCCGGACCGGTCAGTCCACCGTCCAGGTGTCGCCGCCCGCCAGCAGCGCGGCCAGGTCGCCCGGCCCGCGATCGGCCTGCGCGGCCGCCAACTGCCCCGCCATCAGCTCGTCGTAGACGGGCCGTCGCACATCGCGCAGGACACCGATCGGGGTGTGGTGCAGGGTGTCGGCGTCGGCGATCCGGGACAGCGCGAAGGCCGCCGTCGGGTTGGCCGCGTGCGCGTCGTGGACCAGCACCCGCGCCTCGTTGTCCGCCGTCACCGGGGCGGTGAACAGCTCTCCGTCCGGGCCGCGGAACACGCCGCCGGCCAGGTCCGCGCCGAAGCGGATCGGCTGGCCGTGCTCCAGCCGGATCAGCGCCTCGTCCCGGGTGCCGGGCTGCTTCAAGGCCTCGAACGCACCGTCGTTGAAGATGTTGCAGTTCTGGTAGATCTCCACCAGCGCGGTGCCCTCGTGCGCGGCCGCCGCCCGCAGCACCGACTGCAGGTGCTGGCGGTCCGAGTCGATCGTCCGGGCGACGAAGGACGCCTCGGCGCCGATCGCCAGCGAGAGCGGGTTGAACGGCGCGTCCAGCGAGCCCATCGGCGTCGACTTGGTGATCTTGCCCAGCTCGCTGGTCGGCGAGTACTGGCCCTTGGTCAGGCCGTAGATCCGGTTGTTGAACAGCAGGATCTTCAGATTGACGTTGCGCCGCAGCGCGTGGATCAGGTGGTTGCCGCCGATGGACAGCGCGTCGCCGTCCCCGGTCACCACCCACACGCTCAGGTCCTGCCGCGCGGACGCCAGCCCGGTCGCGATCGCCGGCGCGCGCCCGTGGATCGAGTGCACCCCGTAGGTGTTCATGTAGTACGGGAAGCGCGAGGAACAGCCGATCCCGGAGACGAACACGGTGTTCTCGCGCTTGATGCCGAGCTCCGGCATGAAGCCCTGCACCGCCGCCAGGACGGCGTAGTCCCCGCAGCCGGGGCACCAGCGCACCTCCTGGTCGGTCTTGAAGTCCCGTGCGCTCTGCGGCTCTTCGGCCTTGGGCACCAGGCGCAGGGAGGGGAAGCCGTTCTCGCTCATCGGTGGTCCTCCTCGTCCAGGGTGCCGATCGCCGCCGACAGCACGTCCGCCAACTGTGCCGCCTTGAACGGCAGTCCACGCACCTGGTTGTAGGACTCCGCGTCCACCAGGTACTTCGCCCGCAGCAGCAGCGCGAGCTGGCCGAGGTTCATCTCCGGCACGATGACCTTCTCGTAACTCCTGAGCACCGCGCCCAGGTTGGCCGGGAAGGGGTTCAGGTGGCGCAGGTGCGCCTGGGCGACCTCCCCGCCGTCCGCCCGCACCCGCCGCACGGCCGCGGTGATCGGCCCGTACGTCGAACCCCAGCCGAGCACCAGCACCCGCGCCTCGCCGCTCGGGTCGTCGACCTCCACGTCGGGGACGGCGATCCCGTCGATCTTCGCCTGCCGGGTGCGGACCATGAAGTCGTGGTTCGCCGGGTCGTAGGAGATGTTCCCCGTCCCGTCCTGCTTCTCGATCCCGCCGATCCGGTGCTCCAGCCCCGGCGTACCGGGCAGCGCCCACGGCCTGGCCAGGGTCTTCGGATCCCGCAGGTAGGGCCAGAACGAGCCGTCCTCGCGGTTCGGACCGGTCGCGAAGTCCGGGCTGATCAGCGGGAGTTCGTCCACCTCCGGGATCCGCCACGGCTCCGAGCCGTTCGCCAGGTAGCCGTCCGAGAGCAGGAACACCGGCGTCCGGTACGTCACCGCGATCCGCGCCGCCTCCAGCGCCGCGTCGAAGCACTCGGCCGGCGTCGCCGGGGCGACGATCGGCACCGGCGCCTCGCCGTTGCGCCCGAACATCGCCTGCAGCAGGTCCGCCTGCTCCGTCTTGGTCGGCAGGCCGGTGGAGGGGCCGCCGCGCTGGATGTCCACGACCAGCAGCGGCAGTTCCAGCGACACCGCCAGGCCGATCGTCTCGCTCTTCAGCGCCACCCCGGGGCCCGAGGTCGTCGTCACGCCGAGCGCGCCGCCGAAGGACGCGCCGAGCGCGGCGCCGATCCCGGCGATCTCGTCCTCGGCCTGGAAGGTGCGGACCCCGAAGTTCTTGTGCCGGCTCAGCTCGTGCAGGATGTCCGAGGCCGGCGTGATCGGGTACGAGCCCAGGTACAGCGGCAGCCCGGAGCGCTGCGCGGCGGCGATCAGGCCGTAGGAGAGCGCCAGGTTCCCCGAGATGTTGCGGTAGCGCCCGGCCGGGAGCTTGGCCGGCGGCACCTCGTAGGAGACCGCGAAGGTCTCCGTGGTCTCGCCGAAGTTCCAACCCGCCTTGAACGCGCTGATGTTCGCCTCGGCGATCTGCGGCTTCTTCGCGAACTTGCTGCGCAGGAAGGTCTCCGTCCCGCGGGTGGGGCGGTGGTACATCCAGGACAGCAGCCCCAGCGCGAACATGTTCTTGGCCCGCTCGGCGTCCTTGCGCGCCAGCCCGCTGTCCTTCAACGCCTCCAGGGTCAGCGTCGTCAGCGGCACCTTGTGCAGGTGGTAGCCCTCCAGCGAGCCGTCGGCCAGCGGATCCGCCGCGTAACCGACCTTCGCCAGCGCGCGCTTGGTGAACTCGTCCGTGTTGACGATGATCTGCGCGCCGCGCGGCAGGTCCTCCAGGTTCGCCTTCAGCGCCGCCGGGTTCATCGCCACCAGCACGTTCGGCGCGTCCCCCGGGGTGAGGATGTCGTGGTCCGCGAAGTGCAGTTGGAAGCTCGACACGCCCGGCAGCGTCCCGGCGGGCGCCCGGATCTCGGCCGGGAAGTTCGGCAGCGTGGAGAGGTCGTTGCCGAACGACGCCGTCTCCGAGGTGAACCGGTCACCGGTGAGCTGCATGCCGTCACCCGAGTCGCCGGCGAAACGGATGATCACCCGGTCGAGTCGGCGAATCGGCTTGCTGTTCCTCGGCGGCGAACCTCCCGGGGCCGTTGGATCGGCGGGCACGGCCGCACCGGGGCGTCCGTCACCACTGCCGGAACGACCACCGTCGCCGTCCGAGCCGTCCACTGCCTCTGACTGATCGACCTGACTGGTCACTGCCGCGGACCTCCTCGAGGGCACACCACCGCGGGCGCGGCCCCGTGCCCCGTCCGCTTGGTGCACCTCCCGCATCCTATGCGCGGGCACTTGATCCCGGACGGAACTCCCACGTGCGGCGGGAAAACACCGGCCCGCGCCCGAACCGCACACGGGGTACAACGTCCGACCGCCGGAGATCATTCCGCGTCCGACGGCCGCTCCCCCGGCCCCCTGCCCCCGAGCTGCCCGGCCGCCCGGCCGGCTACGAGTTGAGGTAGGTGAGCACCGCCAGCACCCGGCGGTGGTCCTCCGGGCTCTGCGCCAGGCCCAGCTTCAGGAAGATGTTGCTGACGTGCTTCTCCACCGCGCCGTCCGAGACCACCAGCTGCTTGGCCACCGCGCTGTTGGTGCGGCCCTCCGCCATCAGCCCGAGCACCTCCCGCTCGCGCGGGGTGAGGTTGGCCAGCACATCGCCCTTGCGGCTGCGGCTGAGGAGTTGCTGCACCACCTCCGGGTCCAGCGCGGTGCCGCCGTCGGCGACCCGGACCACCGCGTCCGCGAACTCGCGCACCTCCGCGACCCGGTCCTTCAGCAGGTAGCCGACGCCCCGGGTCGAACCCGCCAGCAGCTCGGAGGCGTACCGCTCCTCCACGAACTGCGACAGCACCAGCACGTTCAGCTCCGGGTAGCGGCCGCGCAGCTCGACGCAGGCGCGCAGGCCCTCGTCGGTGTGGCTCGGCGGCATCCGCACGTCGGAGACCACGACGTCCGGCAGCTGCCCGGCCGCGGCCAGGTCGTGGATGGTCTTCACCAGCGCGGCGCCGTCCCCGACACCCGCCACGACCTCCAGGCCCCGGTCGGTGAGCAGCCGGGTCAGGCCCTCCCGCAGCAGTACGGAGTCCTCGGCTATGACGACACGGCGCATGGTGACCTTCCCGGCAGGGCTGAGCTGACAGAGGCCAGTCTCCCCCATCCGGGCAAACACCCGACCCGCCGTCCGCGGATCCGCCGTCCGGGGGCTGCCGCCCGCCGCGCCCCGGTCACATGGTCCGGATCGCCACCGCGTCGCAGAGCCCCTCCAGGGCCGCCTTCGCCGCGCAGTCCGGCAGCGGGGCGAGCAGCGCCCGGGCGTCCTCGGCCTGGCGCAGCGTCTCCCGGCGGGCGCGCTCCAGCGCGGGGTGGCGGCGCAGCAGCCGCAGCGCCTCGGCGTGCAGTTCGTCGTCGGCGAGGTCCAGGGTGAGCAGTTCGCGCAGCCGGGTGTCGGCCGGGTCGGCGGGGTCGGCCGGCATCTGCTCCAGCAGCAGGGTCGGCAGGGTCGGCACGCCCTCGCGCAGGTCGGTGCCAGGGGTCTTGCCGGACTCCTGGCCGTCGCTGGCGATGTCCAGCACGTCGTCGGCCAGCTGGAAGGCGATGCCGATCCGCTCGCCGAACTCGCTGAGGGTGTCCACCATCCACGACTCGGCGCCGGCCATCAGTGCTCCTATCCGGCAGGAGACCGCGATCAGCGAACCGGTCTTGCCGGCCAGCACGTCGAGGTAGTGCAGCAGCGGGTCGCCGTCCGGACCGGGGCCCCGGGTCTCCAGGATCTGGCCGGTGACCAGCCGCTCGAAGGCGTCGGCCTGCATCCGCACCGCCTCGGGGCCGAGGTCGGCGAGCACCTGGGAGGCGCGGGAGAACAGGAAGTCGCCGGTGAGGATGGCCACCGAGTTGTCCCAGCGGGAGTTGGCGCTGGGGGCGCCGCGGCGCACCGGGGCCTCGTCCATGACGTCGTCGTGGTACAGGGTCGCCAGGTGGGTGAGCTCGACGACGACGGCGGCCGGCACCACCCCGGGTGCCCCCGGGTCGCCGAACTGCGCCGCCAGCAGCAGCAGCAGCGGGCGGAAGCGCTTGCCGCCGGCCTCGATGAGGTGACTGGCGGTGATGGTGATGAACGGGACGTCGCTCTTGACGGCCTCGGCGAGAGCCGTCTCCACCGCGTCCAGTCCGGCCTGAACGTCCCGGGTCAGGTCGCGGTCCTGCACGCTGAGCCCGAAGGGTCCCACGACGGTCACGAAGACCACTCCTCTGTCCCTGGTCGATCTAGCGGCCTGGTCCCTGAGTGCCGCCGCTGGCCATACAGGCAGGGTATCCGGTCACGAGTGGATCACTGCACGGGCGTGCGGATCCTGTCATGATCGGGCCGGATGCCCTGGTCAGGGCGGCTGTGGGGGCAGTACTGCGGTGGGGGCGAATTCAGCTGGAAAACACGGGCCGGAGCCCCTGCGCCGGCAGGCCGGCGGCAAACGCGCGTCCGGACCGCGCGCCGAGGGCGCGGCCCGGACGGGCCCGGGGCGGCGGCGCCGCCCCGGCAGCGGTCAGCGGACGAACAGCGCGGCCTTCGACGCCAGGTCCAGGAAGTACTGCGGCAGCAGGCCGAGACCCAGCGTGACCAGCACCCCCACCCCGATCGCGGTCGCCGTGAAGGCGCTCGGGATCGCCACCGTCGGGCCGCCCGGCTTCGGGTCGGAGAAGAACATCAGCACGATGACCCGGATGTAGAAGAACGCGGCCACCGCCGAGCTCAGCACACCCACGATCACCAGCGGCGTCGCCCCGCCGGCCGCCGCCGCCTGGAACACCGCGAACTTCCCGGTGAACCCGGAGGTCAGCGGGATCCCGGCGAAGGCCAGCAGGAACAGCGCGAACACCGCCGCCACCAGCGGCGAGCGCCGGCCCAGCCCGGCCCAGCTGGACAGGTGGGTCGCCTCGCCCTTGGAGTCGCGCACCAGGGTGACCACGGCGAACGCGCCGAGCGTCACGAAGGAGTACGACAGCAGGTAGAACAGCACCGAGGACAGGCCCTGCTTGTTGGTGGCGATCACGCCCGTGAGGATGAACCCGGCGTGCGCGATCGAGGAGTACGCCAACAGCCGCTTGACGTCCTGCTGGGTGACCGCCAGCACCGCGCCCACCACCATGGTGAGGATCGCCACCCCCCACAGCACCGGCCGCCAGTCCAGCCGCAGGCCCGGGAAGGCCACGTAGAACAGCCGCAGGAACGCCCCGAAGGCCGCGACCTTCGTCGCCGCCGCCATGAAACCGGTCACCGGGGTCGGCGCGCCCTGGTACACGTCCGGGGTCCAGGAGTGGAACGGCACCGCGCCGACCTTGAACAGCAGGCCGACCGCGAGCATCGCCAGGCCGATCAGCAGCAGCGCGTCACTCTGGGTGCTGCTCAGCTGCGCCGGGGTGGTCATCGCCTTGCCGGAGATCACGTCCGAGATGTCGCCGAGCTTCACGCTGCCCGCGTAGCCGTACAGCAGCGCGGTGCCGAACAGGAAGAACGCCGAGGCGAAGGCGCCCAGCAGGAAGTACTTGACGGCCGCCTCCTGGGAGAGCAGCCGGCGGCGCCGGGCCAGCGCGCAGAGCAGGTACAGCGGGAGGGAGAAGACCTCCAGCGCCACGAACATCGTCAGCAGGTCGTTGGCCGCGGGGAACAGCAGCATCCCGCCGACCGCGAACATGGTGAGCGGGAAGACCTCGCTGGTGGCGAAGCCGGCCCGGACCGCGGCCCGCTCCTGCTCGCCGCCGGGGGTGGCGGCGGCCTGGGCCGCGAAGGCGTCGGCGGGCAGGCCGCCCGCCGTGGGCTCCAGCTTCCGTTCGGCGTAGGTGAGCACCGCGACGACGGCGACCAGCAGGATCACGCCTTGCAGGAACAGCGCCGGGCCGTCCAGCGCGACCGACTCCATGGCCAGCAGGTCGACCCGGGTGGAGCCGAAGCCCTGGGAGGCCAGCACCACCACGGCGACGAAGGAGCCGATCAGCCCGGCCAGGGCGAGCGACACCTGCGTCCAGTGCCGGTACCGGCGGGGCACGAAGGCCTCCACCAGGATGCCGGCCACGGCGGCGCCGAACACCACCAGCATCGGGGAGAGCTGGCCGTACTCCAGGTGCGGCGCCGGGATGCTGGCGGTGTTGCCGCCGGCGGCGGCGAGCATGCCGGTGGTGCTCACTTCTGCTCACCTCCTGAGGTGGCGGCGACCGGGTGGGCCGGCGCCGGGTCGGTCTCGTGGACCTGCGAGAGCGTCGCGTTCACCGAGGGGTTGACCAGGTCGGTGAGCGGCTTGGGGTAGACGCCGAGCAGGATGGTCAGCGCCACCAGCGGGGCGACCACGGCCAGTTCGCGGACCTTGAGGTCGGGCATCCCGCCGACGCCGGCCTTCACCGGTCCGGTCATGGTGCGCTGGTACAGCAGCAGGGCGTACAGCGCGGCCAGCACGATGCCGAAGGTCGCCACGATGCCGATCGCCGGGTAGCGGGTGAACGTGCCCACCAGCACCAGGAACTCACTGACGAACGGGGCCAGCCCGGGCAGCGACAGGGTCGCCAGACCGCCGACCAGGAAAGTCCCGGCGAGCACCGGCGCGACCTTCTGCACCCCGCCGTAGTCGGCGATCAGCCGCGAACCGCGACGGGAGATCAGGAAGCCCGCCACCAGCATCCACGCGGCGGTGGAGATGCCGTGGTTGACCATGTAGAGGGTGGCGCCGCTCTGGCCCTGGCTGGTCAGCGCGAAGATGCCCATGATGATGAAGCCGAAGTGCGAGATCGACGCGTAGGCGACCAGCCGCTTGATGTCCTTCTGGCCGACCGCCAGCAGCGCGCCGTAGATGATCCCGATCACCGACAGGACCAGGATCGCCGGGGCGAAGGTCTTCGAGGCGTGCGGGAACAGCCCGAGGCAGAAACGCAGCATCGCGAAGGTGCCGACCTTGTCCACCACGGCGGTGATCAGCACGGCGGTGCCGGCGGTGGCCTCGCCCATCGCGTTCGGCAGCCAGGTGTGCAGCGGCCACAGCGGGGCCTTGACCGCGAAGGCGAAGAAGAAGCCCAGGAACAGCGCCTTCTCGGCGGTGCCGGACAGCTGCAGCTTGCCGTCGGCGATCGCCGAGGTGAGGGTCTGGAGGTCGAAGGTGCCGAAGCCCTGGTCCTGCGCGATCACGTACAGGCCGATCACGGCGGCCAGCATCACCAGGCCGCCGAGCAGGTTGTAGAGCAGGAACTTCACGGCCGCGTACGAGCGCTGGCGCGCCGCGTCGGGGCCGCCGGCCCGGTCCCCGAAGCCGCCGATCAGGAAGTACATCGGGATCAGCATGGCTTCGAAGAACACGTAGAAGAGGAAGACGTCGGTGGCGTAGAAGGAGACGACCACCATCGCCTCCACCGCCAGGATCAGGGCGAAGAAGCCCTGGGTGCGGCGCCTGCCCTCAAAAGTGTCGGGGGCGAAGGTGCCGTCGGGGCCGGCCGGCCCCGGGTCGGCGTCGTGCCAGGAGGCCAGCATCACCACCGGCACCAGGACGGCGGTGAGCAGGGCGAGGACGGCGCCGATGCCGTCCACGCCGAGCGAGAAGGTGATGCCGAAGGAGCGGATCCAGCTGTACGACTCGGTCAGCTGGTAGCGGTCGCCGTGCGGGTCGAAGCGGGTCGCCACCACGGCCGCCAGCACCAGGGTGACGACCGAGACGCCCAGGGCGACGGCCTTGGTGGTCGAGCGGCGGCGCTCGGTCGACCCGGCGGGCAGCGCGGCGGTCAGCACCGCGCCGGCCGCCGGGACGGCACAGGTGGCGGTCAGCAACGCGCTCATGGCCGCACCCCCCACGTGGAATCTGCGCGAGTCATCAGACGGACCTCATCAGGAGAGTCGTGGCGACCAGCACCAGCGTGCCGCCGAACATGGAGAGCGCGTACGAGCGGACGAAGCCGTTCTGGATCCGCCGCAGCCGACTGGACACCCCGCCGATGGTGGCGGCCAGGCCGTTGACGAAGCCGTCCAGGCCGCGGCTGTCGAAGTAGACCAGCGTCGCGGTGAGCGCCGAGCCCGGACGGACCAGGACGGCGTGGTTGAAGTCGTCCTGGAGCAGGTCGCGGCGGGCGGCCCGGGTGAGCGGGGAGCCGACCGGCGCCACCACGGGGACGGCGGAGCGCCCGTACATCAGGTACGAGACGAGGACGCCGGCCAGCATGCAGGCCGTGGTGAGCACGGTGACCACCAGCGGGGCGAGCGGCGAGTTGCCCTCGGAGTGTCCGGTGACGGGCTCCAGCCAGGTCAGGAACGAGTCGTTGAAGGCGAACAGCCCGCCCGCGAAGACCGAGCCGAAGGCCAGCAGGACCATCGGGATGGTCATGGTCTTCGGCGACTCGTGCGGGTGCGGGGCGTTGCCGTCGGCGTCCGGCTGCCAGCGCTTCTCGCCGAAGAAGGTCAGCAGCATCACCCGGGTCATGTAGAACGCGGTGACGGCGGCGCCGGTCAGCGCGCACAGGCCGAGGATCCAGCCCTCGGTGCCGCCCTTGGCGAAGGCCGCCTCGATGATCTTGTCCTTGGAGAAGAAGCCGGACAGACCGGGGAAGCCGATGATCGCCAGGTAGCCGAGGCCGAAGGTGACGAAGGTGACCGGCATGAACTTGCGCAGGCCGCCGTAGTGACGCATGTTCACCTCGTCGTTCATGCCGTGCATGACCGACCCGGCGCCGAGGAACAGCCCGGCCTTGAAGAAGCCGTGCGTCACCAGGTGCATGATCGCGAAGGCGTAGCCGATCGGGCCGAGCCCGGCCGCCAGCACCATGTAGCCGATCTGCGACATCGTCGACCCGGCCAGCGCCTTCTTGATGTCGTCCTTCGCGCAACCGACGATCGCACCGAACAGCAGCGTGACCGCGCCGACCACCACCACGGCGGTCTGCGCGTCCGGCGCCAGGTCGAAGATCGCCGACGAGCGGGTGATCAGGTAGACGCCGGCGGTCACCATGGTGGCCGCGTGGATCAGCGCCGACACCGGGGTCGGGCCCTCCATCGCGTCGCCCAGCCAGGACTGCAGCGGCACCTGCGCCGACTTGCCGCAGGCCGCCAGCAGCAGCATCAGGCCGATCGCCGTCAGCCTGCCCTCGCTCGCCTGCGCCGCCCCACCGAAGACCGGCTCAAAGGCGAAGGAACCGAACTCGGTGAACATCAGCATGATCGCGATCGACAGGCCCAGGTCACCGACCCGGTTGACGATGAACGCCTTCTTCGCCGCCGTCGCCGCGCTCGGCTTGTGCTGCCAGAAGCCGATCAGCAGGTACGAGGCGAGGCCCACGCCCTCCCAACCGAAGTACAGCAGCAGGTAGTTGTCGGCGACCACCAGCAGCAGCATGGCGGCCAGGAACAGGTTCAGGTACGCGAAGAAGCGGCGCCGGCGCTCGTCGTGCGCCATGTAGCCCACCGAGTACAGGTGGATCAGCGTGCCGACGCCGGTGATCAGCAGGACGAAGGTCATCGACAACTGGTCGAGCCGGAACGACATGTCGGCCTGGAACCCGTTCACCGGGATCCAGCTGAACAGGTGTTGGGTGACGGCCCGGTGCTCGGCCTCGCGGCCCAGCATGTCCCAGAACAGCGCCAGGCCGAAGCCGAACGAGAGCGCCGCGAGGGCGGTGGCCAGCCAGTGGCCGAAGCGGTCCAGCGCGCGGCCGCCGAGCAGGAGCAGGGCGGCGCCGGCCAGCGGGGCCGCCACCAGCAGCGGAATGAGAGAGTTCACCGAGGCCCTCCGCCTACAGCTTCATCAGATTGCTGTCGTCGACCGAAGCGGAGTGCCTGGTCCGGAAGATGGAGACGATGATGGCGAGGCCGACCACGACCTCGGCCGCCGCGACCACCATCGTGAAGAACGCGATGATCTGGCCGTCCAGGGTGCCGTGCAGCCGGGAGAAGGTCACCAGGGCGAGGTTCGAGGCGTTCAGCATCAGCTCCACGCACATGAACAGCACGATCGCGTTGCGCCGGATCAGCACTCCGGCCGCGCCGATGGTGAACAACAGGGCCGCGAGGTACAGGTAGTTGACCGGGTTCACTCCGCTCCCCCCTCGTCGGCGCGGCCGTTCAGGCCGTCCTTGGCGTTCAGACCGTCCTTGGCGTTCAGACCGCCGTTGCCGTTCAGACCGTTCGGACCGCCGTTGCCGTCCTTGCCGTTCACCGACGTCGGCACCGACGCCGGCACCGGCTCCAGGGACTTGCGCGGTCCGGCGACCGCCGGCCGCTCGGACGACGGCCGGCCCAGCCAGTCCGCCGTGGTGTTCTCCAGCTCGGCCATCCGCCGCAGCATCTCCTGACTGACGTCCCGGACCTGGCCGCGCTCGCGCAGCGTCGCCATCACCGAGTCCTCGGCGATCGTGCCGTCCGGCAGCAGCGCCGGAACGTCCACCGCGTTGTGCCGCGCGTACACGCCCGGCGCCGGCAGCGGCGGCAGCTGGAGGTTGTCCACGACCCGCTGGGCGGCCAGCTCGCGCTGCGTCTTCGGCGCCTTCACGTGCTCGCGGTGGGTCAGCACCATCGCACCGATCGCCGCGGTGATCAGCAGCGCGCCGGTGACCTCGAACGCCCACACGTACCGGGTGAAGATCAGCCGGGCCAGGCCCGGTACATTGCCCTCGGCGTTCGCCTCGGACAGGCCGGTGAAGTGGTCCAGCCGCGCGTTGGCGATCCCGGCGATCAGCAGCACGCCGAAGCCCAGCCCGCACAGCACCGCGGCGACCCGCTGACCCTTCAACTGCTCCTTCAGGGAGTCCTCGCTGGTGACGCCGACCAGCATCACCACGAACAGGAACAGCATCATGATCGCGCCGGTGTACACGACGATCTGCACCACGCCCAGGAACACCGCGCCCTGCGCCATGTAACAGACCGCCAGCGCCATCATCGTGGCCGCCAGGCACAGCGCGCTGTGCACGGCCTTGCGCATCAGCACCATGCCGAGCGCGCCGCCGACCGCGAGCACCGCGAGCACCCAGAACTGGACGGCCTCCCCGACGGAGGTCGTCCCGGTCGCGGCCAGGTTGAGGGAGGTCACTGCTGGACCTCCCGCTCCCGGTCGGTGCGCTCCTGCTGGACCGTCCCGGGCGCCGCCGCGGTGATCTCGCCCCGGTAGTACGCGCCCTCGTCGGCGCCCGGGAAGATCGAGTGCGGGGAGTCCACCATGCCCTCGGACAGGCCGACCAGCAGCTGCTCCTTGGTGAAGATCAGGTCCCGGCGCGAGGAGTCGGCCAGCTCGTACTCGTTGGTCATGGTGAGCGCGCGGGTCGGACAGGCCTCGATGCACAGCCCGCACAGGATGCAGCGGGCGTAGTTGATCTGGTAGACCGCGCCGTAGCGCTCGCCCGGCGAGTAGCGCTCCTCCTCCCGGTTGTCCGCGCCCTCCACGTAGATGGCGTCGGCCGGACAGGCCCACGCGCACAGCTCGCAGCCGACGCACTTCTCCAGGCCGTCCGGGTGCCGGTTCAGCTGGTGGCGGCCGTGGAAGCGCGGAGCGGTGGGCTTCTTCTGCTCCGGGTACTGCTCGGTGAGCCGCTTCTTGAACATGGCCTTGAAGGTCACGCCGAAGCCGGCGGCCGGGCCGAGGATCGACGGCTTGTCGGGCCGTTCGGCCCGCTCCGTCTGGTCGGACGACATCTCGGTTCAGCTCCCTTCGGTATGGTCGGCCCCGTTGAGGGCGTCCTGGAGTTGCTTCGGGGCCCGGCTGCGCCGGCGCGGCACCGGCGGGAGCTCCTGCCCGGGCAGCGGGGGCACCGGGTAGCCGCCCGCCATCGGGTCGAACTCCCCCTTCGGCAGGGCTGGTTCGGGCTCGGGTTCCTTCTTCAGGAAGTCCCGCAGCAGGGCGAGCAGCAGGATCGCCCCGACCGGCGCGCCGACGTACAGCACCACCTCGCCGAAGCCGTAGCCCTCGTTGCGCAGCGCCCGCACGCTCGCGATCAGCACCAGCCACACCAGCGAGACCGGGATCAGCACCTTCCAGCCCAGCTTCATGAACTGGTCGTAGCGGAACCGGGGCAGCGTGCCGCGCAGCCAGATGAAGAAGAACAGCAGCAGCTGGATCTTCAGCGTGATCCACAGCATCGGCCACCAGCCGTGGTTGGCGCCCTCCCAGAAGGTCGACACCGGCCACGGGGCCCGCCAGCCGCCCAGGAACAGGGTGGAGGCCACCGCCGAGACGGTCACCATGTTGACGTACTCGGCCAGCATGAACATCGCGAACTTCAGCGAGGAGTACTCGGTGTTGAAACCGCCGACCAGCTCGCCCTCGGCCTCCGGGAGGTCGAACGGCGCCCGGTTGGTCTCACCCACCATCGCGATGATGTACACGATGAACGACACCGGCAGCAGCGCCGCGAACCAGGTCGGCTGCTGGTGCGCCACGATCTCCGAGGTCGACATCGACCCCGAGTAGATGAACACCGCCGCGAAGGACAGGCCCATCGCGATCTCGTAGCTGACCATCTGCGCGGCCGAGCGCAGCCCGCCCAGCAGCGGGTACGTCGAACCGGACGACCAGCCGGCCAGCACGATGCCGTAGATGCCGATCGAGGCCGTCGCCAGGATGTACAGCAGCGCCACCGGGAAGTCGGTCAGCTGCATCGCCGTCCGGGTGCCGAAGATCGACACCTCGTTGCCGGCCGGCCCGAACGGGATCACCGCGAAGGCCATGAACGCCGGGACGGCGCAGACGATCGGGGCCAGGATGTAGACCACCTTGTCCGCGCCCTTGACCACCAGGTCTTCCTTGAGCGCGAGCTTCACGCCGTCCGCCAGGGACTGCAGCATCCCCCACGGCCCGTGCCGGTTCGGCCCGATGCGCAGCTGCATCCAGGCCACCACCTTGCGCTCCCAGACGATCGCGATCAGCACCGTCAGGACCAGGAAGCCGAAGCAGAACACCGCCTTCAGCAGCACCATCCACCACGGGTCCTGCCCGAAGAAGTGGAGCGTCTCGTACGGCTGCGGAGTCATCGCTCCTCCCCTTCACTGCCCGCGTCGCCCGCCGCGGCCTCGGCCCGGACGGCCGGCTCGGGGGCGGCCACGGCGATCGTGACCAGATGGCCGACGGTGGTGCCGAGCGCGCGGTGGGCGCCGCCCGGCGTGGAGTTGAGCGGGATCCAGACCGTACGGTCCGGGATCGAGTCGGTGACCTCCAGCGGCAGGGTCAGCGAGCCGGCCGGGCCGGTCAGCCGCAGCGCCCCACCCTCCCCGCCCGCCTCGGCGCCGGTGTCCTTCGCGCCGATCTCCTTCGCGGTGGCCGGCGAGACCCGGGCCACCGCCCGGTGCCGGGTGCCCGCCAGGTGCGGATCGCCCTGCTGCAACGTGCCGTTGTCCAGCAGCTGGCGCCAACCCGCCAGCACCGCCTGGCCGGTGGCCGGGCGGGGCAGCACGCCGGGGTGCGCGGCCGGGTCCGCGGACCGGTCACCCGCCCACGGGGTGAAGTGGTCCAGCTCCAACCGGGCCGCCCGGACGTCCGGCAGACCCAACCGGTGGCCCAGCGCCTCCGCCAGCATGCTCAGCACCCGCAGGTCCGGGTACAGATGGCGGCCCATCTGCTGATCGGGCTTGAGCGCCGCCTCGAACATCCGCAGCCGGCCCTCCCAGTCCAGGAAAGCACCGGCCTTCTCCGCCACCGCCGCCACCGGCAGCACCACGTCCGCGTGCGCCGTCACCGCGGAGGGCCGCAGCTCCAGCGACACCACGAACGGCACCGCCGCCAGCGCCGCGTCGGCCAGCGCCGGATCCGGCAGGTCGTCCGGGTCGACGCCGCCGACCAGCAGCGCGTCCAGCTCACCGTGCGCCGCGGCCGTCAGGATCTGGCCGGTGTCCCGGCCCGGCCCGGACGGCAGCTCCGCCACCCCCCACACCCCGGCGGCCTCCGCCCGGGCAGCCGGAGCCGCCACCGGACGGCCGCCGGGCAGCAGCCCCGGCAGCAGGCCCGCCTCGACCGCACCGCGCTCACCCGCCCGACGCGGCACCCACGCCAGCCGGGCGCCGGTCGCGTGCGCCAGCCGCAGCACCGCCGTCAGCGCGCCCGGGGCCGCGGCCAGCCGCTCGCCCACCAGGATCACCGCGCCCGGGCTACGCAGCAGCTCGGCGGCCCGCCCGGCCTCGTCGTTCAGCGGCTCGTCGGCGGCCAGCGCGGCGAACCACTCCGCCTCCGTGCCCGGGGCCGCCGGCAGCAGCGCGCCGCGCAGCTTGGCCAGTCCCCGGGAGGCGAACGCCGCCACCGAGTACACCTTCAGGCCCCGGTCGCGGCTCGCCTTGCGCAGCCGCAGGAAGACGATCGGCGACTCCTCCTCCGGCTCGAAGCCCGCCAGCAGCACCGCCGGCGCCTGCTCCAGCTGCTCGTAGGTCAGGCCCTCGCCGTCCACGTCCACCCCGCGCCCGGCGACGGCGGCGGCCAGGAAGTCCGCCTCCTCGCCGCTGTACGGGCGGGCCCGGAAGTCCACGTCGTTGGTGCCGAGCACCACCCGCGCGAACTTCCCGTACGCGTAGGCGTCCTCGACGGTCACCCGGCCACCGGTCAGCACCCCGGCGCGGGCGCCGCGCAGGCCCTCGGCGGCCCGGGCCAGCGCCTCCGGCCAGGAGACGGGCACCAGCTCGCCGTCCACCCGCACCAGCGGGGTCGCGATCCGGTCCCGCTGCTGGGCGTAGCGGAACGCGAACCGGCCCTTGTCGCAGTTCCACTCCTCGTTGACCGCCGGGTCCTCGCCCGCCAGCCTGCGCAGCACCTTGCCGCGCCGGTGGTCGGTGCGCTGGGCGCAGCCCGCGGAGCAGTGCTCGCACACGCTCGGCGAGGAGACCAGGTCGAACGGGCGGGAGCGGAAACGGTAGGCCGCCGACGTCAGGGCGCCCACCGGGCAGATCTGGATGGTGTTCCCGGAGAAGTACGAGTCGAGCGGCTCGTCGTCCCCGGTGCCGACCTGCTGGAGCGCGCCGCGTTCCAGCAGGTCGATGAACGGGTCCCCGGCGATCTGCTGCGAGAAGCGGGTGCAGCGCGCGCACAGCACGCAGCGCTCCCGGTCCAGCAGCACCTGGGTGCTGAGCGGGATCGGCTTCTCGTAGGTGCGCTTCATCCCCTCGAAGCGGGTGTCGGCGTCACCCGTGGACATCGCCTGGTTCTGCAGCGGGCACTCGCCGCCCTTGTCGCAGACCGGGCAGTCCAGCGGGTGGTTGATCAGCAGCAGCTCCATCACGCCGCGCTGCGCCTTCTCGGCCACCGGCGAACTCACCTGGGTGCGCACCACCATGCCCTCGGCGACCGGGATGGTGCAGGAGGCGACGGGCTTGCGCTGGCCCTCGATCTCGACGATGCACTGCCGGCAGGCGCCGGCCGGGTCGAGCAGCGGGTGGTCGCAGAAGCGCGGGATCTGGGTGCCGATCCGTTCAGCGGCCCGGATCACCAACGTCCCCTTGGGGACCTGCACTTCGACGCCGTCGATGGTGAGCGTGACCAGCTCGACCGCGGCCTTGTCGCCCGTGGAGGTGGATGGCTCTGTGATCGTCACGCGTGCACCTCCCTTTCGGTGGCGGACTGGTGGCCGGGGCGGGGGCCGTCGGCCCAGACGGTGGAGGCGGCCGGGTCGAACGGGCAGCGGCGCTCGGCCAGGTGCTGCTCGTACTCGGCCCGGAAGTGCTGGAGGGAGGAGACGATCGGACTCGCGGCGCCGTCGCCCAGTGCGCAGAAGGACTTTCCGTTGATGTTGTCGGCGATGTCGAGGAGCTTCTCCAGGTCCCCCTCGACGCCCGCGCCCGCCTCGATCCGCTTGAGCAACTGGACCAGCCAGTAGGTGCCCTCGCGGCAGGGGGTGCACTTGCCGCAGGACTCGTGGGCGTAGAACTCGGTCCAGCGGGTGACCGCCCGCACCACGCAGGTGGTCTCGTCGAAGACCTGCAGCGCCTTGGTGCCGAGCATCGAGCCGGCCGCGCCGACACCCTCGTAGTCCAGCGGGACGTCCAGGTGCTCGTCGGTGAACATCGGGGTGGACGAGCCGCCCGGGGTCCAGAACTTGAGCCGGTGCCCGGGGCGGACGCCGCCGCTCATGTCCAGCAGCTGGCGCAGCGTGATGCCCAGCGGCGCCTCGTACTGGCCGGGGTTGGTGACGTGGCCGGAGAGCGAGTACAGCGTGAAGCCGGGGGACTTCTCGGTGCCCAGGCCCTTGAACCACTCCTTGCCGCGGGCCAGGATCGGCGGCACCGAGGCGATCGACTCGACGTTGTTGACCACCGTCGGGCAGGCGTACAGGCCGGCGATCGCCGGGAACGGCGGCCGCAGCCGGGGCTGGCCGCGGCGGCCCTCCAGCGAGTCCAGCAGCGCCGTCTCCTCGCCGCAGATGTAGGCGCCGGCGCCGGCGTGCACGGTGATGTCGAGGTTGACGCCCGAGCCGAGGATGTCCCGGCCGAGCAGCCCGGCCTGGTACGCCTCGGCGACGGCCGCGTGCAGGCGGCGCAGCACCGGGACGACCTCGCCGCGCAGGTAGATGAACGCGTGGTCGCAGCGGATCGCGTAGGAGGCGATGATCATGCCCTCGATCAGCGCGTGCGGGTTGGCGAACAGCAGCGGGATGTCCTTGCAGGTGCCCGGCTCGGACTCGTCCGCGTTGACCACCAGGTAGTGCGGCTTGCCGTCGTTCTGCGGGATGAACTGCCACTTCATCCCGGTGGGGAAGCCGGCGCCGCCGCGACCGCGCAGCCCGGAGTCCTTCACCAGGGCGATCACGTCGTCCGGCGGCATCGCCAGGGCCGCCTTGAGGCCGTCGTAGCCGTGGTGGCGGCGGTAGGTGGCCAGCGTCCAGGGCCGGTCGTCGTCCCAGGAGGCGGACAGGACGGGGGTGAGCAGCTTCTCGGCCGGCTCGGCGGCGGTCATCACGCTTCCGTCCCTTCGTGGCCGGTGCCCTCGTGGCCGGTGCCCTCGTGGCCGATGCCCTCGTGGCGGGGTGCGACGACCTTGGTGCCGCCGGTGCCGGGCAGCGCCTCGCCCTTGGCCAGGCGCAGGCCCGCAAGCGAGGGCGCGCCGCCCGCGCCGGACTCGTCGTTGGCACCCGGGCGCTCGTCGGGGAAGCCCGCCAGGATCCGGGCGGACTCCTTGAAGGTGCACAGCCGGGCGCCGCGGGTCGGCCGGACCTCCCGGCCCGCGCGCAGGTCGTCGACCAGCCGCTTGGCGCTCTCCGGGGTCTGGTCGTCGAAGAACTCCCAGTTGACCATCACCACGGGCGCGTAGTCGCAGGCCGCGTTGCACTCGATGTGCTCGATCGAGATCTCGCCGTCCCCGGTGGTCTCGTTGTTGCGCACGCCGAGGTGCTGCTGGAGCTCGTCGAAGATCTGGTCGCCGCCGAGCACCGCGCACAGGGTGTTGGTGCAGACCCCGACGTGGTACTTCCCGGCCGGGCGCCGCCGGTACATGGTGTAGAAGGTGGCGACGGCGGTCACCTCGGCGGTGGTGAGGTCCAACTGCTCGGCGCAGAACCGGATGCCGGTCGGGCTGACGAAGCCCTCCTCGGCCTGCACCAGGTGCAGCAGCGGCAGCAGCGCCGACCGGGCCTGCGGGTAGCGGCCGATCAGCTCAGCGGCGTCGGCGGCCAGCCGGGCGTGCACCTCCTCGGGGTACGGTGTGGCCGGCAGCGCCGGCATCCCCAACTGAACGTCTGTCACCGGTCCACGCCTCCCATCACCGGGTCGATCCCGGCCACCGCGACGATCACGTCGGCGACCTGGCCGCCCTCGCACATCGCCGCCATCGACTGCAGATTGGTGAACGACGGATCCCGGAAATGGACCCGGTACGGGCGCGTCCCGCCGTCGCTGACCACGTGCACGCCCAGCTCGCCCTTGGGCGACTCGACCGCCGCGTACGCCTGGCCGACCGGGACCCGGAAGCCCTCGGTGACCAGCTTGAAGTGGTGGATCAGGGCCTCCATCGAGGTGCCCATGATCTTGCGGATGTGGTCGAGCGAGTTGCCCATCCCGTCCGGGCCGACGGCGAGTTGGGCGGGCCAGGCGATCTTCTTGTCGGCCACCATCACCGGGCCCGGCCGCAGCCGGTCCAGGCACTGCTCGACGATCCCCAGCGACTGCCGCATCTCCTCCAGGCGGATCAGGAAGCGGCCGTAGGAATCGGCGCTGTCCGCGATCGCGACCTCGAAGTCGTAGTCCTGGTAGCCGCAGTACGGGTCGGTCTTGCGCAGGTCGTGCGGCAGGCCGGTGGCGCGCAGGATCGGGCCGGTGGCGCCGAGGGCCAGGCAGCCGGGCAGGTCGAGGAAGCCGACGTCGACCAGGCGGGCCTTGAACACCGGGTTCCCGGTGGCGAGTTTGTCGTACTCGTGCATCCGGGAGCGCAGGGTCTTCACGCACTCGCGGATCTGGTCGACGGCGCCGGGCGGGAGGTCCTGGGCGAGGCCGCCGGGGCGCACGTACGCGTGGTTCATGCGCAGGCCGGTGACCAGCTCGAAGACGTCCAGGATCAGCTCGCGGTCGCGGAAGCCGTAGATCATCAGGGTGGTGGAGCCGATCTCCATGCCACCGGTGGCCAGGCAGACCAGGTGCGAGGCGATCCGGTTGAGCTCCATCATCAGCACCCGGATCACGGTGGCCCGGTCCGGGATGTCGTCGGTGATGCCGAGCAGCTTCTCGACGGCCAGGCAGTACGCGGTCTCGTTGAACAGCGGGGTCAGGTAGTCCATCCGGGTCACGAAGGTGGTGCCCTGGACCCAGTTGCGGAACTCCATGTTCTTCTCGATGCCGGTGTGGAGGTAGCCGATGCCGCAGCGGGCCTCCTTCACCGTCTCGCCGTCGATCTCCAGGATCAGCCGCAGCACGCCGTGGGTGGACGGGTGCTGGGGGCCCATGTTGACGATGATGCGCTCGTCGTCGGCCCGGCCGACCGCCTCGACCACCTCGCCCCAGTCGCCGCCGGTGACCGTGAAGACCCGGCCCTCGGTGGTCTCCCGGGCCTCTGCCTGCTCGGCTTCTTCGTGGGGACGAGTCCCTTCGTCGTGCCGAGCCTCTTCGTCGTGCCGAGTACTCATCAGCTGTACGACCTCCGCTGGTCGGGAGCCGGGATCTGGGCGCCCTTGTACTCGACGGGGATGCCGCCGAGCGGGTAGTCCTTGCGCTGCGGGTGGCCCAGCCAGTCGTCCGGCATCATGATCCGGGTGAGTGCCGGGTGGCCGTCGAAGACCAGGCCGAAGAAGTCGTAGGCCTCGCGCTCGTGCCAGTCGTTGGTCGGGTAGACGCTCACCACGGAGGGGATGCGCGGGTCGGCGTCCGGCGCGGTGACCTCCACCCGGATCAGCCGTCCGTGGGTGATCGACCGCAGGTGGTAGACCGCGTGCAGCTCGCGGCCCTTGTCGTCGGGGTAGTGCACGCCGCTCACGCCCAGGCACAGCTCGAAGCGCAGTGCCGGGTCGTCGCGCAGGGTGCGGGCGGTCCGGAGCAGGTGGGCGCGGTCGATGTGGAAGGTGAGCTCGCCGCGGTCGACGACGGTCTTCTCGATCACCTCGGCCGGGTCCATGCCCTGCTCCTCCAGGGCGCCCTCCAGCTCGTCGGCGACCTCGTCGAACCAGCCGCCGTACGGCCGTTCGCTCGGGCCGGGCAGCACGATCGGCGCGGCCAGGCCACCGAAGCCGGAGGTGTCACCGCTGCCCAGGGCGCCGAACATGCCCTGCCGGCGGCCGACCACCTCGACCGGGATCTCGCGGACCGGGTGCTCGCGACGGGTCTCGGGTACCTGCTCGTTCATCGCAGCAGCCCCCGCATCTCGCTGACCGGGGTGGCCTTGAGGGCGAGCGCCTCGCCGAGCTCCTCGGCCCGGATCCGGTTCGCGCCCAGCGGCTCGTGCTGGATCTTG
Organism: Kitasatospora sp. NPDC058492; assembly: GCF_042720685.1. Taxonomy (NCBI): domain Bacteria; kingdom Bacillati; phylum Actinomycetota; class Actinomycetes; order Kitasatosporales; family Streptomycetaceae; genus Kitasatospora; species Kitasatospora sp. NPDC058492. Next base: position 104,702 of record NZ_JBHXMU010000011.1, read on the forward strand.
TCGTGCAGCTTCAGGATGGCGTCCATCAGCATCTCCGGGCGGGGCGGGCAACCGGGCAGGTAGATGTCCACCGGGACGATGTGGTCGACGCCCTGCACGATCGCGTAGTTGTTGAACATCCCGCCCGAGGAGGCGCAGACGCCCATCGAGATGACCCACTTCGGGTTGGCCATCTGGTCGTACACCTGGCGCAGCACCGGGGCCATCTTCTGGCTCACCCGACCCGCCACGATCATCAGATCGGCCTGCCGGGGGGAGCCCCGGAACACCTCCATGCCGAACCGGGCCAGGTCGTAGCGGCCGGCGCCGGTGGTCATCATCTCGATCGCGCAGCAGGCCAGACCGAAGGTGGCCGGGAAGAGTGACGCCTTGCGCACCCAACCGGCGGCCGTCTCCACGGTCGTGAGCAGAAAGCCGCTCGGCAGCTTCTCCTCGATTCCCATCAGATCCCTCTCAATGCCCTCAAGAAGCCCTCAAGTCCTGTGGTACCTCGGCCCGTTCGGGCTTGTCCGCTCGTTCACAAAGGCGGCGGCCACCCCGCGCTCAGTCCCACTCCAGGCCGCCGCGGCGCCACACGTAGGCGTAGGCGACGAAGACCGTGGCGATGAACAGGAGCATCTCGACCAACCCGAAGATCCCCAGGGCGTCGAAGGTCACCGCCCAGGGATAGAGAAAGACGATCTCGATGTCGAAGACGATGAAGAGCATCGCCGTCAGGTAGTACTTGATCGGGAACCGACCGCCGCCCACGGGCTGCGGGGTCGGCTCGATGCCGCACTCGTACGCCTCCAACTTGGCCCGGTTGTAGCGCTTGGGGCCGGTGAGTGAGGCCATCACGACGGAGCCGACCGCGAACGCCGCCGCGATGGCACCGAGTACGAGGATCGGCGCGTAGGCATTCATAGCCCCCGCTCCCTCCGTCCAGTCGTCCTTGACTGCAGATCGGAACCGGCAGGTCACGCTGAGGTGAACCCGCGTTCCGGTTCCCGGGATCCACCTCATGTGAGGCAGTTCACAAAGCCTGGAACGAGCGCATCCTATGCCCGTCGGCTTGTGATCTGCGACACGCAGTTCAACGTCATCTTTGTGATCTACGCCACGATGGGAATCGTGCCGAATATGAACATGTCCAGAATTGTCGACACAAAGAAGTCAAATGGTCACAACCAGTCGCATTTACTTGTGAAGCGGCTGGTCAGAGCCGCGCTCCTATATCAACTATGCGTCGACGGGAGCAAATTTCGAGGCGCCATGTTGACGTGTTATAGCGGCTCACTCTGAGGGGTGGCGGGGGGCCGAACGCTCGCTTGACCCTTCGTTCACAAGCGCGCGAAACGGTCCTTGGGGCCCTCCCCCTCCCCCCTCCCCCACCCCGCCCGCCGCCCGCCGCCCGCCGCCCGCCGCCCGCCCGACCCTCTCCTGCGCTGGGCCATGCCCGGCCCAGCGCGCGGCGCCCCGGCCTCCGTGCGCTGCCCTTCCCGCGCCGCCTTCCCTGGGGCCCTTTCCTCGGGGCCCTTCCTCGGGGCCGCTGCCCTCTGCCCTCGCGCCCGCGTCCGGGCTCGCCCCACCGTTCACCGGGGCCGGTTACCGACTACCGGCTACCGGCCCTGCTCCCAGACCCAGGCCGCGATGCCCACCCGGTTACGGGCACCGAGCTTGCGCTGGACGTTGGCGAGGTGGTTCTTGACCGTCCCCGGCGAGATGAACAGCCCCGCTCCGATCTCGGCGTTCGTCGCGCCGTCTGCCACCTGTTCGGCGATCTCCCTTTCTCTCGCGGTCAGTTCCTCGATCGGGCCGGCTATCAGCGGCGCCGCCGCCGAAGGCCCTGCTCCGGCCGTACGGTCGCTCCCGGGCGCCGTCATGTGCCGCAGCAGCCGGACGGTGACCTGTGGACTGATCAACGCGTCCCCGGCCATCGCCGCCCGCACCGCCTCGATCAGCAGCACTGGCCCCGATCGCTTCAACAGGAAGCCGGCCGCCCCATGCCGCAGGGCCGTATGCACGTACTCGTCCAGGTCGAAGGTGGTCACCACGATCACCTTGCACTCGCCGGCCAGCTGCCTCGTGACCTCCAAGCCGTCGAGCCTCGGCATTCGAATGTCCGCGAGCACGACGTCCGGTCGAAGCCGTCGGGCCTCCTCCACCGCCGCGGCGCCGTCCGCCACCTCCGCCACCACCGACATGTCCGGCTGAACGTCCAGGATCATCCGGAACGCGGTGCGGACATCGGCCTGGTCGTCCGCGACCAGGATCCGGATCGGCCCTGTGCTGCCGATCATTTCCACCTCTCCCCTGAACTGGTCCTCACCGGAATCACTGGTTTCTCCTGACTCTCCTGTCGTTCCTGCCTCTCCAGCGGCAGTCTCGCCGCCACCCGCCAGGCCTCCCGCTCCTCCGTGCCTGCCGCGAACGTGCCACCGAGCGCCTCCACTCGGGCCGCCAGCCCCGGCAGTCCGCTGCCGCCGCCACCGCGCGGGCGCCCACCCGCGCCGGGTGCGAGTCCGTCGTTCGTCACGGTCAACTCCAGCCACCCGCCCGCGCGACGGGCACGAACCTCGACCGTCCGGGCGCCCGCAGCGTGCCGCCGGACGTTGGTCAGCGCCTCGACCACGATCCGGTGGACCGTGCCCTCCACCTCCCGGGGGACCGGCCCGTCCGGCAGCTCCACCCGGACCTCGGCGCCGCCCAAGGCGGTGAACCGTTCTGCCACCTCCGCCAGTTCGGCCAGCCCCTGTTGCGGTCCGCGCCCGCTCCCCTCCTCCGTGCGCAGCAGTTGAACCGTCCGGTCCAGCGAGGCCAGGGCCCGCTGCCCGGCCTGTTCTATCCGCTCGAACATCTCGACCGCCCGGGCTGGGTCAGCCGCGGCCAGGTACACCCCGGCCTGAGCCTGGGCGACCATGCCGCTCACGTCGTGCGCCACGAAATCGTGCAGATCGTGGGCCAGTTCGAGCCGCTGGGAACGCCTGGCCTCGGCCACCGCCCGGCACCGCCCCTCGTCCAGGCCGCGCAGGTAGAGCCCGGTCAGGACGGCCGGCAGGGCCAGCATCGACCCGAATCCGAAAAGGGTGAGCACGTCTCCGGGCCCGCCGATCGCCTCGAACCGGGACGGCCAGAGCGCGACCGCGCCGCAAGCCGTCCACGTCGCCAGCGCGCACCGGAGGCCGTCCTCGACGCGCAGGGCGAGGACCACGGACAGCAGGAGGACGGCCAGTTCGACCAGGCCGACCAGGCCGGGCCACCGGTCCGACTCCGTCCAGCGGCCGGTGAGCCAGACGGCAACCGTGACCGCGGCCGACATCGCCCCGGCCGTCGCCGTCACGACCGCCATGCCGTGGCGCCTGTGCGCCGCCCGGACCAGCGGAAGCACGGCCGGGACGATCACCGCCAGCATCTGATTCATCGCCATCTCCTCCCTTCGACTGCCGCCACGTTACGACGCGGCGCAGGTTGCCCGCCTGTGCCGATCGGCATATTTCAGAGGCCTGTTGAGCAGGGAGAACAGCCCGATCGGCAGCTGCCGCTCGCCGCGTGGAACGGCCAGGCTTGAGCCATCGAAGCGGCCGGAGGGCCGGCCGCGAAGGGAGTTCACCACCATGTCGAAGCTCGCGATCAACGCCCGGACCACCACCCGTCCGGCCGTCCCGCCCGCACCACGCTGGGCCGAGCTCGCCGCCAAGGCCACCGTGCTGACCACCGTTCCCTCGGGGCTGTGGCGGATCGCGTTCGGCTTCGGCGTCCCGGTCGGCTTCACGGGTGCCACCGCCGCACGGTACGCCGAGCACCAGCCGGGCTGGGGCACGGTCTACGTCGTGGTGCTGAGCGCCCTGGCCGAAGCGCTGGCCTTCCTGACCGTCGGGCTGGTCCGGCCCTGGGGCCAGCTGGCGCCGCGCTGGATCCCGCTGATCGGCGGCCGGGCGGTGCACCCGCTCGCCGCGATCGTTCCGGGCGCGCTGGGCTCGGCGTTTCTGACCGCGCTCGGGATAACCGCGGCGGTCGGCGGCTGGGGCCGGAACATGGCGGAGCCGGACTCCCCGCACGGTGCCGCCGGCCTGGTGATGACCCTCGCCTACCTGCCGCTGGTGGCATGGGGTCCGCTGCTCGGCGCGGTCACCATCGACTACGCCCGTCGGACGCTGAGTCGCCGGTGACCACCACCGCGGATCACACCGGGGCCGGCTCCGGGCCCCGCTCCCCGACCCCGGTCGCGGACTCGGCAACAACAGATCCAGCGGCCTCGGACTCGACGATCTCGGACTCAGCGGCTTCGGTCTCCCCGCGCCGGACGGGGGCGGGAGCGGTGCGACGGCCCCACTCGGTGGCGACCACGACCAGGGCTCCGCCGACCAGGGCGAGCGGCCCCATCCGGTTCCCGGCGATGGTGATGCCGAAGACGGCGGCCCACAGCGGTTCGGTGCCGAGCAGCAGACTCACCCGGGACGGCGAGGTGGCGCGGACAGCCCACATCTGAACGAAGAAGGCGAACAGCGTGCACAACAGGGACAGGTGCAGCAACCAGGCCCACTGGCCGGGCCCGTACGAGCGGGCGACGGCCCACGGCGACGGCCCTACGGCTGGTGCAACGGCCGCGAACACGGCGGTCGCGACGGCGAGTTGGACCCAGGTCAGGGCCAGCATGTCGGTTTCGCGGACGGCGCGGACGCGGGCCGTCGCCAGGACGAAGGCCGAGCGAACCAGGGCAGCTCCCAGCACCAGCAGGTCGCCGAGCGAAGGCGGGCGCAGCCCGCCGTCCCCGGTGAGCAGGGCGACGCCGAGCACGGCCAGCGCGGCGGCCGCGAGGAAGGCGCGGGGCGGCGCCGTCCGGCTGAGGACGCTCTCGCCGAGCGGGGTGAGCACCATCGCGAGGCTGATGATCAGCCCGGCATTGGTGGCGGAGGTGTGCACGGCGCCGTACGTCTCCAGCAGGAAGATCCCGCTGAGCACCAGCCCCAGTGCACCGCCGCCCAGCCACTCGGCGCGGCTCAGCCTCCGTAGCGCCGGCCAGGCGACCATCCCGAGCAGCGGCAGCACCAGCCCGAACCGCAGGACCAGCATCGCCACGGCCGTCCCGGGCTCCGCCACCCGCTGGACGGCGAGGAAGCTCGACCCCCACACCACCGCCACCAGGAGAACCGGCAGGTCGCGAAGGGCCGATGAGGACGAAGACATGGATAGGGAGGCACGCATGAGTCAGATCCCTCCGAGCGAACGGAACCGGCGGGGCGCGAGTACCGTACGGCGTCGGACGGACCCTGGAGCTGAACGAAGGGCACAGCTATCGACGGGGCTGAGCATGGAGCAGGGGGACGCCATCCTCCCGCACCGGCCCACCCGTGATCAACGCCCTGCCGTAACTCGCTGGATCTCCGGAGGGCTCCGGCGTCCCCGGGGCCAACGCCCTTCCCAGGCCCGGCAGGTCAGCGGGCGAGCAGGCCGTTCGCCGCGGCGATCTCCTCGATGTCGGCCGGGGTCCCGGACATGATGGCGCGGACGTGCTCGGTGACGAGCTCGACCGGCCAGTCCCACCAGGCCGCACGGAGCAGGCGCTCGACATCGGCGCCCTCGAAGCGGCGCCGGATCGGCCGGGCAGGGTTGCCGCCGACGATGGTGTACGGCTCGACGTCGGCGGTGACCATCGCACCGGCCGCGATGATCGCGCCGTCACCGATCCGGACGCCGGGCAGGATGGTGGCACCGAAGCCGAACCAGACGTCGTTGCCGATCACGGTGTCGCCCCGGCTGGGCAGGCCGGTGACGAGGTCGAGGGTCCGCTCGGTCCACTCGCCGCCGAACATCGTGAACGGGAAGGTGGACACGCCGATGGTCGGGTGGGCGGCGCCGGCCATCAGGAAGCGGGCCCCGGTGGCGATCGCGCAGTACTTGCCGATCACCAGCCGCTCGGGTCCGTAGGCGTAGAGGACGTTGCGCTCCTCGAAGCGGGTGGCCCCCTCGGGGTCGTCGAAGTAGGTGTACTCGCCGACCTCGATCCGCGGGTCGGTGACGAGTGGGCGCAGCAGGACGACCCGGTCGTGGCCGGCGAGCGGGTGCAGGGCAGTGGGGTCGGGAATGGCGGTGGCGGTCACGCAGGCTCCTCTCGTAACGCGACCAAAGTCGCATTACGATGAGCATGGCACGACCGCCACACCGCAGCAAGCCTTAACGCGACTGGAGTCGACTTTGAACGAGAACGCCCCGGAGCCGACCCACCCCGCGACGACCCACCCCGCGACGGCCCGCCCCGCGACGACCCGCCCCGCCACCACCGCACCACCCGCGACGACTCGCCTCGAAACGACCCACCCCGAGCCCCGCACCCCGACCCCGCGCCCCGGCGGCCGCAGCGCCCGGGTCCGGGAGGGGGTGGTCGCCGCCGCGCTCGCCGAGGTCACCGAGAAGGGGTACGACGACCTCACCATCGAGGCGGTCGCGAGCCGTTCCGGCGTCCACAAGGCGACGCTGTACCGGCGGTGGGGCGGAGTGGACGGCCTGGTCGCGGACGCCCTGACCGCCTCGGCCGACCAGCCCTGGCCGCTGCCCGACACCGGCGACCTCCGCGAGGATCTGCGGCTGATCACCCAGGAGGTGTTCACCGTCTTCACCGATCCCGACCTGGGGGCCACCCCCACCGCGCTGATCTTCGCCGCCCAGCGCTCCGACACCGGCGCGACCGCCCTGCGCGCCTTCTTCACCTCCCGCCACCGCCAGGCCGCCGAGGTCGCCGAACGAGCCGTCGCCCGAGGCGAGTTGCCCACCGGAACGGACGGTGCCGAGGTAGTCCGGGCCGCCACCGCCCCGCTCTACTACCGACTGTTCGTCACCGGCGAGCCGCTGGACGCCCGCACCGCCGAGCGGGCCGCCGACGCCGCCGCACTGGCCGCCCGCGCCGGACTGTTCACCCCCGCCCCCCGGGCCAACCCCGTTCCCCCGGAGTCCGCCTGACCCTCCACCCGCCCGACGGGGCCTGAACCCCACCGCTCCCTACCGCCCCCTACCGGATCGCCGCCCCGGCGTGGATGATGGCGCCATGCCAACCCCGCCGTCCACCACCCTTCGGAAGGCCCGTCACGTGAAGCGCGCACCCTGGGCTCTGCTCGCCGTCGCCACCGTCCTCCCGCTCACGGCGAGCACCGGCACCGCCGTCGCGGACACCACGCCGCCCGCGCCCGCCTGCACCTACACGCCCGCGGTGCCGGCCGACAACTTCAAGGGCATCCCGGTCTTCGACGCCAAGAAGGCCGCCCAGCCCTACCGCGCCACCCTGCGCACCAGCCAGGGCGCGATCACCTTCCAGGCGTTGACCGACAAGGCGCCCTGCACCACCTTTTCGTTCCGTTTCCTCGCCGAGCACGACTACTTCGACCGCAGCCACTGCCACCGCCTCACCACCCAGCGGCTCTACGTCCTGCAGTGCGGCGACCCGACCGGAACGGGCAGCGGCGGGCCCGGCTACTCCTTCCCGGACGAGAACCTGACCGGCGCCACCTACCCGGCCGGCACCGTGGCGATGGCCAACGCCGGTCCGAACACCAACGGCAGCCAGTTCTTCTTCGTCTGGAAGGACACCAAGCTCTCCCCCGCCTACACCCCGTTCGGCCGGATCACGGCGGGCCTGGACGTCCTGCAGAAGATCGCCGCGGGCGGCGAGGACGACCAGAACAACCCCGGCGACGGCTTCCCCACCCTCCCCGTGGACGTCCGCCACGTGAAGATCAGCACCCGCTGACCGGGAGCCCGCCCCTCACCGCCAGCCCCTCACCGTCCGTGCCTCACCGCCCGCCCCCACGCCGTTCCCGTGCGTCGGCAGCGCCTCCCGTACGGTGGCAGCACCAACGACACCGCACGGGAGCAGCGCGCATGGACAGCCGGATCTGGGAGAGCGTGGACCACCTCGTCGCGTGGCTCGACGAGCAGGGCACGCAGTCGCCCCGGGAGGAGCGCCTGCTGCGGATCCTCAAGCTCTCCGAGGAGGTCGGCGAGGTGGGCGCCGCGGTGATCGGCGCCACCGGCCAGAACCCGCGCAAGGGCGTCACCCACAGCTGGGAGGACGTCCAGCACGAGCTCTGCGACGTCGTCTTCACCGCCCTCGTCGCCCTCCGGGCGCTCACCCCCGACGCGGCCCGGGTCTTCGCCGACCGCCTCGTCTACGTCGAACAGCGCTCCGCCGCCTCCCGCCGCCCGGCGGACGGGGAGCGGAAGGCGGCGGAGGAGACGCCTTGAGGTCCTGGAAAGGACCGGGGGGACCGGGGGGACCGGGGGGACCGGGGGGACCGGGGGAAGGCCTCAGGCCCGCTACGCGTTGGGCGCGACCTTCGCGAGGCCGTTGATGATGCGGTCCATCGCGTCGCCTCCCTGCGGGTCGGTGAGGTTGGCGAGCATCTTGAGGGTGAAGCGCATCAGCATCGGGTGGGTGAGGCCGCGCTGGGTGGCGATCTGCATCACCTTGGGGTTGCCGATGAGCTTCACGAAGGCGCGGCCCATCGTGTAGTAGCCGCCGTAGACGTCCTTGAGGACGCGCGGGTAGCCCTGCAGAGCGCGCTCGCGCCCGGTCTCGGTGACCCGGGCGTGGGCCTGGACGATGACGCCGGCGGCGATCTGGCCGGATTCCATCGCGTAGGCGATGCCCTCGCCGTTGAACGGGTTGACCATGCCGCCCGCGTCGCCGACGAGCAGCAGGCCGCGGGTGTAGTGCGGCTGCCGGTTGAAGGCCATCGGCAGCGCGGCGCCGCGGATCGGGTCGGTCATGTTCTCGGGGGTGTAGCCCCATTCCTCCGGCATGCCGGCGCACCAGGCCTTGAGCACCTCGCGCCAGTCGAGTTCGCCGAACGCGGGCGAGGAGTTGAGGATGCCGAGGCCGACGTTGGAGGTGCCGTCGCCCATGCCGAAGACCCAGCCGTACCCGGGCAGCTGCTTGCGCTGGCCGCCGCGGGTGTCCCACAGCTCCAGCCAGGACTCCAGGTAGTCGTCGTCGTGGCGCGGCGAGGTGAAGTACGTCCGGTAGGCGACGCCCATCGGGCGGTCCTCGCGGCGGTGCAGGCCCATGGCGAGCGAGAGCCGGGTGGAGTTGCCGTCGGCGGCGACCACCAGCGGGGCGCGGAAGGTGACCGGCCGCTTCTCGTCGCCGAGCTTGGCGGTGACGCCGACGATCCGGCCGGTGCGCTCGTCCAGGACGGGCCCGCTGACGTTGCAGCGCTCGTAGAGCCGGGCGCCGGCCTTCTCGGCCTGACGGACCAGCAGCTCGTCGAAGTCGGCGCGCTTGCGGACCAGGCCGTAGTCGGGGAAGGCGGACAGCTCGGGCCAGTCCAGCTCCAGCCGGACGCCGCCGCCGATGATGCGCAGGCCCTTGTTGTGCAGCCAGCCGTTCTCGGTGGAGACGTCGATGCCCATGTCCACCAGCTGCTTGGTGGCGCGGGGGGTGAGGCCGTCGCCGCAGACCTTCTCGCGCGGGAACGCGGTCTTCTCCAACAGCAGCACGTCCAGCCCGGCCTGGGCGAGGTAGTACGCGGTGGTGGACCCGGCCGGACCCGCGCCGACCACGATGACGTCGGCCGTGCTCTCGACCGGGCTGTCCGGCTTCGTCAGATCGGCTGCGGTCTCGGACACGGTGGACACTCTCCTGGAGCTGCGGCTGTGGGGACGGCGGCTTTTGTCTCCGGCAGTCTAGTTCCGTCCCCGCCGCCGGAAACGACCACGCCCCCATCCCGCCGGTGCAGCGGCTACCCGAGCTTGTACGCCCGGTGCAGCGCGACGATGCCGCCGGTGAGGTTGCGCCAGGCGACCTTGGACCAGCCGCTCTCCTGCAGCCGGGCCGCCAGCTCGGGCTGGTCGGGCCAGGACCGGATGGACTCGGCGAGGTACACGTACGCGTCCGGGTTGCTGCTGACCGCGGTGGCGACCGGCGGCAGGGCGCGCATCAGGTATTCGGTGTAGACCGTCCGGAACGGCGTCCAGGTCGGGGTGGAGAACTCGCAGATCACCAGCTTGCCGCCGGGCTTGGTGACGCGCTGCATCTCGCGCAACGCCGCGTCGGTGTCCTGGACGTTGCGCAGCGCGAAGGAGATCGTCACCGAGTCGAAGGTGCCGTCGGCGAACGGCAGCCGGGTGGCGTCGCCGGCGGTGAGCGGCAGCTCGGGGTGGCGGCGCTTGCCCTCGACGAGCATGCCGACGGAGAAGTCGCACGGGACGACCTGCGCGCCGGCCTCGGCGAAGGGCAGCGAGGAGGTGCCGGTGCCGGCTCCGAGGTCGAGCACGAGGTCCCCCGGTCCGGCGGCCACCGCCTCGGCCACCGCCCGGCGCCAGGCGCGGGCCTGGCCGAGGGACAGCACGTCGTTGGTGCGGTCGTACTTGGCCGCGACGTCGTCGAACATGGCGGCGACTTCGTGCGGCTGCTTGTCCAGAGAGGCTCGGGTCACGCCCCCATTGTTCACCCTGGCGCCGACAGCCCGACCAACGGGGCACGCCGCGGGGCGTCCGCACCCGCCACACGGGCCCCGCCGCACAGACCCGTCCACCCGGCACCCGTCGCACGGACGTCGCCGCGCGCCCCCGCCGCCCAGCTCCCCCGCCCAGCGCCCCCGCCCCGCCCACCGGCGCCCCGCCCGGCCCACCGGCGCTACGGCCCCACCGGTGCTACGCGCCCCGTCAGTGCTGCGCGCGCCGCCCGCCCGCGCGCCGCCGGCGCCGGGAGCGCTTGCCGTGGGTTATCGCGGGCATCCCGTCGGCCAGCGCCCCGGTCGCCAGTGCGACGGTGGTGGCCAGCCGGCCCTGCCCGGCGCGGACCGCGAGCGCCCGCCGGTGCCGCCGGATGCGCAGCACGCAGATCACGAACATCCCGACCGCGACCGGCACGCTGAACCGGGCCAGGCCGACGCCGACCGGCTGCGGGTAGGTGTCGCCGCAGATCCGCACCGCGCCCGGGTCGTCGGCGGCGTGCTCCAGGCAGATCGGGTCGCCGATCCTGGCGCCGTCGGCGAGCGGCAGCGCGGCCGCGGTGTGCGACTGGCCGGACGCCCGGTAGCTGACGGCGCTGTAGGAGCCGCCGCCGGTGGGGAGCTGGGTGACGACGCCTTCGACTCTCACGGGGTGGGCGCCGATCCGGTCGGCCTGGTCGGCCTGGCGCCAGCCGAGCAGGCACATGCCGACGGCCAGCACGGCGCTGAGCACGGCGGCGAGGTACCAACCACGGCCCATCCGCGGGGATCGCGGCGGGGGGACGGTCGCGGATCGCATGGTTCCTGTCCTGGCTTGCCTTCGGGGCCTGGGACACGGCCCCGCCACCCGCGGGCACGGGCGGTAGGTGGTGAGGGTACGGAGTGAGCTGTCCGGGATCGTATCCGCTGGCGGGCCCTCAGGTCACGGCGAAGGGGGAATCACCCCACAGGGTGGACAGTGGAGTTCGGCGGCACACGAAGGAAGTGCCGTACGCCGCAAGGAAGTCCGACTACCGGCGAGTACGTCGCCCGGTTCCCGGCCTCGTTCAGCGCCGCCGGTACACCAACCGCCCGCCCAGTACGGCGGCCAGGCAACCGCCCGGCGATGGCTGGGCGAAGCCCTCCCCAACGGCCGGGAACACCGCGAAGTCGGCCCGGCCGCCCGCCGCCACCCGGCCGTGCACGGCCGCCGCGAGCGGCAGCACCGACAGCGGGTCCAGCGGGCCGTCTCCCAGGCCCAGCAGGCAGTCCCCCGCGCCCACCGCACCAGGGCCACCCCCCGCGCCCGGGCCACTCCCCGCCTCAGGGCCACCCCCCGTGCCCGGGCCGCCCGGCAGCGCGACCAGCCCGGAGCGCGCCACGGCCGTGCGCACCGCGGCCCGCTCGAACGGCCCGGCCACCGCCGTCACCCCGAACCCGAGCATCCGCTGCAGCCCGCGCCGGGCGCTCGCGCCGCAGCGCCCCTCGTCGGCGGAGCCCGTCAGCCCGTCCGCGACCGGCTCGACGCCGATCTCCTCGCGCGGGTCCGGGTGGTAGGCGTGTTCCAGCAGCCGGTGCCCGTACGGGTTGCGCAGCCCCGGCGTGAGCACCGCGGCGCCCCAGTCCCGCAGTCGCGCCCCCGGGTGCGCGGCGGCCAGTTCCCGGTACGGTCCGACGGCCTCGACGCGGTCGCCGCGCACCAGCACCGCCCCGTCCGGGAGGGACGGGGCGGTGGGGTCGGCCGGGTCGGGCAGCACCAGGGCCGCCCGGTGCAGGGTCAGCACGGCGGTGCCCCGGGCCTCAGTTGTCCAGGATCTTCAGCTCGGGGTGCGCGGTGCCGCCCTCGATCGCCGTGGAGGCGATGTGCGAGGCGACCCGAGGGTCCACCGGGTCGTTGGCCGGGTCGTCCAGCACCCGCAGGTGCTCGTACGTGGTCGCGCGCTGCGCCGGGACGCGGTCGGCGGCCCGGATGAGGTGGATCAGCTCGGTGAGGTTGGAGCGGTGCTTGGCACCGGCCGCCGAGACGACGTTCTCCTCCAGCATGACCGAGCCGAGGTCGTCCGCACCGTAGTGCAGCGACAGCTGGCCGGCCTCCTTGCCGGTGGTGAGCCAGGAGCCCTGGATGTGGGCGATGTTGTCGAGGAACAGGCGGGCGATCGCGATCATCCGCAGGTACTCGAAGACGGTGGCCTGCGTCGAGCCCTTCAGGTGGTTGTTCTGCGGCTGGTAGGTGTAGGGGATGAAGGCCCGGAAGCCGCCGGTGCGGTCCTGCACGTCGCGGATCATCCGCAGGTGCTCGATCCGCTCGGCGTTGGTCTCGCCGGTGCCCATCAGCATGGTGGAGGTGGACTCCACGCCGAGGCCGTGCGCGGCCTCCATGATCTCCAGCCAGCGCTCGCCGGACTCCTTGAGCGGGGCGATCGCCTTGCGCGGCCGCGCGGGCAGCAGCTCGGCGCCGGCGCCGGCGAAGGAGTCCAGGCCGGCCCGGTGGATCCGGGTGATGGCCTCCTCGATCGAGACGCCCGAGATCCGGGCCATGTGGTCGACCTCGGAGGCACCCAGGGAGTGGATCACCAGCTGCGGGAAGTCGGCCTTGATGGCCGAGAAAGCGCGCTCGTAGTACTCCACGCCGTAGTCCGGGTGGTGGCCGCCCTGGAACATGATCTGGGTGCCGCCCAGTTCGACGGTCTCGGCGCAGCGGCGCAGGATCTCGTCGAGCTCGCGGGACCAGCCCTTGTCGCTCTTCGGCGGCACGTAGAAGGCGCAGAACTTGCACGCCGTCACGCAGACGTTGGTGTAGTTGATGTTGCGCTCGATGATGTACGTCGCGATGTGCTCGGTACCGGCGTAGCGGCGGCGGCGCACCGCGTCGGCGGCGGAGCCGAGCGCGTGCAGCGGCGCCGAGCGGTACAGCTCCAGCGCCTCCTCCGGGGTGATCCGGCCACCGCCGGCGGCGCGGTCGAGCACGGCCTGCAAATCGGTGCTGGGCGCATCGAGGGTGGTCGCTGCGAGCTCGGTCACCTGGCCGCCTTCTCTCTCTCGGATACTGCAGTTCTCGGCGCTGCCGCCCCCCGGACGACGGGCGTCCGGGTACGGCCGAACCAGCCTACGCCAGGCCTTTCGAGCGTCCGCGTCAGCCCGCTGCCCGTCGGCCCCGGAGCACCGGAGCCGGTGCACCGGAGCACCGGAGCGCCCCGCCGCGCTCAACCGACCGGCAGCGCCGCCGGCTCCAGCAGCCGCACCGCGACGTCCGACGCGAAGCCGCTGTCGTGCGCGACCCGGCGGGCGAACTCGGCGACGCCGGCCAGCTGCCGCTCGCCGAGCGAGAAGTCGAGGGCCTCGCTGAAGTACCGCTCCAGCACGTCCGCGCCGAAGGCCTCCCAGCGGGCGGCCTGTTCGGCGACCTTGGCGGCCTCGACCAGTGAGAGGTCGCGGGACTCCAGGAAGGCCCGGTGCACGGCCGCGGTCAGTTCCGGACGGCGCTCGGCGAACTCGCGGCGCACGGCCCAGACGGCGAAGACGAACGGCAGGCCGGTCCACTCCTTCCACATCTCGCCGAGGTCGTGGACGGTCAGTCCGAGGTCGGCGGCCTGGCCGAGGTAGGCGCGCAGCGCCGGGTCGCCGATCAGGACGGCGGCGTCGGCCTCGGCGAGCATCGAGCTGAGGTCGGGCGGGCAGCTGAAGTAGTCGGGGCGGACGCCCTCGCGTTCCTCCAGCAGCAGCCGGGCGAGCCGGACGGAGGTGCGGCTGGTGGAGCCGAGGGCGACGCGGCGGCCGTCCAGGTCGGCGAGCGGCACCTTGCTGACGATGAGGCAGGACATCACCGGGCCGTCGCTGCCGACCGCGATGTCGGGCAGGACCAGCAGGTCGTCGGCGTTGCGCAGGTACTCCACGCAGGTGATCGGACCGATGTCCAGCGAGCCGTCGACGAGCTGGTCGCTCAGCTTCTCCGGGGTGTCCTTGGTGAGGTCGAGGTCGAGCAGGTTGCCGGTCCTGGCGAGGCCCCAGTAGAGGGGTACGCAGTTCAGGAACTGGATGTGGCCGACGCGAGGCCTGACCGGGGTGTGTTCCTGGGGCTCCCGCGATTGTCCGTCCGGTGCTGCCACTGCGCCGCTCCCTTGTACTGTTCGTGCGCTTTCCCGCAGCGTATGCCTGCTGTTCACAAAGGCCTGCACCGGGCACCCGACACGCGCTCGCGAGGCCTGCGGGACGCGCCTGCGAGGGCCTACGACACGCGTCGTGGGGGCCGCAGTTCACCCCTGGTCGTCACAGCGACCGCATGCTAGCGTTGCCCTCAGTTGCAGTTTGATTCCCCTTGCAGTACTTGAAGCCTGCGGAGCATGTAACCGCGGGCTTTTTGTAGTTTTTCAGCAATATCGAAAAACTTCGGACTCGTCCGGAGGCAGGGCGATCAGCGCAGCGGACCGGGTGCCACACGGTGTGGCCCCGACACGTCCCTCGCAAGGAGAACGGCATGGCCACGGGAACCGTCAAGTGGTTCAACGCTGAGAAGGGCTTCGGCTTCATCGCCCAGGAGGGCGGCGGCCCCGACGTCTTCGTCCACTACTCCGCCATCAACGCGAGCGGCTTCCGCTCGCTGGAGGAGAACCAGGCGGTGAACTTTGACGTCACCCAGGGCCCGAAGGGCCCGCAGGCGGAGAACGTCACCCCCATCTGACCATCTTCTGATGTTCTGATCGCTCGGGACCCCAGCGGGTCCGTCGGCGGCTCCCGACAGCCGTCACCATGAGCACAAGAGCAACACCCAAGGGGGCCCGCCCAACCGGCGGGCCCCCTGCCTTTTCCCCTGGCCGCCGCCCCGGAGAGCAGCACACGAGCACGCGCCAGCACCCGCGCCCCCGCGCCCCAGTGGCACGCACAAGGGCCCGCTGCCGCACCGGGGAACGGTGCGGGAGCGGGCCCTTGTCGCCGAGCCGGCGGGGATCAGGCGGCCACCGGGGCCGCCTTGTCCGCCTGCGCCGGGACGACGGCCGACGGCGCGTCCTCGTACAGGTCGCCGGAGGGGCGGTTGTAGGCGGCGACGTCGAGGATCTTCTCCCGCGAGGCCACCAGGACCGGTACCAGCACCTGGCCCGCGACGTTGGTCGCGGTGCGCATCATGTCGAGGATCGGGTCGATGGCGAGCAGCAGGCCGACGCCCTCCAGGGGCAGGCCCAGGGTGGAGAGGGTGAGCGTCAGCATGATGATCGCACCGGTGAGGCCCGCGGTGGCGGCCGAGCCGACGACCGAGACGAAGGCGATCAGCAGGTAGTCCCGGATGCCGAGGTCGATGTTGTAGACCTGGGCGACGAAGATCGCGGCGATCGCCGGGTAGATCGAGGCGCAGCCGTCCATCTTGGTGGTGGCGCCGAACGGCACGGAGAAGGACGCGTACTCGCTGGGGACGCCGAGGCGCTCGGTGACGCGGCGGGTGACCGGCAGGGTGCCGACCGAGGAGCGCGAGACGAAGGCCAGCTGGATCGCGGGCCAGGCGCCCTTGAAGAAGTTGACCGGGTTCAGGCCGGCGGCGAACTTGAGCAGCAGCGAGTAGACGACGAACAGCACCAGCGCGCAGCCGACGTAGATGTCGAGGGTCAGCGTGGCGAAGGGCTTGAGCAGGTCCCAGCCGTACTTGGCGACGGACTTGCCGATCAGGCCGAGGGTGCCGAGCGGGGAGAGCCGGATGACCCACCACAGGGCGGTCTGGGTCAGCTCCAGGACGGACTCGCTGAGCTTGAGGACCGGCTCGGCCTTGCTGCCGAGCTTGATGATCGCCGCGCCGACCACGACCGCCATGAAGACGATCTGCAGGACGTTCACCTTGGCGAAGGCGTCGACGATGTTGGTCGGGAAGATCCCGGTCAGGAAGTCGATCCAGGAGCCCTTGGAGTCGAGCGCCTTGAGGCCGTCGGTCTTGAGGTTGGTGCCCTGGCCGGGGTTGGTCAGCAGGCCCAGGCCCAGGCCGACGGCCACCGCGATCAGCGAGGTGATCATGAACCAGAGCAGCGTGCGGGTGGCCAGGCGGGCCGCGTTGGTGACGTTGCGCAGGTTGGCGACGCTCACCACGATCGCGGTGAACACCAGCGGCGGGACGGCCAGCTTGAGCAGCTGGACGAAGATCTTGCCGATGGTCTCCAGGGTGGTGGCCAGCCAGGAGATGTCGGCGGCGCGGGCCAGGTAGCCCAGGCCGACGCCGAGCAGCAGGCCGCCGACGATCTGGACCCAGAACGGGGTCTTGCGGATTCTCGCGAGCACGGACGGCGACGGGGTCGCCTCGGGCGCTGTGGACATGACGGTGCGGCTCCGGGGGAGGGCGTTGCTGACGGTGGGGTGTGGCGGAGGAGGCGGCACGGCGCGCGGGCCGGGTGGGGAGGTCCCGGCCCCCGGTCAGGGGCGTGCCGCCGGGATACAGCTCGTGGCGCGACAACGGCGCGGGCTGTCCACAGCACCGGTCAGAGCGCACGGGCGGGCGGCGCCGGGCAGCGAGCCCTGGCCGTTCTTCCGCGATGCGTCTGAGGTGGTCATGGCCGACACATTAGCAGCAAAGGTTTGAGATGTTCAAAGTAGTTGTTTGAGGTTGGGGTGAGATCCGGACACGAACGAAGCTGACGCACCATCAGATCATCCTCACCGGCCCGATTGACCGCTGAGCGGTTATACGTATAACTTTGACGGCGTCCCCGCCCTCGCCTGCCCAGACCGGAGAAGACGCCGATGGGCTACCTCGCCCTGCTCCGCGCCCCCCACGTCAGCCGCCTGCTCCTCGGCACCCTGCTCGGCCGCCTGCCCGCCGGCATGACCGCCCTGGTGATCGCCCTCGCCCTGCGCGAGGCCGGCGCGCCGTACGGGCGGATCGGACTGGCCACCGCCGCCTACGCGATCTCCGCCGCCGTCGGCGGGCCGGTGCTCGGGCGGATCGTGGACCGCACCGGGCAGCCCCGCGTCCTGCTCGCCTCCGCCGTGCTCGCCGGCGGCGGGTACGCGCTGCTCGCCCTCGCCCCCGGCTCCGGGATCGCCGCCCCGCTCGGCGCCGCGATCGCCGGGCTCGCCATGCCCCCGCTCGAACCCTGCCTGCGCTCGCTCTGGCCGGACGTGGTGGAGGAGGAGCAGCTCGACACCGCCTACGCCTTCGACTCCGCCTCCCAGCAGATCCTCTACGTGGCCGGCCCGCTGGCCGTCGCCGGGATCGCCGGCCTGTTCAGCCCGGTCGCCGCGCTCTGGATGGCCGCCGGACTGGGGCTGGCCGGCGCGCTGATCGTGGCCACCACCGCCCCGGCCCGGGCCTGGCGCGCCCCGGCCCGCGCACACTCCGCCGGGCTGCTCGGCCCGCTGCGCTCCCCCGGCCTGGTGCTGCTGCTGGTCGGACTGGCCGGGGCCGGCTGGGCCGTCGGCGCGCAGAACGTGCTGTTCATCGCCTACGCCGAGCACCACGCCGACGCCCTGCCCGGCGGCGCGGGCACCCTGCTGGCGCTGGCGGCGCTCGGCGGCCTGCTCGGCGCGCTCGCCTACGGCGCGGTGAAGTGGCGCAGCAGCACGGCCACCCGCACCTGGGTCATGGCGCTCGCGATGGCCGCGTCCTACCTGCCACTGGTGCTGCTGCCCGGGCCTTACCCGATGGCCGCGCTGGCCTTCCTCTCCGGGATCGGGCTGGCGCCGCTGCTGGCGGCGGCGTTCGTGCTGGTCGCCGAGCTGGCGCCGACCGGGACGGTGACCGAGGCGTTCGCCTGGCTGGTGACGCTGTTCGCGACGGGCAACTCGCTCGGCTACGCGGTGTCCGGCAACCTGGCCGAGGACTCGCTGCGGCCGGTGGCGCTGTGCGCGGCGGGCGGGATCGCGCTCGGCGCCCTGCTGCTGTTCGGCGCCCGCCGCTGGTTCCACCCGGTGCCGCCGACGCCGTCGGTGCAGCCGGTGCAGGTGGGCTGAGGCCCCCACAGACGACCGCGCCCACCGGGGTCTGGCCGGCGGGCGCGGTCTTTCGTTCTCCCCTACTACTACCTACTGCTTCTCCTACTACCTACTGCTGCGCGCCCCGCCCCGGCCCGCCGACCGCCGACGCGGTGGAGGAGCGCAGCACCAGCGAGGTGGCCAGCGGCGGGACGGGCGCCGCCCGCTCGCCGCGCAGCAGGCCCGCCAGCGCCGCCGCGCCGACCCGGCCCAGCTCCTCGCCGGGCAGGTCGACGGTGGTCAGCGGCGGGGCCAGCAGCGCGGCCACCGCGACGTTGTCCATGCCGACCACCGACAGGTCGGCCGGCACCCTCAGCCCCAGCTCGGCGGCGGCCTGGTACACCCCGGAGGCGACCACGTCGTCGTCGCAGATCACCGCGCGCGGGCGGTCCGGGCGCTCCAGCAGGCGGTGCGCCACGCTCCGCGCGGCCGGCTGGCCCTCGTTCAGACTCACGCCCAACTCCACGACCTCCAGGTCGAGTTCGGCGGCGACCTGCTCGAACGCGGCCTGCCGCACCCGGAACGTGTACGCGGAGTGGGTGGAGCGCAGCCGCCCGATCCGGCGGTGGCCGAGCCCGGCCAGGTGCTCGACGGCGGCGCGCATCCCGCCCGCCACGTCGAGTTCGACGGTCGGCCGGGCCCGGTCGGTGCCCGGGTCGGCGTCGAGGAAGACGGCGGGGGTGTCGGCGGGCAGCTCGCCGAGCTGGCTGTCGTCCGGGGAGCAGATCAGCAGGCCGTCGAAGCGGCTGGTGGTAGCGGCCTCGGCGAGGGTGGCGCTCCCCCAGCCGGAGCTGACCACGACCGCCAGGCCGTGCCGGCCGGCCTCCTCGTGGACGCCCTCCAGCACCCGGCCGAAGAACGGGCCGAGGATGTTCGGCACCGCCAGCAGGATCATCCCGCTACGGCCGAGCCGCAGCTGCCGGCCGGCCGCCTGCGGGCGGTAGCCGAGGCTGCGGGCGGCCTCCCGGACCCGCTCCCGGGTGGCGTCGGAGACCCTGCGGCCGGCCTCCGCGCCGGAGAAGACCAGTGAGACGGTGGCTTGGGAGACCCCGGCGAGCCTGGCCACGTCCCGGCCGGTGGGCCGACGCACCGGGGCCGGCCAGGTCCCGGCCTCCGCCTCGACGGGCGCCCCCTCGACGGCCGACCCGCGCAACGCGGACGGCCCGGACGGCGGGTCGGCCGGTCCGGGCTCGGAAGCCGCAGAAGCGGAAGCGGGGTCGGGGTCGGAAGCGGAGGCGTCCGAGGCGGCGGAGTCGGGCACGGCGGCTGCGGTCGCGGGTCCGGCCGGGGTCAGCTCTGCCGGACGGCGGCCGTCCGGGCCGCCTCGTCGACGGCGTCCTCCTCGGCGTTCTGCGCGGCGATCCGCTCGGCGGTGCGGCTGCGCAGGCCGGAGACCTTGGTGGTGATCTGGGCGGACATGTCGTCGCGCTGACGGCTCAGCAGCACGTAGCTGAGCGGCGCGGACGCGATCGCGGCCAGCAGGAACAGGAAGATCACGCCGGCCTGGCCGCTGACCGGGATGATCTTGAAGTGCCCGAGCAGCAGGGCGACCAGCAGGCAGCCGAGGAAGATGCTGACCCGCAGGGAGGTGTAGCGGAGCGTGGCGTGCGACTTCTCCTGGCCGGTGCTGCTCACGGGACACATCCTTTTCACTGGTCTGGCTTTTCACTGGTCTGGGCGGGGGCCGGTCTCCCAGTGAAGCATGCCTGACGGGCGGCGAGGGGAAGGGGGCGCCCGTCCCCCGCCCGCCGCCGCCCGACCGGACCCGCCGCTCAGCGCAGGTCGAGCCAGAGGGTGATGTCGTCGCGGTCGTCCCCGGGGGCGACCCGGATCGCGGCCGGCACCCGGCCGACCTCCCGGTAGCCGCAGCGGGTGTAGAAGCGCTCCAGGCCCTGGCCGCCGCGCGCGGTCAGCCGCAGGCTCTCCAGGCCCCACTCCCGGGCTATCCGCTCGGCCTCGGCGAGCAGCCGGGCACCGTAGCCGCGGCCCTGGCAGTCGGGGTGCACCATGACCCGCTTGAGCATCCGCCAGTGCTCCATCAGGTCGAAGCGCATCGACTCGAAGAAGAGGACACCGACCAGCCGGCCGGTGTCACTCTCGTGGGCGACCAGCAGCCGGTCCGGGCCGTCCGGCTCGACCCCGGCGAACTGGTGGTCGGCGGTGTCCCAGACCTCGTCCTCCGTCACCGGCGCCACGAAGCCGACCGCGCCGCCGGCGTTGGTGACGTCGGCCCACAGTCGGACGACGGCGGTGCGCAGGTCCGGGTCGAGCTTCGGGTCCAGGGTGAAGGTGAGCGCCATGGTCGCGGAGCCTAGCCGTCCGGTCCGACAGGCCCCCGGCCCGCCCTACGAGAGGGCGGGGACGGAGCGGTCCGGCCGGCTGGTGCGCAGCGCCAGGCAGAGCCCGACGGCGACCACGCACAGGGCGCCGGCGCCGTACCAGGTGAGGTCGTAGTTCCCGAGCGCGTCGCGGGCCAGGCCCGCCAGCCCGGCGACGACGGCCGCGCCGATCTGGTGGCTGGCCAGCACCCAGCCGAAGACGATCGGGGCGTCCCCGCCGAAGTGCCGGCGGCACAGCGCGACGGTCGGCGGCACGGTGGCCACCCAGTCCAGGCCGTAGAAGATGACGAAGGCCAGGATCGGCGGTTGCAGCGAGCCGGCGAGCAGCTGCGGCAGCAGGAGCAGCGAGATCCCGCGCAGCCCGTAGTAGGTGACCAGCAGGATCCGGGAGTCGACCCGGTCGGTGAGCCAGCCGCTGAAGATGGTGCCGACCACGTCGAAGACGCCGATCATGGCGAGCAGGCCGGCCGCGGTGGTCACCGGCATGCCGTGGTCGTGGGCGGCCGGGATGAAGTGGGTGCCGACCAGGCCGGCGGTGGTGGCGCCGCAGATCGCGAAGGAGCCGGACAGCAGCCAGAACGCCCGGCTCCGGGCGGCGTCCCGCAGCACCCGCAGCGAGCGGGTCAGGGCGCGGCCGTCGGCGGCGGGCGCCGGCGGCTCCTCGGTCGCCCCGTACGGGAGCAGGCCGAGGTCGGCGGGCCGCTCGCGCATCAGCAGCAGGACGGGGACGGCGACCGCGCTGGCCGCGAGCGAGACCACGATCACCGCCGAGCGCCAGCCGTGGTGCTCGACCAGCCAGGCGCCGACCGGCAGGAACACCAGGTTTCCCGCCGCCCCGGCGGCGGTCAGCACGCCGGTGACCAGGCCCTGGCGGGCCTGGAACCAGCGGCCGGTGATGGTGGTGGCGAAGGCGCCGGCCATCGAGCCGCTGCCCAGGCCCACCAGCACGCCCCAGCAGAGCACCAGTTGCCAGGGCTCGCGCATCAGCATGGTGAGCCCGGAGCCGACCGAGATGGTCAGCAGCGCGCAGACCACCACCAGGCGCACGCCGAAACGGTCCATCAGGGCGGCGGCGAAGGGGGCGGTGAGGCCGTAGAGGGTCAGGTTGACGGAGGTGGCGCTGGATATCGTCCCGAGCGACCAGCCGAACTCGTTGTGCAGGGCGTCCATCATCAGGCTGGGCGTGGACCGGAAGCCGGCCGAGCCGAGCAGGACCAGCAGCGAGACACCGGCCACCACCCAGGCGTAGTGCACCCGGAAGCGGGTCGGACGGGCGGGGCGGACGGGTCCTTCGGGGGCGGGCGCGGGGGCGGGGGCGGGGGCGTTGCGTTCGGTCACGCGGACGAGTGTCCCGAAGCGGCGCGGCCGCGACGAGTGGCCTGAATGACAGCTTTCGCAAGAATCGGGCCACGGTCCCGGCGTACCCTGGCCCGAACCGGCCGGACTGGCCCGAACCGACCGACCCGACCGACCGAACCGACCGGCCGACCCGACCCAACCGGCCCGGGCGGCCGCACCACCGAAGGGGAACGGCATGGCCCACCTGGTCGCGGTACTCGCCCTCGACGGCGTGATCGCCTTCGAACTCGGCATCCCCGCCCGCATCTTCGGCGGCGCCAAGGACCCGGCCGGGCGGCCGCTCTACGAGGTCGCCACCTGCACGCTGGACGGCCGGCCGATCGCCACCAGCGCGGACTTCCGGATCAGCGTCGACCACGGGCCCGAACTGCTGGAGCGGGCCGACACGGTGGTGATCCCGGCCTCCGCCGACGCGAGCACGGCCACCGTCGACGCCGCCTTCACCCCCGAACTGGCCGCCGCGCTGGGCCGGATCCGGCCCGGCACCCGGCTGATGTCGATCTGCACTGGGTCCTTCCTGCTGGCCGCCGCCGGGCTGCTGGACGGCCGCCCGGCCACCACCCACTGGCGCTACACCCGGCGCTTCGCCGAGCTGTACCCGAAGGTGCGGCTGGACCCGGACGTGCTCTACACCGACGACGGCGACGTCCTCACCTCCGGCGGGGTGGCCGCCGGGGTGGACCTGTGCCTGCACGTGGTCCGCCGCGACCACGGCAGCGCGGTGGCCAACGCGGTGGCCCGCAACTGCCTGGTGCCGCCGTGGCGCGAGGGCGGCCAGAAGCAGTACGTCGAGGCCCCGAGCCCGGTGGACTCCACCGGCCAGGGCACCGCCGCCGTCCGCGCCTGGGCGCTGGAACACCTGGACCAGCCGCTGGCGCTGAGCCGGCTCGCCGACCGGGCGGGCATGAGCCTGCGGACCTTCACCCGGCGCTTCCGCGAGGAGACCGGCGCCAGCCCCGGGCAGTGGCTCACCGTGCAGCGCACCGAGCGGGCCCGGCAGCTGCTGGAGCGCACGGACCTGACGATCGACCAGGTCGCCCGGGAGTCCGGTTTCGGCACCGCCGCCTCGCTCCGGCTGCAACTGCGCGGCCGGCTGGACGTCGCCCCGAGCGCCTACCGGCGAACCTTCCGCGCCGTCCCCGGGTGACCCCGGGCGGCTTCAGGTGCCCTGGACGGCTCTCGGCCGAGTGGCCGGAAAGCGCCGCCGGACAACGGCGGATCGGACGGCGGCCGGCCGCGTGCACCCCGAGCACGGCGCGGCCGGCCACCATCCAATCGCGACGCGCGGGCCCTGAACCCGCGCCGCACCCTCCGCACTCGCCAAGGAGCGCCCGCGACCGGCGGTCCACGGCCCCCCTGCTGGCGTGGTCCCCCTGGACAACAGCACCGCGGCGGCGTTCGGGCGTCCCCTCGGCGTCCCCTCACTGACGGAGAGCCGCACCCAAGCGTGATCAGTCGGATACGTCACGTCAATGGGTAGTCCGAAATTCGGAATGGTTGCGTCAGCTTTCGGCCGGTGATCTCCGCCAGTGATCTCCGCCGACGATCACCGGCGGGAACGGCAGCGAACCGAGCAGGCCCCGGGCTGCCGCTGCCGCTGCCGCTACTGCGCCAACGCCGCCCAGTCCACGCCCGCCAGCGGGTCCGCCGGCCGGGCGTCCGCGCCGATCTCGCACCACACCCGCTTGCCCGAGCCGTCCGGGAACCAGCCCCAGCGCTCGCAGAGCAGCTCGACCAGCTCCAGGCCGCGCCCGTTGGTGGCGTTCTCGTCCGCCCCGGCGTGCCGTGGGGCGGGAGCCGTCCGGCTGGCGTCGGCGACCTCCACCCGCAGCGGACCGGCCGGCTCGCCGCCCGCCTGGTCCTCCTCCACCGGCAGGCAGAGCCGCAGCACCGCCGGACACCCGGTGTGCACCACGGCGTTGGTCACCAACTCGGAGACCACCAGCACCACCGTCTCGGCGACCGGCGCGTCCGGGTCCACCCCGTGGTTCAGCAGCCGCGAGCGCACCCACCGACGGGCCCGGCCGACCTCGGCCGGGTCCGCCTGCACCGCCAGCTGTACCTGAAGAACCTGCACCGCTCCACCACCCGCACTCGCAGTTCGGCCATCGTCCCGATCGGGCCGGATCGTCCAGCCGGCGAACCCTCGCACATCGCCCGGTGCCACCCGGGCCCTCGGCCGGGCTCCCGCCCGGCGCTCACCCGAGCTGTCCCGTCCGGGCCAACTCGTCCGTCGCGCACTGGCCGCGACTCGATTACGCCTCAGGATGAGTGGGCGGACGGACCTCGGCAAGCGCTTCGGGCATATTCCAGCGATCGGGGGACAGCGC
Organism: Kitasatospora sp. NPDC058492; assembly: GCF_042720685.1. Taxonomy (NCBI): domain Bacteria; kingdom Bacillati; phylum Actinomycetota; class Actinomycetes; order Kitasatosporales; family Streptomycetaceae; genus Kitasatospora; species Kitasatospora sp. NPDC058492. The sequence continues at coordinate 129,077 of NZ_JBHXMU010000011.1, forward strand.
AGTGCATACTGTCCCGTTCACTCTCGCGAGCCTCGTACCGGCACTCGTCCGGCCCGGGCCGACCCGCCGGTCCCGCAGTGGCGAACCTACCTCCGGACGCCCCGCGCACCCGGCCCGCCACTCGCGAACCACCCGTGCGACATATGTCCAACGGCCTTCGAACAGCGGCCTCCACGGACCGCCCCGCGCACGGGCCACCGGTACGAGCGACGACCGGGCACTGAGCCGGGCGCCGGGCCGGGTGACGATCCGGATGGCGGCCCGGGTGACGATCCGCAGGCCCGGGTTCCGTTCTTCGGGGAATGCTCCCGCCGCCGACCGGCCGCAAGATACCGTTGGGTACGCCAGCGAAACCCGGGCAGGAGGGTGGTTCCCGATGGCCACCCCCGACCGCGCGCCGCGCTGGGACGAGCAGCTCCAACGCCGCCTCGCCCGCGGCGAGGAGACCGCGCTCGGCGAGATCTACGACCAGCTCGCGCCGATGGTGCACGGACTGGCCGGGCGGATACTCGCCGACCAGGCCGCCGCCGCCCAGCTCACCCGGGAGATATTCGCCCACGTCTGGGAGCACCCCGAGGACTTCGACCCCGCCCAGGGCTCGCTGCGCTCCTGGCTCGGCGCGCTCACCCACCGCCGCGCGGTCGACCGGCTGCGGGCGCGGCGGGCCGCCGAGCGGGTACCGGGCGGCCCGGGCAGCGGACTTGACGGCCCGGGCGGCGGCGAGGGCGCGGCCGAGGCGGAGATCCGCGCCGTGGCCACCGCCGCGCGCATGCAGTACGTGGTGGACTCCCTGCCCCAATCCCTGCGTGAGACCATCGCGGTGACGTACTACGACGGCCGCACCTACCAGGAGACGGCCCGGCTGCTCGGCATCAGCGAGCAGGCCGCCAAGCAGCGGATGCGGCTCGGCCTGGAACTGCTGGCCACCGAACTGGCCGAGGAGCGCGCCCGCCACGACGAGCGGCACGGCCGCGAGGACGACCGGGCCGACGACCGGGACCACCGGGACGACGCGGGCGACAGGGACGACGGGGACAGGGGCGCATGAGCGAGCGGAGCGAGCCCACCACCGAGGAGCGCCACGACGCCCTGCGCTCGCTGCTCGGCGCCTGGGCCCTCGGCGCCTGCCCGAGCCGTGACGCCGCCGAGCTGGAGCAGCACCTGCACACCTGCCCGGAGTGCGCCGAGGAGGCCGCCCGGCTGCGTGAGGCGGCGGGGTGGCTCGCCCTGGACGAGCCGCTCGACCAGCCCAACTCGCTGCGCCAGCAGGTGCTCGACTGGTGCCTGGCCCGCCGCCCGGCCGAACTGCCCGTCCCCGCCTGGGGCATGCCGTACACCGCGGAGACGGCCAAGCTCGACGCGCTGCTGCGCGACCTCGGCCCGGAGGAGTGGCAGGAGGTGGCCGACCTGCCGTGGCACGGCGGCACCGGGCGGCTGCGTCCGGCCGAGGTGCTGTGCCATCTCGCCGCCGTGGACGGCTATCTGGCGCTCGCCCTCGGCCTGCCCGACCCGGTGCCGGCCGGCCCGGGCGCCACGCCGGCCCCGGCCGCCCGGCGGGTGCCGCCGCAGGAGCCGCCCGCGCGGCTGCCGGCGCCCCTGCTCCTGCCCCGGGTCCCGCTGCAGGGCGGGCCGTACGCCGGGATCGCCGAGCGCACCGCCCGGCTGGTCGCCGACCGGGCCGGCCTCCCACCGCAGTCGGTGCGGGAGCGGTGGCGGCGGCAGACCCACGACCTGGTGCGCACCGCCGCGCTCGCCCCGCGGGGCAACACCCCCGTCGACTACGGCTTCGCCGTGCTGCCGCTGCGCGACGCCTTCGTGGACCGCGCCTTCGAGTGCTACGTGCACGGCGAGGACGTGGCCCGCGCGGTCGCCTACCCGTACGACCCGCCGGCGCCCCAGCACCTGCGGCAGATGGTGGACCTGGCGGTCCGGATGGTCCCGCGGGCACTGGCCGACCTGCGTGCCGCCCGCGCCACCCGTCCCGAGCCCGCCGGGGCGCCGGACCTCCCGCCCGTGGCGGGCCAGGGCCAAGGCCGGGGCCGGCGGCTGCGGCTGGTGATCGACGGCCCGGCGGCCGGCGAGTGGCTGATACCGCTGGACGGGCCGGAGTCGGGGCCGTCCGGCGGCGAGCCGGTGGCCTCGATGGTGCTGGACGGCCTGGAGCTCTGCCAGTTGGCCGCCGCGCACCGCGATCCGGACCGGCTGCCGGTCGGCGAGCACGGCGACCGGGCCGCGATCCGCGAGGTGCTGCACGCCCTGCCGCTGCTGTCGCGGCCGTAAACGGCCACAGCCGCTCCGACCACGCCGACCGCTCTACGCGAAGACCACCGTGCGGGTACCGTTCAGCAGCACCCGGTGCTCGCTGTGCCACTTCACCGCACGGGCCAGCGCCTGGCACTCGACGTCCCGGCCGAGCGCGACCAGCTGGTCCGGGGTGACGTCGTGGGTCACCCGGGCCACCTCCTGCTCGATGATCGGGCCCTCGTCGAGGTCGGCGGTGACGTAGTGCGCGGTGGCGCCGATCAGCTTCACGCCCCGGGCGTGCGCCTGGTGGTAGGGCTTGGCGCCCTTGAAGCTCGGCAGGAAGGAGTGGTGGATGTTGATCACCCGGCCGGACAGCGCGGTGCACAGCTGGTCCGAGAGCACCTGCATGTAGCGGGCCAGCACGACCAGTTCGACGTCCTCCTTGGCGACCAGGTCCAGCAGCTGCTGCTCGGCGTCGGCCTTGGTGTCCCGGGTGACCGGGATGTGGTGGAACGGGACGCCGTAGCTCTCGGTCAGGTCGCGCAGGTCGGTGTGGTTGGACACCACCGCGGCGATCTCCACCGGCAGGGCGCCGATCCGGGTGCGGTAGAGCAGGTCGTTCAGGCAGTGCCCGAACTTGCTGACCATGAGGACGATCCGCATCCGCTGCTCGGTCGGGTGGATCTGCCAGTCCATCCCGAACGAGGCCCCGATCGCCGCGAAGCTGGCCCGCAACTTGTCGGCGGTGACCGGCTCGGCGGCGGAGAAGTGCACCCGCATGAAGAACAGCCCGCTGTCCCCGTCGCCGAACTGCTGGCTGTCGATGATGTTGCAGCCGGTCATGAAGAGGTAGCTGGAGACGGCGTGGACGATGCCCTGCTTGTCGGAGCAGGACAGCGTGAGGACGTACTGGGCGCTGGCCGGCTGCTGGTCCACTGGGGGTATCCCGTCCTGAGGTCGTGGCGTTCGTGGGTGGTCCAGCGTGTCACATCCTGGACAGTCGCCGCCCCGCTGCCCGTACTGCGGGACGGCACTGCTCAGCGGCCCGACCGAAAGCCCGACCAGGCACCCGGTTAGGCCGCCGACCAGGCACCCGGCCGGCGGCCCCGCCGTGGACCCGGACTCAGACCCAGGCTCAGACCCGGGTGAGGATGCGCAGCACGTCCAGCGACTTGGGCGCCGCGTCCGGGTCGTCCCCGTCGTTCACCGCCAGCGCGACGTGCGCCTCGCGCGCGGCCCGGACCGCCTCCGGCCAGCCGGGGTGGCCGAAGTAGGCGGAGGCGTGGGCGTCCGCGCCGACCTCGTGCAGCAGCTGGACCACGCGCAGCACCGCGACGTCGACCAGGGCGGCCTCGGCGGAGTCGCGGAAGATCGTGCCCACGTACTTCTCGGCCGACCAGTGGTCCAGCCAGGTGTCCTCGACCAGCCGGTAGACGGCGTCGGTCACGTCGCCGTACCCCTCCCGGCCGTTCAGCCAGGTCTCCTGCTGGAAACCGGGGTCGGACAACATGTGCAGCGCCGAGCGCAGTCGGGCTCGCCAGCGCCACCAGGGCAGGTCGTTGAGCGGCATGCCGTTCATCGTGCTGGAGCGGTGGCCCGGACGAGAAGTGTTTCGGGCAGACCGATGCGAAGAATCTGTGCTGGCGGACATGGAGAACGATCGTACGTTCCCTGTCCGTTCGTACTCCACTCCCGATCTACACGCGTGCCCCGCCGGATTTCAGCTCCCGTTATCCGACCGTTCGCACTTCGGCCCTCTCGGCGTGTGGCGCCGGGGCTTGGCTTGCTCCGGTGCGCCGGATGGCGCCCCAGAGAGGGAAGACCGATGACCAGCCGAAGGGACCCGCTCCAACCCCGGCACCAGTTCGCGCGGCGCCGCCGCCGCCCGATCGCCGCGGCCGCCACCGCCGCGGCCCTGCTCCCCACCCTCTTCTCGGCCTCCGCGTGCGGCGGACCGGCCGATGCCTCCACCAACGGCGGCGACCTCACCGTGATGACCTGGTCCCCGTCCGGCACCGGCTCCGCCGACCGGCCCGGCATGACCGCGCTCGCCGAGGCGATCGGCCGGGACGTCAACCTCAAGGGCGGGCTGAACGGCCGCCGGCTGCAGGTGCTCACCTGCAACGAGCACAACACCTCCGAAGGCGCCAAGGCCTGCGCCCAGCGGGCGGTGGACGCCAAAGCGGTCGCTGTGATCGGCTCCTACAGCCAGTACGGCTTCGACTTCATGCCCGTCCTGGAGCGCGCCGGCATCCCCCTGATCGGCGGCTACGGGCTCTCCCAGCCCGAGTTCAGCAGCCCGCTCTCGTACCCGGTGGACGGCGGCATGCCCGCGCTGATCGGCGGCAGCGGCCGTCAGCTGGTCGAGGCCGGCTGCAAGGCCGTCGCGCTGGTCCGCCCGGACACCCCGTCCGGCGACAACCTGCTCGGCTACCTGGCCAACGCGCTCAAGCCGGCCGGCATCAAGCTGCTCGACGTCAAGGCGCCCGAGCAGTCCACCGACTACACGGCGGTGGCCCGCAAGGCGATCGGCAAGGACGAACCGGCGAACTGCGTCACCAGCGCCCTCGCCGCCGAGCCGACCGGCAACCTGCTGGACTCCTACCGCCGGCTGAACCCGAGGAACACCCGGTTCGCCTCGGTGATCGGCAGCGTGCAGCAGTCGGTGGTCGACTCCACCGGCGGCGACTCCGGCCCGCTGGCCGGCACCTACGTCACCAGCTGGTACCCGCCGGAGTCGGCGAAGGTCTGGGACGGGCTGCGCGCGGTGGTGCGCGCCGACGCCACCGGCGGCCACACCATCGACGTCTCCGATCCCGGCGTGCAGACCACCTGGGTCGCGTACGAGGTGTTCCGGCTGGTCGCCGAGAAGGTCGCGGCGTCCGGCCGGCAGGTCACCGAGAAGACCGTCACCGGGCTGCTGGACAGCGGCGAGGGCATCGACGTCGGGCTCACCCCGCCGCTGAACTGGGGCACCCCCAACATGCTGCCCAGCACCGAGTCACCGCGGCTGGTGAACACCTGGGTCACCTACCAGGTGGTCAAGGGCGGCCGGATGACCCTGCAGCAGCCGGGCTTCGTGGACATCCGCTGGGTGCTCACCGGGGGCCGCCCACCGGCGTGACGCCCGGACGACGCAGAACGGACGACGAAGGACCAATGACGAAGGACGGACGACGAAGGGGCGGGCCGGCGGGCCCGTTCCCCCGTCCGTCCGTTCGTCCGTCCTACAGGTCGCCGTCGCTGCGGCTGGGCAGGCCGGTCTGGGTGGCGATCGCGTTCCACAGGGTCGAGGCCTGCTTCTTCGCGGTGGTCGCCGCGCCGCTGGCCTGGACGGCGTTCTTGTAGTGCTGGTTGTCCAGCTTCTTGGGGTCGCAGGCGCCCTGCGAGTCCCCGGCCCAGGCCGCGTACTCGTCGTCGGCCTGCGCGGAGGCGGTCCACGCCGCGTTGAGCTGTTCGACCAGCTGCTGGCCGCCGGGCAGCTTGTCCGCCTTCAGCTGGCCGAGCTTGGTCTGGAGTTCGCGCCGCTTGCCGGCCGCGCCGGTGAGCGCCTGCTGCGACTCGGGCAGCTTGTCGCACTTCTGCACCGAGGCGACCGCGCCGACCACCGCCGAGCGGCTGTCGCTCGCGGTGCCGAGCAGGTCCGACAGCGGCTGCGCCTGGGCCTTGACCGCCGGGTCGACGGTGGTGCCCGAGCTGCTCGCGCTCGCCGTGCCGGGGGTGGCGCTGCCGGTGGCGGCCACCGGCAGGGTCTTCTTGGCGTCGGCGGCGGGGGTGGTTTCGTCCCCGTTCACCAGGACGGCGACCAGGATGCCGGCCGCCGCGAAGCCGGCCACCACCCCGCCGATGATCAGCTTGTTGGACGGGCGGCCGCCACGGGCGGCCGGAGCCTGCGCGCCCGCCTGGGTGGCGTCGAAGCCCTGCCCGTGGTCCTGGCCGTAGCCCTGCCCCTGCCCGTGGTCCTGGGCGTAGCCCTGGCCGTAGTTCTGCCCGTAGTCCTGACCGGGGTAGGCCGGCACCGGCTGCGGCTGCCCGGCCTGCGAGTAGCCCTGGTAGCCGCCCGGACCGGGCTGCTGCGGGTAGCCGGCCTGGGACTGGCCCGTGGGGTAGCCGCCCGCGTGCGGGTCCGCGCCCGGGTAGGGCGGGAGGTGCTGCGTCTCCGGCGCCGGCTCGTGCTGCGGGACGCCGTAACCGGGCTGCGGAGCACCGGCCCACGGGGCGGGCTGGGCCGGCATGGCCTGGGTCGGCCGCGCATGCCCGCCCTCGCCGAGGTACTCCGGCTGCCCGGACGGCTGCCCCACCGGCGGCACGCCTGTCTGCCCCTGCGGGTGGCCCTGGGGATGACCCTGCGGCTGGCCCGGCACGCCGCCCTGGGTCTGGCCGGGCTCGGGGCGGAACAGGTCGTCCAGGTTGAAGTCACCCGAGTTGGGGTACGAGCGGCGCTGGCTCAACGCGATTCCTCACCTGTGCACGACCGCGCGCTGACGGCGGACCACATCTCGTCGGTTCTTGGGGGCATCACAGTTCCTTGGACGTCGCGCCCACGCTACCGGTTCGCCGAACCGGGTGGCCACGCGGGCGGGACATCCCTCACGCTCCCCTCACCCCGCCCGCCGGGGCCCGGGGCCTTGGACGGGCCCTGGTGCCCCGGGCAGGGCCTAGAAGACTGATGAAGATGTTGAAAGCGCGCCCGGCTTGTACCAGTTCGACCTGATTGACATTTACCGGCAATCTGGGGTGAGTCGGGCAGCCAGAGCAAGATCTTCAAGAGGCTTCTAGGCAGCCTCCGCATCCGCCCTGGCGTGGAACTCGCGGACCACCCGCTGCTCCCGGTACGGCTCCAGCCGGCGCCGGAACTCGTCCAGGTACTCCACGCCCCGGTTGGACCGCAGCCCGCTCAGCAGCCGGACCGCCTGCGCGCCCGTCTCACAGGCGCGTTCGAGGTCCCGCTGCTGCAACTGGGCGGTGGCGAGCAGGACGAGGTCCACCGCGCGGCGGCGGACCCGGGTCGGCGGGTGCAGGTCGAGCGCCCGGCGGGCGTAGTGCTCGGCCTGGCCGGCCTGCTCCAAGTCCCGGTGACAGTGGGCCAGTTCGTCCGACAGATAGGCGTCGTCGAAGTGGGCGATCCAGTCCGGGTCGTCCTCCGGGCGGCGCTTCTCCATCATCTCCAGCGCCTTGGCCGACACCGCCTCGCAGGAGCGGGCATCCCCCAGCAGGGCGTGGCCGCGGGCCTCGGCGGCGTAGAACATCGCCATCGCCGTCGGGGTGGCGACCGTCCGGGCGCCCTCCTGCGCGGCGCGGGCGAGCTGGGCGATCTCCCGCGGGTTGCCGAGCGTCGCCGCCAGGTGGCTCATCGACGCCGCCAGCACGTAGCCGCCGTAGCCGCGGTCGTCGGCCGCCTGGGCGAGCCGGAGCGCCTGGATGTAGTAGCGCTGGGCCAGGCCGGGCTGGCCGGTGTCCACCGCCATGTAACCGGCCAGTTCGGTCAACCGGGCCACTGCGGCGAAGAGTTGGCGCCCGGTCTCGTCCCGGTACGCCCCGCCGAGCAGGCTGGAGACCACCGAGTTGAGGTAGTGCACGACCACCGGGCGCACGTGACCGCTGCCGAAGCGGTGGTCCAGGTCGACCAGCATCGCGGTGGTGGCCTTGATCGCGGCCACGTCGGTCGGGCCGACCCGGGGGCCGCCGGTGCGGGCCACCACCGGGTCGGGCGGGGTGATCAGCCAGTCCCGGCTGGGTTCCACCAGCGCGGAGGCGGCGACCGTGGCCCCGGTCAGGAAGTCCCGTCGGCCGACGTCGCTGCGCCAGAGCTCGCAGACCTGCTCCAGGGCGGCGTTCAGGGTCGGCGCGAACTGGAGCCCGATGCCGGAGCTGAGGTTCTTGCCGTCGGCCATGCCGATCTCCTCGACCGACACGCTGCGGCCGAGCTTGCGACCGAGGGCCTCGGCGATCACGGCCGGCGCCTGCCCGCGCGGCTGCTGCCCGCGCAGCCAGCGGGCGACGGAGGTCTTGTCGTACCGCAGGTCCAGACCGTGCTCGGCGCCGCAGAGGTTGACCCTCCGGGCCAGGCCGGCGTTGGAGCAGCTGGCCTCCTGGATCAGTTGCTGCAGACGCTCGTTGGGCTGTCGTGCGACGAGTGGTCTTGCGGCCATTGGGTTTCGCCTCCCCACACCCTCCGGTCCCGGCCGGCGGGCGACGATTCTGCTGATCTGTTGCCGACTGTCCGACCGTCCAAGGAATCTGACACCAGGTTAGCGATCAGCAACGCCAGCGGGATACCCACGGTGACGATCCGCACCCCCCACGCGCCCTGGGAAATGCTCCTGTGCGCCCCCACTGCGCCTGCCCCCGCCCGCCTCAACTCGGTCGAGTAACCGGTTCGAGTGACATTGCCGGTATGCGCCCAACCGGCTTGCGCCGGGCCGTAACCAGCCTCACACACGGTAGTTGAGCTTCGCGTGGAAGACATCCCCGACTCCCCCGACCAGGGCAAGAACGCCGCACTGCCCCCGCTGCTCATCGAAGCCGTCGGCTACGCCGAGAACCGCCACTGGGAGGTCGCTCCCGGCGCCTGGCTGATCGACGGCGACGGGCCCGCCCGCTGCTCCTGCGGCGACCGGCGCTGCCTGCTGCCGGGGGCCCACCCGCTCGACGCGGACTGGGCCCGCAAGGCGAGCGCCGGGCCGGGGGCGGTGCGGCGCTGGTGGACCGAGCGGCCGCAGGCCTCGATCCTGCTGCCCACCGGCCGGTCCTTCGACGTCCTGGACGTCCCGGAGACGGCGGGATGCCTGGCGCTGGCGCGGATGGAGCGGATGGACCTCCAGCTGGGCCCGGTCGCGGTGCTGCCCGCCTCGCCCGGCCGGATCGGCCGGCGGCTGCACTTCCTGGTGCTGCCCGGGGTCGCGGCCAAGCTGCCGGAGATGCTCCGCAAGCTCGGCTGGCCACCCGGCCGGCTGGACCTGGTGGCCCGCGGCGAAGGGGACTGGACGGTCGCCCCGCCGTCCCGGATCGGCGGCACCGGCTACGCCCAGTGGGCCCGCTCCCCCTCGGCGCTCAACCGCTGGCTGCCCGACGCCGCCGAGCTGATCAGCCCGCTCGCCTACGCCTGCGGGCGCGAGGCGCCCGCGGCCGCCCACCCCCAGCCCGCCCAGCCGGCGGCAGCGGTGCGCTGAACGGGCGCAGCAACGATTCACCACCCCGGTTAACCGCTCCGGTTCACCAACCCGGTTCACCGCCTCGATTCACCGCCCCGTGAACGGCCGCCCTCCGCCTATCGGGTGAGGGCGCGCAACGCGCGACACCCCGCGCACGGCTGACGGGCCTTGTCTCCCACCGGAGGCGGGGCCCGTCACACGCATGTGCGGATAAGGCCTCCGTGTACCCGCTGATCATGGACGAAAGCCCCCCGGACGAGTGACAACGCTCAAGGATTGCCATGATCGGCCGAGGGGAGGAATTGCGGTGCGAGGGGACGCCGGAGGGAGCGCTCGGACGGGGAAGCCGGGCGAGGCGGTGGAGGGGCCGGGAGGGAACGGAGGGGATGGAGGGGACGGGAGGGACGGAGGGGACAGGGAGGGAACGGGGAGGCGAAAGGGCCCGCTGCACGGGGAGCAGCGGGCCCTTCGCATCGTTCCTGGAAGCGCGTTCCCCGGGCCCAGAAGCGTTCCGGGCCCGGGGGGCGCGTTCCTCAGGCCTGGGCGACGAAGACGTGCTGGGCGATGTCCTTGCCCAGCTCCGCCGCGTTCTCCCCGGTGCCGACCAGCACACCGGCGACGCCGGCGCTGACCCGCACGGTGGAGCCCGGCCGGATCCCGGCCCGGCGCAGCGTGCGCATCAGCTCGCCGTCGGTCTGGATCGGCTCGCCGATCCGGCGGACCACCACGCTGGCACCGCCGTCGCCCGGCTTGACGGTGTCCAGCGGGACGAGCGCGGCGTCGAAGCCCTCGCCCTCGGCCTTGGCGTCGCCCAGCTCGTCCAGGCCCGGGATCGGGTTGCCGTACGGGGACTGGGTCGGGTGGCCGAGCATGGCGAGCACCTTGCGCTCGACCGTCTCGCTCATCACGTGCTCCCAGCGGCAGGCCTCCTCGTGGACCTGCTCCCACTCCAGGCCGATCACGTCGACGAGCAGGCACTCGGCGATGCGGTGCTTGCGCATGACGCGTACGGCGAGCCGGCGCCCGTCATCGGTCAGTTCGAGGTGGCGGTCTCCCGCGACCTGCAACAACCCGTCGCGCTCCATCCGGCCGACCGTCTGGCTGACCGTCGGGCCGCTCTGCTCCAGTCGCTCGGCGATCCGGGCGCGCATCGGGACGATGCCTTCCTCCTCCAGCTCCAGGATGGTGCGAAGGTACATCTCAGTGGTGTCGATCAGCCCAGACATCGCCGCTGGCTCCGTTCCTCGGTGTCCTCACCGCCAATTCTGACGTACTGCACCGACAACCGGGCCCGCGCAAGGGCCCCGGGTCCCGGTTTTCGTTCCTGTTGACAGCGGTGCCGCCGGGGCGCCACGGTGCTCGCCGTAGCTTTCTCCACTGGCGGCCCGGACCCTCCCGGCCCGCCCCACCCGGCCGGCGCCCCCACCGGCAGAGAGCGAAGGCAACAGATGAACGACCTGGTCGGCCGGTACTTCGACGCCGCGATCGCCCATCTCCAGCGGGTCCGGGAGGAGGAGGCCGACGCCATCGAGGCCGCCGCGGCGCTGCTCGCCGAGGCGATCGCCGAGGGCCGCCGGGTGTTCACCTTCGGTGCCGGGCACTCCGCGCTGCCGGCCCAGGACGTGGTCTACCGGGCCGGCGGGCTGGTCCCGATGAACCTGCTGAACGTCCCCGGGATGGCGGGGGTGACGGTGATGCCCGCGCCGCTGTCCAGCGCGCTGGAGCGGGTGTCCGGCCTGGCCACCACCACCCTGGACCTGACCCCGGCCGCCTCCGGCGACCTGCTGTTCGTGATCTCGCTGTCCGGCCGCCAGGTGATGCCGGTCGAGCTGGCCCGGTACGCCCGGGACCGCGGTCTGAAGGTGATCGGCGTGACGTCGCTGGCGTACCCGGGCGAGGTGCCCCCGGCGCACCCGTCCGGCACGTACCTGAAGGACAACTGCGACGTGGTGCTGGACAGCAAGATCGCGGTCGGGGACGGCGAGCTGACCCACCCGGCCGCCGAGACCACCTTCGGCCCGGTCTCCACCATCGTGACCAGTGCGCTCATGCAGGCCGTGGTCGCCTCGGCGGTCGGCCGGCTGGCCGACGCGGCGGCCGACGGCACCACCGCGGCCCCGCCGCTGTTCCGCTCCGGCAACGTCCCCGGCGGCACCGAGTGGAACGCCAAGCAGATGGCCGACAACGCCGACCGGATCCTCTACACCTACTGACGCCCACCGGTCGCGCCCGCGGGTGCCGCCGGTCCACGCAGGGTGTCCGCCCGCCCACCGAACGTACCCGGGCCGGACAATCCACCGGGGCATCCCGGCCATTGCGGGCGGCCCGGGGGTGGGCCAGGCGTACCGGGAAGCCGCCCGGGGCAGGAGAGCGGTGCGACCGGAGCGACGGGTGGGGGCCGAACATGGCGTCTGGGGCGGGACGGACGGGGTGGATGCGCGAGCGGGAGCTGCTGCCCGGGTTCTTCTGGGCCGCCGACGCGGCCTCGCTACGCGGCCAGCGGCGTTCGGTGCTGCTCTCCGCCTGGGAGCTGCTCCTGCTGGTGGTCGCCGCCGCGACCGGCTCGGCCGACGGCGAGCCGTGGGCCTGGCCGGCGGCCGCCGCCTACCTCGGCGCGATCGTCCTCGCGGTGGTGATCAGCCGGCAGAACCCGCAGGGGCTCTGGTACGAGGGCCGGGCCGCCGCCGAGTCGGTCAAGACGCTGGCCTGGAAGTTCGCCGTCCGGGCGGACGCCTACCAGCCGCCGCCGCACACCCTGCCGGACGCGGAGGGCCTGTACCGCGTCCAGCTCGGCGGGGTGCTGGGCGCCTTCCGGGACGGCCGGGTGGTCGCACCGGGCGCCGGGGCGGAGCTCGCCGGGATCACGGCGGCGATGCGCGACCTGCGCGAGCAGCCGCTCGCGGTGCGGCGCGAGGTGTACCTGCGGGAGCGGATCCAGGTGCAGCACGACTGGTACCGCGCCAAGTCCCGGTACTGCGCCCGGGCCGGGGCCCTGGCGGGGGTGCTGGGCGTGGTGCTCCCGGCGCTCGGGCTGGTGCTCGCGGTGCTGCGGGCGCTCGGCGCGTTCACCTACGACGCGCTGGGCACCGTCTCGGCGGTGGCCGCCTCGATCACCGCGTGGGCGCAGCTGCGCCAGTACCGCCCGCTGGCCGCCGCGTACGGACTGGCCGCCGACGAGCTGGAGCTCATCCGGTGCCAACTGGCCCGGCTGGACGTGGAGTCGGCGGATGCCGAGGAGCTCTGGGCCCGGCTGGCCCGGGACGCCGAGGACGCGGTCTCCCGCGAGCACACCACCTGGCAGGCCCGCCGGGAGATCCGCACCACCACCGACCGGGACCACTGAGGAGGCCGCAGGTGTCGTTACGGATGGTCAAGGCCCCGGACGGTCGCGCCCTCGCCGTCGAATCCCTGGGCGACCCGCGCGGCCGCCCGGTGTTCCTGCTGCACGGCATGCCCGGCAGCCGGGTGGGCCCGCACCCGCGCAGCACCGTGCTGTACCGGCTGGGGGTGCGGCTGATCTCCTACGACCGGCCGGGCTACGGCGACTCGACCCGGCAGTTCGGCCGCCGGGTGAGCGCGGCGGCGGCCGACGTGCGGGCCATCGCGGACGACCTCAAGCTGGACGGCTTCGCGGTGCTCGGCCGCTCCGGCGGCGGCCCGCACGCGCTGGCCTGCGCGGCGCTGCTGCCGCAGCGGGTCAGCCGGGTGGCGGTGCTGGTCGGCCTGGCGCCGCGCAACGCGGCCGGCCTGGACTGGTACGCCGGGATGACCCCGTCGAACGTGCACGCCTACCAGGAGGCCGAGCGCGGGCACGGCCGGATCGCCGACGCGATGGAGTTCCGCTCCCGGCAGATCAAGGACGACCCGGTCCGGCTGCTGAACGGGCTGCGGCCCGAACTGTCGCCCGCCGACCGGGAGGTGGTGGCCGACAACGGGCTGCGGCGGATGCTGCAGAGCAACTACCGGGAGGCGTTCCGGCACGGCGCGGACGGCTGGATCGACGACGTGCTGGCGTTCACCGCCGACTGGGGGTTCAAGGTCGAGGACATCGCGGTGCCGAGCTGGCTGTGGCACGGCACCGACGACCAGTTCTCCCCGGTCGAGCACTCCCGCTGGCTGGGCGACCACATCCCCGGCGCCGAGCTCTTCCTGGAGCCCGGCGCAGCGCACTTCGGCGCGTTCCGGGTGCTGACCACCGCCCTGGCCTGGGCGGCGGGCTGAGGCCTCAGGCTGTCATGAGGCCTCAGGCTGTCACCGGGGTGACCGGCGCTCCCCCGCCCAGCACGGCCAGGACGTTGTCCACCGCCAGGCCGCCCATCGCCTGCCGGGTGGCGACGGTGGCACTGCCCAGGTGCGGGGCCAGGACGGCGCGTTCCTGGGCGAGCAGCGCGGGCGGGACGGCCGGCTCGTGCTCGAAGTTGTCCACGGCGGCGGCGAACAGCGCGCCGGACTCCAGCGCGGCGGCCAGCGCCTCCTCGTCCACCACTCCGGCGGTCATGCTGACCACCACCGCCCCGCGCGGCAGCAGGGCGAGGCGGCGGGCGTCCAGCAGGTGCCGGGTGGCGGCGCTGAGCGGGGCGGTGACGACCAGCACCGTGGAGTGGGCGAGCAGGTCCTCCAGCGGCCGCCAGGTGGCGCCGTCGGCCTGCTCGGGCGGCAGCTCGCGGCGGTTGTGGTAGCTGACCGGCATGTCGAAGGCGCGGGCCCGGCGGGCCACCGCCTGCCCGATCCGGCCCATGCCGAGCACGCCCAGCGGGGTGCCGGCCAGCTCCATGCCGAGCAGGAAGTTCGGCGCCCAGGTCCAGGGACTGCCGGAGCGCAGCAGGCGCTCGCCCTCGCCGAGGCGGCGGGTGGCGGCCAGCAGCAGCGCCCAGGCCATGTCGGCGGTGGCGGTGGTGAGCACGCCAGGGGTGTTGGAGACCAGCACGCCGCGGTCGGCGCAGGCGGCCAGGTCGATGTTGTGGTGCCCGACGGCGTGGTTGGCGACGATCTCCAGGGACGGCCCGGCCGCGTCCAGGAACTCGCCGTCGACCCGGTCGTCCAGGGTGGTGAGCACGGCGCGGCGGCCGCGGACGGCGGCCAGCAGGTCGGCCCGGGCCATCGCCTGGTCGGAGTCGTGGCAGGTGACGGCGTGGCGCGCGGTGAGCCGTTCGATCACCCCGGGCGCGAGGCGCCGGGTGACCAGGACCGGGGGCGGGGTCTGCTTGCTCATGGTCCCGCAGCGTACCCGCCGCCCCCGGCCGGAGGCCGTGCTCTCACCGGTGCCTGCACCGCCGCTCACACCGCCGCCTGCACCGCCGCTTACACCGGCTGCGGCTCCAGGTCCCGGTTGATCCGCTTCCAGCCGCGCGCCGCGACCGTGTTGGGGTGCTCCTCGCCGAACTGGCGGATCAGCTCGCCGATCGCGCGGGCCCGCAGTTCGGCGGCCTGGGTGTGCCGGCCGGCCGAGCGCAGGGTGATCGACAGGTTGGCCTCGCAGGCGACGGCGTCCGGGTGCCGGGGCGTGTAGCGCTCGCACAGGCCCTGGTAGGCGGCCCGGCCGAGTTCCTCGGCGAGGCCGATCTGGCCGTCGTCGCCGTAGGCGTTGGCCAGGTTGATCACCGCGTTGAGGGTGTACGGGTGGTCCGGCCCGACGGAGTCGGTCAGCCCTTCGACGGTGAGCCGGCCGCGTTCGATGGCGCCCTGGATGTCGCCGCTGCCGCGCAGGTAGATGCCGAGGTTGTTGGCGCAGGCCAGGGTGAAGGGGTGTTCGTCGCCGAACAGGCGGCGGTGGCCTTCGAAGACGGTGGAGCAGAGGTCGCGGGCGGCCTCCTTGTCGCCGGAGGCGCTGTGGTCGGCGGCCAGGTTGAGCGCGCAGGCGAGCGCGTCGGGGGCGTCGGCGCCGTAGCGCTCCAGGTAGCGCTCGTAGGTCTCCTTGGTGATCCGGCGGGCTTCGGCGAGCGCGCCGATGCGGCGCAGCGAGACGGCCAGGGACTTGGCGTTGCGCAGGTTCTCCGGCAGGTCAGGGTCGAGGACGTCGCCGAGGTCGGAGGTGACTTCCTGGAGCAGGTCCACCGAGCCGCGGTAGTCGCCGAGTTCGCGCAGGTCGCGGGCGAGGTTGGACTTGGTGGAGAGGGTGTAGGGGTGCCGGGGGCCGAGGACGGCGGTGCGCCGGTCGAGGGTTTCCTGGTCGAGTTCGCGGGCGGCCTCGCTGTTGCCGACGAGCCGGTAGTCGATGGCCAGGTTGTTGGCCATGGAGAGCGTGCGCGGGTTGTCGTCGCCGAACAACTCGCGGAACTGGTCGAGGATTTCGCGGTCGAGGTCGAGTGCGGCCTGGAACCGGCCGAGTGCCCGGCGGTCGGCGCCGAGGGAGCCGGCCGTCATCAGGGTGTACGGGTGGTGCTCGCCGAGCAGGGCCCGCTGGCGTTCCAGGGTGTCCTCGTCCAGGGCCAGGGCTTCGGCGTAGTTGCCCTGGGAGCGCAGCACGTTGGCGAGTTGGAAGCGCAGCAGCAGGGTCTGCCGGTCGTTCTCGCCGAGCTTGTTGGTCCACTCGGTGTCGAGGGCGTGGCCGAGGTCGCGGGCGCGGTCGAGTTCGCCGCGCTTCCAGAGGTAGCGGACGCGGTCGATGAGCAGTTGGCGGGTGTCCGCCTCGTCGCAGTTGTGCGCCTTGGAGGGCGACAGGTGCGGCCAGATCTCGTCGAAGGCGGGCCAGTTGGCGGGGTCGTCGGTGTCGCCGAGGACGGGCCGGGCGCCGGTGAGGATGCGATGCACCTCGTGGACGGCGATCTCCTGTTCGTCGTCGGTCATCTCGGCCCGGATCACCGCCTGGACGAGCCGGTGCACCTGGAAGCTGTTGCTGCCGGCGTCGACCTTGGCCAGCGCGTACCGGCCGATCGCCTGGATCACCTTGCCCAGCATGAACTTGTCGCTGAGGTCGGCGTCGTACTTCACCAGCGCCCGGATCATCTGGTCGCTGTAGAAGAGGTTCATCGAGATCGGCTCGGGTGCGAAGAACGCGCAGAGCTGCAACAGCCGGACGGCGGCCGGGGACTGCTGGCGCAGCCGGCCGATGGACACGTTCCAGGTCGCGCCGACCGGGGTCGGGTAGTCGGCGGGGCGGGCGACGGCCAGCGCGCGGGCCGCCTCGGCGTGCAGTTGGGCGACGTAGGTCTCCACCGGGGTGCCGGTGGTGTCCAGCCAGGCGGCCGCGACCTCGACGGCGAGCGGCAGGTCGCCGACCGCTTCGGCGACCCGGTCGGCGTCCGGGCGGGACAGGCCGCGGGCGCGCCGGCACAGGTGTTCGACGCTCTCGCCGCGGGTGAAGACGTCCACCTCCAGCGCCTCGGCGTGCCCGGTCCAGGCCTGGTTGCGGGAGGTGACCAGGATGTGGCCGGAGCCGCCGGGGAAGAAGCGGCGGATCTCGGCCGGTTCGTCGGCGTTGTCGAAGATCAGCAGCCAGCGCGAGGTGGGCACGCCGCGGCGCAGCGCCTCCCGGGCGGCCTCGGCGGCTTCGGTGACGGAGTCGCCCACACGCAGGCCGAGCCGGCGGGCGAGGTCGGCGAGGGCGGGGGCGACGAGTTCGGTCTGTTCGGCGTCGATCCACCAGACCAGGTCGTAGTCGGACATGAACCGGTGCGCGTACTCCAGCGCGACCTGGGTCTTGCCGACGCCGCCGAGCCCGTACAGCGTCTGGGGGGTGGGCAGGACGGCCGCCATGCCGCCGCGCAGTTGGTTGCGCAACTGCTCCAGGACGGCGGCGCGGCCGGTGAAGGAGGGGTTGCGCGGCGGGACGTCCCACACGGTCGGCTTGCTGCCGGGGAAGCGCGGTCCGCTGCCGTTGGGCTCGGTCAGGGCGACGTCGCCGCGGCCGAGGGCGCGCAGCAGGGTCTGGACGGACTGCGTCTCGTCGCGGCCGACGAGGTCGACGGGGTTGCGGTTGCTGAAGGGCGCGGTGAGCCTGACGTCGCCGACGCGGACGGGGACGAGCTGGCGCCGGGTGCCGGCGGGGTCGGAGTTGACCACGGACTCCCACAGCGCCCGGGCCTGCGGGGAGCGCTGGTAGGCGGGCGAGAGCACGGCGACGGTCCGGTAGGCGGCGTCGATGCCGCGTTCGGTCTCCTCGCGCGGGTCGGTGCCGGCGCTGAGGTCGCGGGGCAGCACCCGGAAGCCGGCCCGGGTGAGCACGGACTCGATCCAGTCCGCCCACATCCGGTCCTCGGGGACGTAGGAGAGGTAGAGGTCGGCGGGGACGGACGGGCGGCGGCGGGTGAACGCGTCCACGTAGCGCAGCCGCAGTTCCTCGTCCATGACCGGCAGGGAGGTGACCTTGCGCTGGGTGATCATCGCGGTGAGGCGCTCGCAGGCGGCGAGCATCGAGGTGGGGGTGCCGGTCTGGTCGCCGAAGGTGGCGAGGATCTCCTCGTAGGCGTAGAACGGCCGGTAAGGGATCTCCACCGACCCCCAGTAGGAGGCGAGTTCCTCGCCGTTGAGGCCGGCCGGCAGCCCGTCGAAGCGGACCCGGGCGAGGGAGCGGCCGGCGTCGGCCTTCTCCTTCTCGCCCTCGTCGATGCGCATCGGGACGGGCAGGATGCGGATGCCGCGCTCGCGGTAGCGGTCGTGGATGTGCTGGGCGATCCGGGAGGCGCCGTCGATGGACTGGTCGCTCAGGGTGAAGCAGACCACCAGGTCGTCGGGCATCTGGACGGTGCAGATCTCGGCGATGTCGGACAGGCCGGTGCGCGAATCGATGAGCACGTAGTCGTACCGCTTGCTCATGTCGGCCTTGAGGGCGTCGAAGAACTGCCCGCCGTCGAAGCGGTCGTAGAAGATGTCCCAGTCCAGGTGGGTGACGGCCTCGGAGTAGTCCCGGTTGAACTGGCCGGCGGACAGGAAGTCCAGGCTGCCCCCGGTCGGGAACAGCGGCCAGGACAGCGACAGCGCGTGCGGGTGCACCCTGGCGAAGTCCAGGTGCCAGCCCTCGGCGTGCTCGACCGGGCGCAGGGCCTCCTCGCGGTACTCGGCGATCAGGTCCATCATCCCGGTCGTGCCGGCCAGCGAGGCCGGGTCGAGGAAGGGGTGGAAGAACTTGGCCAGGCCCGGCGCCTCCAGGTCCCAGTCCACGGTGAGCACCCGGTAGCCGTTGGCGGCCAGGATCCAGGCGGTGTTGGCGAGCGCCATGGTGCGCCCGGTGCCGCCCTTGTAGGAGTAGAAGGTGATGATCCGGCCGTTGCGGTCCTGCTCCACGGACCGTCGTTCGGCCTCCCGCTGGGCGGCCAGTTCGGCCACGGTGAGGCCCCCGACGCGGAAGTTCCTGGTGGGGTTCTCGCTCATCTGGGTCGTCCTCCCAAGGGCGCCATCCCGTCATCGGGGTCATCGCCGTCGTCACGGTCTGGGTGGTCGTCGGGTCCGGAGCCGTCCTGCCCGAAGGGGGCGTCGCGGCCGAACGGGGCCGCGCCCGGGCCGCGCCGGAACGCGTCCCGCAGGTTCGGGCGGGGCGGCGGCGGATCCTCCGGCTCGGCCCTGGTCCGGCCCTCGAAGGCGTACTTGGCCTTCATCGCGGCCCGGGGCAGCGCGTCGTCGAAGTCCTCCAGGGTGTTCAGCCCGGTCGGGCCGCTCACCCCGAGGAAGCTGGGGCGGCTCGCCCGCCGGGTGATGCGCAACGCCTGGTCGCTCAACTCGCCGAGGTCGCCGCCGCGTTCCTCGCACTCGGGGTCCTCGGTGTTCCACGGCTCCAGGACGCTCACCCAGGTGGCGTCCGAGCGGTCGAAGCGGCGGACGAGCTCCCGGCGGTCCGGATCGCGCAGCGCCCACCGGTCGAGCAGGAGCAGGCCGGGGGCGGCCGCCTCCCCCTCGATGATCGACTCGACCTCGTCGTCGAACTCGTGCACGGTCGGCTGGAACCCCAACTGCCGGGCCAGCCGCACCGCGTGCTGGGCGATCGGCGAGCCGGCCGGGCGATAGGGGTGCCAGTCGGTGCGCCGGGAGCCGTAGAAGTCGGGATTGCGGTCGGGCGGCAACTCGCCCTGGTGGTAGGAGAGTACGGAGATCCGCAGCTGCTTGGTCGGCGCGCTCACGTTGAAGGCGCTGGGCAGCCCGTTGAAGTCCAGCCGCCGCCCGACCGGGATCACCGTCTCCTCCGCCACCTGCACGATCCGCGCCGCCAGCCGGTGCACGGCCAGCTCGTAGGCGGAGCGGAAGTAGGTGAGCTTCATCAGCGCGTACAGGCCCTCGGTGGCGTAGTCCGGCCCGAAACTGGCGTGGTTGAACTGGAGTTCACTGGCGACCTTGGGCAGCCGGTAGCGGCTCATCGGCGCCCACAGCACCGGCACGATGCCGCTGGTGCGCTCCGCGTCGATCGTCGCCGGGTACACCGGGCGGCGGGTGAAGGCGTGCCACTCCTGCCCGCACGGGACGCTGTTGAAGTACCGGGGCGAGTACAGCGGCACGAACACCCGGCACGTCGCAAGCTCCTCCGACAGCCGCTCCGCCCACAACTCCCCCTGGTGCATGGACTCGTCCATGAAGCCGACCGGCACCCCGGCCGGGACCGTGGTCAGCTGCAGCACCGCCTCGCACAGGTCCCGGTACAGCTGGCGGACCCAGTGGTTCGGATCACCGGCGCCGCGCGTGCCGGCCTTCGGGGTGTGCGCGTAGGAGAGGAAGAAGTACGGCCGGGCATCATCCTCGTCCCAGCCACGGTCGTTCACACGCGCCTCCCCCGGGCCCGTCGGCAACCTGGTTCCCGCAGCCCCCGTGCGGCGGGGTCTCAGTGTAGGAACGAGTGAGGACCCAAGGGAATAGCACAACGAGTCGCACGAATTGACATGACCGAAACGACACGGCTGTGCGCCCGCTTATCGTGGCTCCCGGGGCCTGCTCCAGCGCGCCCGACACGGAGTACAGGGAAGGTAGCCATGGACCACCTCAACTGGCAGAAGCCGAGCTTCAGCGGTGACCAGGCGGACTGCATCGAGATCGCCTCCGAGGGCGACTTCGTCTACCTCCGCGAGTCCGACAATCCCGGCCACATCGTCACCACCACCCGCACCAAGCTCAACGCCTGGCTCCTCGGCGCCAAGGCCGGCGAGTTCGACCACTTCATCGCCTGACCTCCACGGCCGGGCATGGCGCGGGCCCGCCTGGAGAAGGCGGACCCGCGTGCCATGCATGGCACCTATGTCCGATCCCGTCGATCCCGCAGCCGCTCGGACCGGGCCTGACACACACCGCCGACGGCGGCCGCCAGCAGGATCAGAACCAGCATGCCCGTCACGCCCGGCCCCGCCGGCGCTTGAACTCGCGCAGCAGGGCCAGCAGGTTGATCAAGGTGCTGGCCGGGATGTTGCCGATGGAGACGAGCGCCCGGCCGTTCAGATCGGCCTCTCCGGACTGGGCGGACGGCCAGAGGAGACCGAACTCGCGCCCCTCCGTGCGGAGATCGACGATCAGTTCGGTGACCTGCCGGCCGGTGAGCTGCCGCAGGGCCGGGTCGGCGGGGTGGATCGGGTGGTGGGCGATCACGCGGCGCCGTCCAGCTCGAACCAGACGCGCTTGCCGAGCTTCTGCGGCTCCGCACCCCAGCGGTGCATGAGCCCCTCCACCAGCATCAACCCCCGCCCGGACTGGGCGAACGGATCGGACTTCCGCTGCTCGGGCAGCACGGGACTGCGGTCCGCGACGGTGACGCGAAGCGTCCCGTGGACGACGGCGACCAGGACGACGGGCGCGGCGGTCAACCCGTGCCGCCAGGCGTTCACCACCAGCTCCACGAGCGCGAGTTCGGCGTCCCCGATGGAGGAGTCGGGGTACCCGGCGCGCGCCATGGTGTCGCGCAACGCCTCGCGAGAGACGGTGAGGGAGGGGGAGTTGAGGTTGGGGTCACACATGGGGAATCTCCCAGCGGTGCAAAGTGATTGGTGAGTGGACTGTAGACGAATACCCCTCAAGTCTGCAATACACTCCGAACATGCACGTACACTCTGCGTAGATGAAGATCGCGGGAAGGGCATGCCCATGGGGTTCAGGACTGGTATCAGCGAACGACAGCGCCGCTTCGGCGAGGAGCTTCGCCGTGTTCGAGACGCCGCAGGCATCTCGGCCCTGGAGATCGGCGAGGCCCTGGGCGTCAAAGGTCCAAACATCAGCCACACCGAAGCTGGCAGGCTCGGCCTCAATCTTGAGCGCTTGAACGCCTGGCTCGACATCTGCAGCGTCGCGGACCCGGAGTACCGAGCCGGCCTCGTCGCCATGAGCGAGAGCTCGGGGAAGGGCTGGTGGACCGAGTTCAAGCACCACGTGACACGCAGTTCACTCGACCTCGCCGAGGCGGAGGCGAGCGCCACGGCCTTGGACAGCTACGAGTCTCTCCTCATTCCCGGACTCTTGCAGACCAAGGCCTACGGCGAGGTCATCCAGGGGTACAACGAGAAGAAGGTCGAGTTCCGCCAAGAACGCCACAGGGTGCTGGCAGGCAAGAACGCGCCTCCGTTCCGTGCTGTGATCCACGAGGCCGCCTTGCACATGATGTACGGGGGCCCAACGGTCATGCGCGATCAGCTGAATCATCTGATCGAGATGAGCAGTCTTCCGAACGTGACGATTCAGATCCTCCCGTTCGACTGCACCACATACGCTTCGAACGACACTCCGTTCATGCTCATCCGTGGCGCGCACAACCGGCTTGACACAGTTCTGCTCGAACACCCACATGGGTCGGACTTCGTGGGAGATCCCGAGGTCGTGACAACATTTGACCGGAAGTTCGATCGGCTCAGGGGTTTGGCCCTTCCACCCCTGCTTGCCGCGACGTCCGCACCATCGTCAGGCCATCGCGACTCGTTGGGCTTGATCCAGCACATCCGCTACAAGGTCCAGGGAAGATAGCCATGCACCAGCTCAACTGGCAGAAGTCCAGCTTCAGCAGCGACCAGGCGAACTGTGTCGAAATCGCTTCTTCAGGTGAGCTGGTCTACATCCGCGAGTCCGACGACCCCGCCCACATCGTCACCACCACCCGCGCCAAGCTCAACGCCTGGCTCCTCGGCGCCAAGGCCGGCGAGTTCGACCACTTCACCGTCTGACCCACACAGCGCCGAAGGGCGGCTCCCGCGAACTCGCGGGAGCCGCCCTTCCCCCAGGTACCGCCGTCACACTGCGGCAGGCCTCGGGACGATCCAGAGCTCGGCCGGGCCGCTTATGATCACGGACTCCAGGCGGGCCGGCGTCGGGCTGGCCGGGTCCAGGGCGCTGCCGGGGTAGGCGCCGAAGAGGCCTTCCAGAGCCACTTCGGCCTCCAGCCGGGCCAGGGGTGCGCCGAGGCAGAAGTGCGGGCCGTAGCCGAAGGACAGGTGCTCCTTGTCGGGGCGGGTCGGGTCGAAGTCGTCCGGCCGGTCCGGGTGGACCTCCGGGTCCCGGCCGGCCGCGCCGAATCCGAGCAGGATCGGCTCGCCCTGCCGGATGACCACGCCGTCGCCGAGGTCGATGTCCTCCAGCGGGTAGCGGAGCGGGATGTGCATCACCGGGCTCTCGTGGCGCAGGGTCTCCTCGATGACGTCCTCCCACGCGAGGGTGCCCTCGCGGACCTGGGCCAGGTAGCGGGGGTGGGTGAGGAGCGCCTGGACGGCGCTGGTGATGAGGTTGACCGCCGTCTCGTACCCGGCGCCGAGCATCAGGAAGAGCTCGTCGCGGGACTCCTCCTCGGCGCGGCCCGTGTCGCCGCCGGTGCTGACGGCGGCCACGTCGCTGGCGAGGTCGGGGCCGGGGTCGCGCCGTTTGAGCTCCAGCAGTTCGACCAGCACCACGTTGATCTCCGCCCGCGCGACCGTCATCTGCTCGGTCGTCGCCGTCGTCGTCAGCAGGGTGTCCATCGACCGGCCGATCTGCGGCCGCATGTCGGCGGGTACGCCGAAGAGGTCGCAGATCACCGTCATGGTGAGCGGGAGCGAGAGGGCCCGGCGGATGTCCACGGCCTCGCCGGGGGCGAGGTCACGGAACGCGCCGACCAGGGCGGCGGTCGTCGCCTCGATCCCGGGCCGCAGCGAGGACACCCGGCGGGGCGAGAACGAGGGCGCCATCCGTCGTCGCGCCGAGCGGTGTTCGTCGCCGTAGCGGTTGAAGAAGTTCTGCTGGAACGCGATCGGGCCCATCGGCCACCCCTCGGGCACCGCGGCCAGGCCGGGCCAGTGCTTGCGCGGGTCGCGGGAGACCCGCGGATCGCCGGTCAGGGCGCGGATCACCGAGCTGCGGGTCACGGACCAGGCGATGATGCCGCCGGGGAGTTCGACCCGCACGGCGGGCCCGGCGGCGCGGAGCTCCGCGTTCTGCTGGTGCAGGGCCCGGCCGGTCATGTCCAGCACCGGGCAGCCGTTGTCGTCTGGAGCCATGGCATTGCTCCTCAGGATCTCTCGGGGGCGCCCCCGGCAGTCCGTGTCCGGGGCCTGTGCTCCGTTCTAGAGCGGCACGGAGCGGTCGTCAACGGACCGCGACGGTGTTACCAGGATCATCCAGCCAGACGGACTGTGCCCCGTCTACACCGACGGTCACGCCGAACCGGCCCAGGTCCGGCCTCCCCTCCTCCCCCCACCACCACCGGCGGGCGCCCACGATCTCGTCCCACAGCCGGCGGGGCCCGCATTGCTGAACAGCGTCCTCGCCGTTCCACCTGGCGTAGCGAACCGAGGCCCACGATCCGGCACCGTCGGACAGTTGCATGCGAAAGGTGCCGCTGGGGTCGGCCTCGTCCCAGACGTGTTCGTACCGGACACCGGGCACTCGCAGGCCGATGGCGAAGGCTGCGTGCACGTCCTCCAACGCCAACTCCGGGTCCATTGCGGAAGGGCCCTGCCGGTAGTGGTCCGGCGCATCAGACAGCGGGCCGGTCACGGCATGCGGGCGCTGGGCTCGCATCCACATGAAGCTGACGTTGCCGACGAACCGGCCGTGCGACGCCTGGCCCCTCTCGCCGACCACCAGGCGCAGGAGCCCGGCATTGGCGTAGGAGGTGCCCCACGGGGTGACGATGACACCGCCGGGGCGGGTCTGCTCGATCCATGCCCAGGGCACCCTGCGGACGGCTGCGGTCGAGTGGATGCGGTCATAGGGAGCGGCGTGGGGCCACCCGGCCAACCCATCGCCCACCACACGGTTCGGCGCGAATCCAGCGGCCCCCAACCTCAGCGCCGCCTCTGCCGCCAGAACCGGATCCACCTCGACAGTGGTCACCTGCTCGTCACCGAGTCGGGCGCACAGCAGGGCACTTGTCCAACCGGTTCCGGTACCGACGTCGAGCACGGCATGCCCGTCGCTCACCTCCAGGTGACGAAGCATGTCCGCCACCAGGGACGGCATGGAGGCCGACGACGTCGCGGTGCCGGGCCCGCCACCGATCCCGTCGTCCACCTGCGTGACGACCACAGCGTCGGCGTCGACCAGCGCCCACCAGCCGTCCGGGTCGTCGCCACGGCTGATCCGCCGGTAGCCGGTCGGAGCGCCGCCGTCCGGGGCCCACACCTTCTCCGGCACGAAGGCAGAGCGCGGGGCACGCTCGAACGCGCCCCGCCACTCCTCGCCCAGCCCGGACATCAACTGTGCGAATTCCTCCATCAGTTGAAGCTCACTTCTTCGGCGGAGTGACGGGCTTGGTCCACTGGCCGTCCGACTCCTTCGGGGACTGCTTCTTGTCCCCGACCTCGCCGCCCTTGCCGTCTCCGTGCTCCCCCATGTCTGCGCTCCTTCCCGCCCGTCAGACCGGTCAGTCGGTGCCGGTGGCCACAGTGGCATCCAGCGACATCGACGGGCGAGAACACGCTAGGGGGATTCCTGCGAGAATTTCAACAATATTCCAGTGATCGACTAAAGATCTCCACGGAATGTCGCAGACCACTCGTAGAGCTGCCGCCTTGCGCAATCCCCGAACAACGCATTCATCTCATAGCGGGAAAAAACTTCAATATGCTCGGAGATGTCCCTGGGGTCCCGGAAAACTATGCGCCCAGTAAATATCTCCACCGTGGCCAACCGCTCATCGTAAATCGTGAAAGTGTTCATCGGGCCCTGCGGCAGGACAACCCCGTACGGAATCACGCCGATTCGGATATTGGGCAGGCGGGAAAGTGCGGCCAGACGCTCGATCTGAACCGACATGGCCATCGGACCGACCACCGCCCACTTGACGGCCTGCTCAGTCAGAAGGAACGTGAACGACTTGGACGTGTCATAGAGGACCGCCTGCCGCTCCAACTTCCGAGCCACCGCTTTGCCGATATCACCGGGCGAGTAGGCAAGACCGGCCCTGACGTACTCGGGCGTCGCCAGCAACCCCGTCACCATCGCCGGAAGGAAATACCGCAGGACGGAGGCGTCCTGCTCCAGCGCTGCGAGCTCCGCCTGCCGCTTCTCCAGCCCGCCCCTCCAGGACGCCCGGACCTCCTGCCACTGCGTATGAGCAACCCGCGCGAGCGATGAGATTTCCTCGGCTATCTCCGACGGTACGCCAAGCGCGAAAAGAATTCGCTCGACCTCTACAAGGGTCGGTATCTTCTTCCCCGTCTCAATCTTGCTGATCGTGCTCTGCGTCATGGCACAACGCACAGCGAGCCGGGCCCCCGTAAGGCCGGCTCGCTTGCGCAGCTCTCGCAGCTTCTTCCCCAGCTCGGACTTGGACTGTCCGAGCCGTTCCGGATCCAGAGACACTCAGCCGCTTGCTCTCACGTACTCCGAGAAAGGAACGGACTCGGATACGGCCAAGCGCTTCCACTCGACGAATCGGCTCGGGTCGCCGTCGAACACCTCGCGGCTGATCTGCGTCCCGTCCGGGCGGTAGTTCATCAGGACCACCCTGGACTCGTCGAACATCCAAAAATCCTGATCCGGTAGGCCCGGATTCTCGCGGCCGGTCAGGTCGAGAATCCGGATGTCCTCGCCGGCCGCGACGTTGTGGGCGTAGTGCGCGAACTCGAAGCGGAGATAGTCCGTCAGGGGTCGGGTGATCGCGTGGACGCGGCCGACGGTCCGACCGCTCTCACGGAAGCCCCTCACGCGCCTGGTCCAGGCCGCGGTGTCCTCCGCAGTGACCGGTCCACCCGCCAGGAAGCGCCGGATGGCGTCCTCTTCCTGCGGCATGGTGTAGACGGAACGGGTCTCCAGCCGCCAGGCATCGCTCGCCATGGCGTCGAAGTAGTCCCGCCAGTCCTTACCATCCAAGAGCACGGACGGCCTCCCTGAGAATGTGCTCGGGAATCTCCACCAGGCCCTCGCCTTCGGGCGCGGTGAAGCCGTCGAACAGGTCGCCCTGAACCACGAACGAGCCACGGTCGGTGGCATACACGTTCGGGCAGTCATCCCCGCCGCACTCCCCCGAGCCGCTGCCGTTGCCGTTGCCCGTCAGCCGCGTAAGCACCGGTTTCCCTGCCATGCCAACCTCCCACCCGCCGAACCCTGCTGGACCTTGCAGATACGAAGCTAGGGACACCTTGCAGGAGTGTCCATGCCGACTCGGCGATATTCCCGTGTTCGACTAATGATCTTGCCTTGGAGCCACCCACCACGTTTCGATCGCCCGGGAAGTCGACCCCGTCGGCATCCCGGGCGATCGCGACGAACAGCTCCGTCGCCACCGAACCTGCTGCGGGGGTTGCACAAGAAGTCGACTCCACCGACTTCTTACGCGGCACCGCACCCGCTGACCCGCATCCTGAGCGGCAGGCCTCACCATGCTGCCGCACTGCCGACACGTTCGACCATGTCCTCGCTGACGACTCCCGGTATGTTCCGGCAGCTCCTCAGAGCGAAGGCCCCAGGCAAGGTCCTTATCCCAGACCCGGAATATGCCCGATACTGCATGGACAGGCATCGAAGGCAGCCCTAGCGTCGTTGACGAGTTGGGAGGCATAGCGAGGTCAGCATGGCTGAGCCCCCGCAGCTACTGTCTCCTGCCAGCAAGTTCAACGGCCCACGCTGCGACGATGACGACTGCCCAACCGTGTACTCCACCGATCGCGGGACGTTCGCGGTCCAGAGCGACCACTTCACGGCCCTGAAGGCACCCATCGGGAGTCCGCCGTCGAGATTCCCCGACACGTTCTGAAGGAGGCCATCCGTGCTCCTGGATGGTGACCAGTGGCGCGCCCACTTCGACAGCTACCAGCACGAAGCGTTCCGGTTCGAGGCGCAGCCCGCCTACACCATGCCCAGGGAAGCAGAGAGCCTCGCCCGCTTCCTGCGCGGCGAGCCGAAGCCGATCGATCACAACGCGGCGTGGCACCGGAGGGTGCACGGCTTCGTCTCCTCGGGACGGAAGATCGGCCGCGTCCGGGTGGTGCGCCAACCCCTCACGGACTACCAGCGGTACCAGTTCGCCTGGGGTATCCCTGGCAACATCGCCGCCGGAGAAGACATCCGGATCCTGGACACCACTGAAGGGAACTTCGGTATCCCCGACCAGGACTGGTGGCTGTTCGATGACACCTCGGCAGTCCACCTGAACTTCCGACCTGACGGCACCCAGATCAACCGGGAGCTGGTCAGCGGCGACATGCGCCGCCACCGCGAGTGGAAAAGAATCGCCCTGGCTCACTCCGTGCCGTTTTCCGAATACCTGAAGTCGGCCCCACCAGCTTCTTGCGCAACACCCCATCCGTCGGCCCGCGTCCCAGGTGTCCTGGGG